>NZ_JBITFP010000028.1:0-85575 GCF_044456245.1 Micromonospora sp. NPDC051006
GAGCGGGGCGGGGCGGGGGGTGATCTCGGCGGGGGTTTGGGGGGGTGGGCCCTCTCGGGGGGGGTGGCGGGGGGGGGCGGGCCGCGCCGACCGGCGTTCGCCTCGGCGCGTGCGCGCCGAGGCGAGACTCAGGGACACCGGACGACCTGGCCGGCGTAGGTCAGGCCGCCGCCGAAGCCGAAGAGCAGCACCGGCGCCCCGGAGGGCACCTCCCGCCGCTCCACCAGCTTGGACAGGGCCAGCGGCACACTCGCCGCGGAGGTGTTGCCGGACTCGACGATGTCCTTCGCGATGATCGCGTTCGGGATGTCGAGCCGCTTGACGATGCCGTCGATGATCCGCGCGTTGGCCTGGTGCGGCACGAACGCGGCCAGCTCGGAGGGGGCCACCCCGGCCCGCTCGCAGGCCTGCAGGGCCAGCGGGGCCAGTGCGGTGGTGGCCCAGCGGAAGACCGCCTGCCCCTCCTGCTTGATGTAGGGGCGCCAGCCCTCGATCCGGACCGCATCGCTCTTCTCCGGCACCGAGCCCCAGACCACCGGGCCGACCCCGGCCGGCTCGTCGTCGCCGGTGGCGGTGACCACCGCGGCACCCGCCCCGTCGGCGAAGATGATGCAGGTCGAGCGGTCGGTCCAGTCGGTGAACTCGGACAGCTTCTCGGCGCCGATCACGATCGCGTTGCGCGACGCGCCGGCCCGGATCGCGTGGTCGACGGTGCCCAGCGCGTACGCGAAGCCCGAGCAGGCGGTGTTGATGTCGTACGCCCCGGGGGCGGTGATGCCGAGCTTGGCGGCGACCCGGCAGGCCACGTTCGGGCTGCGGTCGACCGACGTGCAGGTGGCGACCACGACCAGGTCGATGTCGGCGGCGCTGAGACCGGAGTTCGCCAGCGCCTTGCCGGCGGCCGCGGCCGCCATGTCAGCCACCGTCTCACCGTCGGCGATCCGCCGGGTGACGATGCCGACCCGGTCCCGGATCCACTCGTCGTTGGTGTCGACCATGCGGGCGAGGTCGTCGTTGGTGACCACCCGGGAGGGCTGGTAGTGCCCCAGGGCGACGATCCGGCTTCCAGCCATTAGTTCTGTCCTCCGATGCGGGCGAGCGGTTGGCCCGGCGCGACCGGGTCGTCGTGGTGGGCGAGCCACTCGGTGAGCACGCCACTGCCGTGCGCGGTCGCCTCGACCTGCCCCTGGCGGGTGACGACGTGACCGATCACCTGGCCGGACCGGAGCGTCGCACCCTCGGCGAGGCCCTCGGCCGGCGCGAAGGTGCCGGCGGCCCGGGCCACCACCACCCGGAACCGGATGGTCGGCTTGTGGCTCGGCGCCATGCCGTGCCGTGCGATGAGGTCGCGGGCGGCGGGCAGGTCGTCCGGGGTGTTCAGGGTGACGATCTCCGGTGCGCCGGTGGCCTTCAGCTCCCGCTTCACCAGACCGGCCAGGGTGCCGGCCGGGGGGAGCTCGATGACGCCGGTGACCCCGAGATCGACCAGCGTGCGTATGCAGAGGTCCCACCGGACCGGGGCGGTGACCTGGCGGACCAGCCGCTGCACCATGTCCCGACCGTGGTTGACCGCGGCGCCGTCGAGGTTCGACAGCAGGATCCGGGCCGGATCGGCCGGGGTGATCCCGCCGGCCACCGTGGCGAGCGCGGCCTCCGCCGGCGCCATGTACGGGGTGTGGAAAGCGCCGGCCACCTGGAGCCGGATGATCCGTGCCTTCGCCGGCGGCTCGGCGGCGAGCTTGTCGAGGCCGTCCAGCGCCCCGGCGGCGACGACCTGACCGGCGCCGTTGCGGTTGGCCGCGTGGAGCCCGTGCGTCTCGATCGCGGCGAGCACCTCGTCCGGGTCCCCGCCCAGCACGGCGGCCATCCCGGTCGGTTGCAGCGCGCAGGCGGCGGCCATCTCCCGCCCGCGTACGCCGGCCAGTGTGATCGCGGCCTCGGCGGGAAGCACTCCGGCCAGCGCTGCCGCGCCCAGCTCGCCGACGCTGTGCCCGGCGGTGACGCTCACGTCGTACATCGGCAGGTGCTCGGCGGCGAGCAGCGCCGCGGCGACCAGCAGCGGCTGGGTGCGCGCGGTGTCCTTGATCTCGTCGGCGTCGGCGGCGGTGCCCAGGTGCACCAGATCGACCCCGGCCAGCGCGGACCACCAGCGCAGCCGCGCCTCGGCACCGGTCAGGTCGAGCCACGGAGTCAGGAAGCCGGGCTTCTGGGAGCCCTGGCCGGGCGAGAGTACGGCGAGCACGTCTATGACTCTCCCGGATACGCGTGGGTAGCGCTGTGCCGCCCTCGACCAAACCGCACTAGAAGCTTTGTCGGGATCCTACAAAGATCGGCGGTGATCATCGCCTGTCTGCACGGTTTTGGTGTTGGCTGGGTTCATTGTCTGGGTTGGGACCACCGAGACCACCGGGACCACCGGGTCGAGCCGGCCGACGGTGAGCGCGATCTGGAGCGCGAACGCGTCCCGCGGGACCAGCGGTGAGAAGCCGGTGACCTCGGCTATCCGGCGCAAGCGGTAGCGCACCGTGTTCGGGTGCACGAACAGGGCCCGGGCGGCGCTCTCCAGCGTGCCGCTGGCGCTGAAGTAGGCGTCCAGCGTCTCCAGCAGCTCGCCGCCGGCACGGACCAGCACCGCGTACACGTCGTGCCGCAACCGCCGCCGGGCCTCCGCGTCACCGGCCAGCGCCCGCTCGGGCAGCAGGTCGGCCGCGGACACCGGCCGGGGCGCGGTCGGCCAGGCCGGCGCCGCGCGGAACCCGGCCAGCGCGGCCCGTGCCGACTCGGTCGCCTCGTCCAGGCTCGGCACCGCCGGGCCCACCACCACCGGGCCCTCGCCGAACGCGGTCAGCAGCTTGTCCGCCGCCGCCAGCGGGTCCGCGGCGCCGCCGAGCACGACGACCAACCGGTCACCGTGCACCCCGCCGATCACCTCGGCCCCGATCCGGCGGGCCAGCCGGTAGACGGTGTGCAGCACGGCCGAGACCTCACCGCCCGGGGAGCGCCCGACCGCCACCGCCACCGGCGGGGCGTCCGCCCAGCCCAGCGCCGCCGCGCGGCTGGCCAGCACGTCCGGGGAGTCCCCGCGCAGCAGCGCGTCGACCAGCAGCGCCTGCAACCGGGCGTCCCAGGCGCCGCGTGACTCGGCGGCACGGGCGTAGACCCGGGCGGCGGCGAAGGCGATCTCCCGGGAGAAGCGCAGCACCGCGTCGCGCAGTTGCTGCTCCTCGCCCTTCGCGGCGAGGTGGGGCACCTGCTCCTCGACCACGTCGATGGTGACCTTGATCAGCGCCACGGTCTGCTGGAGGGTGATCGAACGGGCCAGCTCCAGCGGCGCGGCGGCGAAGACCTCGTCGGAGACCTCCTGGGTGCTGTCCGCGCTGCCGCCGCCGGAGCTCAGCCACTGCACCAGGGACCGGACGCCGGCCTGGGCCACCAGCATGACCCAGGAACGCTGGTCCGCTGGGAGGGACCGGAACCAGGGCAGCGTCTCGTCCATCCGGGCCACGCTGCCGGTGGCCAGCGCGCCCGCCGCCCGCTCGATCCGGCGCAGCGTGGCACTGAGCTCCGCGTCGCCCGGCTCGTTCCCCACCGCATCAGCCTGACACGCCCTGAGCAGCGGCTCCACGCCGGGCCGGGCTGCCGGCGACCCCGACCGGTCAGGGCGTTGGCGGCGCGGGCAGGTTCAGCTCCTGGGCCAGGATGGCCGCCTGCACCCGGCTACGCAGCGCCAGCTTGGCCAGGATCCGGCTGACATGGGTCTTGGTGGTGCTCTCCGCCAGGGCCAGTCGGTCGGCGATCTGCTGGTTGGACAGGCCCAGCCCCAGGCAGGCCAGCACGTCCCGCTCCCGGGGGGTGAGCGCGGCCACCGCCGCCCGGCTGCCCTCCGGGGCGTCCGGGACGCTGTCCGCGAACGCCCGGATCAGTCGGCGGGTGACCGCCGGGGCGATGAACCCCTCGCCGCGGGCCACCGTCCGTACCGCCGCCACCAGGCCGGCCGCGTCGGTGTCCTTCAGGAGGAAGCCGGCCGCGCCGGCCCGCAGCGCGCCGAAGACGTACTCGTCGAGGTCGAAGGTGGTCAGCACCAGCACGTCGGTGTGCCCGTCGGCGACGATCTCGCGGGTGGCCGCGATGCCGTCCTGGCGCGGCATCCGTACGTCCAGCACGGCGACGTCGGGGCGCAGGTCGCGGCAGAGCCGAACCGCCTCGTCGCCGTCGCCGGCCGCGCCGACCACCTCGACGTCCGGCGCGGCGGAGAGGATCAGCGCCAGCCCAGCCCGTACCGCCGGCTGGTCGTCGGCGAGCACCACCCGGATCGGCACCCCTCGACGCCCGGCGATCGGCTCGTCCACCCGGCCGGTCACGACGCCGGCTCGGCGGTCGGCAGGTTGGCCCGGACCCGCCACCGGCCGTCCCGTGGCCCGGCGGCGAACCGGCCGTCCAGCACCACCGCACGCTCCCGCATGCCGATCAGACCCGCGCCCGCCCCGACCAGAGCCGCGCCGGGCAGGCCGCGGTGCGCGGGGCGGACCGGATTCTCCACCGTGACCACCACCTCGGCCGGCCGGTACGCGATCTCCAGGTCGGCCTCGCCGTCGCCGTGCTTCAGGGCGTTGGTCAACGACTCCTGCACGATCCGGTACGCCGCGAGGTCGACCCCGACCGGCAACGCGGCCGGTTCCCCGCTGGTGCTCACCCGGACCGTCAGCCCGGCGGCTCGAACCCGCTCCACCAGCCGATCCAGCTCACCGAGTCGGGCGGGAATCGCGTCCACCGACGCCGGCGCGGCCGGCCCGGACTGCCCAGTCGGCCCGGACTGCTCGGCCGGCCCGGTCGGCTCGGCCGGCGCGCGCAGCACGCCGATCATCTGCCGCATCTCGGCCAGGCCCTGCACGCTGTTCTCCCGGATCACCCGCAGCGCCGACTCGACCTGGGCCCGGTCCAGCCCGGGCACGGAGAGCGCCGCGGTGGCGTGGATGGCCACCGCGCTGAGGTGGTTGGCGACCACGTCGTGCAGCTCGCGGGCCATCCGCGCACGCTCCGCGGCAACCGCCTGTCGCCGGTCCAGCTCCGTCAGGCGCGCGGTCTGCTCGGCCCGGGCCCGCTCGGACGCGGCCTGGTCGCGGTACTGGCGCACGCTGATCCCGGTGAGCACCGGCAGCACGCCGGCCAGCGCGAACGGCACGCCGAGGGCGACGCCCCGCCAGTGCCCGAAGATCACCACTCCGGCCACCGCGCCGAGCAGGCTCAGCGCGACCGTGATCCGCAGCAACCACCGCCAGAGTGCCGCGCCACCGTGCACGCAGGCGTCGTAGAGCACCTGGGTGTAGATCAGGATGGTCCCCAACGAGCCGCCGAGCAGGGTGTCCGCGACCACGGCGGCCGTGCCGAGGGCGAGGCTGGCGCCGGGGGACACCCGGCGTAGTGCCACGGCTGCGCAGACGGCCACCAGCGGTGGCAGGAACAGTGCGACGGGCACGTCCGGATGCGGGGTGATCTGCGGCTGCCAGCCGAGGCCGTGCAGGACCAGCCCGCCGGCCAGCGCCGCGCCGGCCAGAGCGAGATCCCGTCCCGGGGTGCCGGCGCTCAGCCACGGTGGCGGTCGCATGGGCCGATCCCACCACACCGGGGCCCGGTCGCCCTCCGCCCCCGGGAGGACGTCAGGCCGGCCCGCCTCCCCCGAAGGAGGTATCCGGGAGCTGGCGGCGGCACGCGCTGCACGGCACGTCGGGGCCGGCCAGTACGGTGACAGGGCACGTCGGCGCGACCGTCGACGGCGACCGCGAGCGTGAGGAGACCGGGATGACCCAGGGGGAAGCCGAGCACGGCTGCGCCCAGGGTGAGCCCTGCCGGCCGGGCCACCACGAGCAGCAGGCGGGCGCCAAGCACCGCCGTCTGGTCGGCGGGGTGCCGCCCTTCACGCCGGAGCCGGTGGGCGGCTGGCCCGCGGAGTCGACCGGCGGATGGCCGGCCGAGCGGGCCGAGGAGGATGCCCCGGTGCCCCGGCAGCGCTCCGGAGAGCTGCCCTCGGCGGTCGAGCCCGAGCCGGTGACGACGGGCCCGGGCTGCCGCAGCGTCCTCCCGGGTTGGGCCGGTGCGCACCGGCACGGCCCCGTGCGACCCCGGCAGCGTGGCGCTCGTCGCGAGCACCCGCCGCGCCGCTGGTGCTGATTCCGCCCGACGGGCGCTGACCGACCCGGACGGCCGGTCAGCGGGTACGGCGGCGGATGAGCAGCGCGATCCCGGCCAGGCCGCTGGTGATGACCAGCATCACCGCGACGTTGAGCAGCAGCAGCCGCTGGAGTTCGCTGAGCGCCTCGTCGATGTCCCGGCCCGGGTTGATCGCGTCCTCCGGGATCACCCGCTCGCCGCCGCCGACGCCGCCGCTGACCGTGTCGTACTGCCGCTCCAGCGGCACTCCGGCGGTGCGCAGCGTCTCCGACATGGAGAGTCGACCGAGGAACCAGCCGGCACTGGTCTTGCGGGAATCCGGCTGCTTGGCCGGCCGGTAGACCCGGGGCCCGCCGACGGCCTTCGGGTAGAGGTCGTAGGTCTGCTTCGGCGTCTCGCCGGCCAGCACGACGACCGTGTACTTCGGACCGAGGTCGGCCGGTTTCGGCCCGTTGGCCGTGCCGATCCGGCCGAGGAAGTTGACCTGGTCGATCAGCGCGACCACGTGCGCCGGCTGGGTGTCCGAGCGCAGCCGCAGCGGCGCACTCATCCCGGTACCGGTGATGTCGACGCCGGGCGGCGGCGGCTTCGGGGCGGCCTGAGCCGGGCCGGCGACGCCGAGCGACACGGCCACCGTGAGCGCCCCGGCCAGCACGGCGATCAGCCGCCTCACCTGTCGGACCATCGCCGCCTCCTCGCCCCGTTCGATGGATGGCTTCGCTGCGCCTGACGTGTCGGTCGGTCGACGGCGACCGGACCCGTTGGCCGGACGCCCCACCTAAAGACTCCGCAGAATGTTGATCGGTTGCAGTACCTGGAACAGTATTTGGAACTATGTGCGATCTCGGCTCGACCAATGAGGAGCCGTTGATCAGCGCGCGGATCGTACCTTTACGGAGGGGTTCATGGGGGGCAGGGTCGCACGCGTGGCGCGGTTCGGGCCAGCGGTCTTCGGCGTGGCGCTCGGTGTGTCGTTGCTGCTGCCGGCGCAGCCGGCTGCGGCGCACAACTCGCTGACCGGCAGCGATCCGCGCGACGGCGCGCGGGTGGCGACCGCGCCGACGCGCGTCGAACTCCGGTTCCTGTCCCGACTGGACCCGGGTACGACGAAGATCACACTGACCGGACCGGACAATGTGGTCGCGGCCGGTGGGGCGCCGCGCTTCTCGGGCAGCCGGGTGAGTGTGCCGTTCAAGCCGGGCAAGGCCGGTCTCTACACCGTGGGCTACCGGGTGGCGTCCGGGGACGGACACCCGATCTCCGGCGAGGTGCGCTTCACCCTCACCACCGGCACGCCGGCCGATCCCTCGGCCACACCGACGTCGGGCCCGGCCGTGCCGCCCTCGGCCGGCTCGACCGCCGGCTCGCCTCCCGCCGGGTCGGCCTCGCCGACGGCCGGTCCGGACGGTGCCAGCCCGACGGCGGCCGCCGTGCCCGCCGCCGAGGAGGAGGACGGCAGCGGCAGCGGCTGGTTCTGGGCGCTCGGCGGACTGGTCCTGCTCGCCGCGCTGTTGACCGGCGGCATCCTGCTCCGCCGCCGCGCCAGCCGCGGCTGACCGACGGCCGGGCCGCACCCACAGCCGGAAGTCCGGTGCGGGTGCGGCCCGGCCGCCGGTACGGGTGTCAGACCAGGCGGACCCGGGCGGCGCGCAGCCGGGTGAGGGTGCGCTCGCGGCCGAGCACCTCCAGCGACTCGAAGAGCGGCAGCCCCACGCTGCGGCCGGTGACCGCGACCCGGACCGGCGCCTGCGCCTTGCCGAGCTTGAGACCCCGCTCGGCGCCGACCGCCTCCAGGGCAGACTTGATCGACTCGGCGTCCCAGGAGGCCAACGACTCGAACGCCGCCGTGGCGGCCTCCAGCAGCTCCGCCGAGCCCTCCTTCATCGCCTTGGCCCAGGCCGCCTCGTCGATCAGCGGGGTGGCCAGGAAGAGGAAGTCGACGTTCGACACGATCTCGCTGAGCACGGCGATCCGGGTCTGGGCCAGCGGGGCGACGGCCGCGAACGCTGTGGCGTCGAACTCCGCCGGCTGCCACGGCGGGGGCGCGATGGTGCCGGTGCCGGTCAGCCACGGCTGGCAGGCGGCGACGAACTCGTCCACCGGCAGCGCCCGGATGTACTCCCCGTTGAACGCGCGCAGCTTCTTTTCGTCGAAGAAGGCCGGCGAGGGGTTGACCTCCTCCAGCCGGAACTCCTGCTCGATCACCGACCAGGGGACGATCTCCCGGTCGCCGGAGGGCGCCCAGCCGAGCAGCATCAGGTAGTTGCGCATCGCGGCGGCCAGGTAGCCCTCGTCGCGGTACGCCTCCAGGGCGACCTTGTCCCGCCGCTTGGAGAGCTTCTGCCGCTTCTCGTTGACCACCACCGGCACGTGCGCCCAGATCGGCGGCTTGACCCCGAGCGCGTCCCAGAGCAGCTGCTGCTTCGGGGTGTTCGGCAGGTGCTCCTCGGCCCGGATCACATGGGTGATCCCCATGATCATGTCGTCCACGACGTTGGCCAGCAGGAAGACCGGCGAGCCGTCGCCCCGGGCGATGACGAAGTCCTCGATCAGCTTGTTCTCGAAGGTCGGCTCGCCGCGGATCAGGTCGACCACCACGGTCTCGCCCTCGTCCGGGGTGCGGAAGCGCAGCGCCCGCCCCTCGCCCGGGCCGAGACCCTTGTCCCGGTGGAAGCCGTCGTAACCGGCGTACTGCGAGCCGGTGCGGGCCTGGACGTCCTCCCGGGTGCAGTCGCAGTAGTACGCCCGGCCCGACTCGTAGAGCCGCTGCGCGGCGGCGCGATGCTCGTGGGCGTTCTCCGACTGGAAGTGCGGGCCCTCGTAGCTGGTGCGCTTGATGCCGATCCAGTCGAGCGCGGAGAGGATGCCCTCGGTCCACTCGGGCTTGTTGCGGGCCGCGTCGGTGTCCTCGATGCGGAGCACGAACACCCCGCCCTGCTGCTTGGCGTAGATCCAGTTCTGCAGGGCCGAGCGGGCTCCGCCGACGTGGAACATACCGGTCGGGGAGGGGGCGAAGCGTACACGTACCGTCACGCCCCCAGCCTACGGCGCTGCGCCACCGCATTCGGCCAAGGGGTGCCGCTCAGGGCACGGAACGAATCTTCACGACCAGGGCGCTGCCGAGCAGGGTCACCACGGCGGTCACCGCGTAGAGCGTCGGGTAGCCGCCCAGGTGCACCACGATCGGCGCGGAGAGGGCCGGGCCGAGCACCTGTGGCGCGGAGTTCGCGATGTTGATCACCCCGAGGTCCTTGGCCCGGTCGGTGGCCCGGGGCAGCACCTGGGTGATGAGGGCGGCGTCCACCGAGAGGTAGACGCCGTAGCCGGCGCCGAGCAGCAGCGCGGCGACCACCGCCATCGGCCAGACCGGGGCGACCGCGAGCAGCACCGCGGCCACCGCCATGATCAGCCCGGACGTGATCACGTAGACCTTGCGCCGTCCGGAGCGGTCGGAGAGCCGGCCGGCGATCACCGCGGTGAGCATCATCCCGAGCGTGTAGAGCAGGATCAGCACCAGCAGGCTGCCCTCGGGATCGGCCACCCGTACCCCGTCGGTGAGGAAGTACAGCAGGTAGAGGGTGCCCAGCGCGTTGCCCACCTGGACCAGGAAGCGGGTGAGCCAGGCCCAGGCGAAGTCCGGGTGCCGGCGCGGACTGATCCACATCGACGCCAGCAGGGCCCGTGGCCGTAGCGCCGGCCGGTGCGTGCGGGGCAGCGGGTCGTCGGCGGTGAAGAGCGCGAACGGCAGCGACAGCAGCAGCATGGCCACCGCGATCGCCAGGTAACCGGCGGCGTTGCCGGTGACCACGGCGGTGACCAGCACCGCGCCGACCACCAGCCCGAGCGCCTGCGGGATGCCCACCCAGCCGGAGACCCCGCCGCGCTGGACGACCGGCACCCGGTCCGGGATGGCGGCGGTGAGGCTGGCCAGCATCGCGTTGAAGCAGACCTGGGCGGCGGCCCAGGCCACCGTCACCCCGAGCACGGTCCGCTGCTGAGCGAGCAGCACCAGGGCCGCCGCCCCGAGCAGCGCGCCGCCCGCCGTCCAGACGTGCCGACGGCCGAACTCGCGCCCGCCCAGCCGCAGGCAGGTCCGGTCGGACAGCGCGCCCGCGAGGGGGTTGGCTATCACCGCCGCGAGCGCGCCGAGCCCGGTGACCACGGCCAGCATCGCCTCCTTGTCACCGGGGGTGATCCGCTCGATCTGCTGGGGCAGCAGCACCTGGATCGGGGTGAAGAAGGCCATCCAGACCCCGAGGTTGGCCGCGAAGATCAAGGCGATCCAGCTGCGCCGGACCGGCACGGTCGGCTCGGCCAGCGCCGCCGGCAGCGACGTCGGGGTCGGGTCGACGGTGGTCACCGCGCCGAACCCCGGCGGGCGGCCGCGATCACGTCGCGGAGCCAGGCGTACGAGGACTTCGGGGTGCGGGTCTGGTCGGCGTAGTCGACGTGCACCAGGCCGAACCGCTTGGTGAAGCCCTCGGCCCACTCCCAGTTGTCCAACAGCGACCAGACGAAGTACCCGCGCACGTCGACGCCGTCGTCGAGGGCCGCCCGGACCGCGCGCAGGTGCCCGTCGAGGTAGGCGATCCGGTCGGGGTCGTGCACCCGGCCGTCCGGTCCCGGCGCGTCGTCGTACGCGCAGCCGCTCTCGGTGATCTCGATCGGCGGCAGCGCGTCGCCGTAGCTGTCGCGCAGCCAGCCGAGCAGCTCACGCAGCCCGTCCGGGGCGACCGGCCAGTCGAACGCGGTCCGCGGATAGCCGTTTAGCGGCACCAGCTCGAACGGCAGCGGCGAGCCCTCCTCGGGTGCGCGTACCCCGGTCGGGTTGTAGTAGTTGACCCCGAGCACGTCGATCGGGGCGGCGATGGCCGCCAGGTCGCCGTCGCGGACGAGGGACTCGTCGACGGCCGCGCCGTCCGGGTAGCCCCGGCCGAGCAGCGGGTCGGTGAAGAGCCGGTTGTGCAACGCCTCGTAGGCCGCGCCCGCGGCCCGGTCGGCGTCGGTGTCGCCGAGGACGCGCACCGGCGAGTAGTTGTTGGCGATGGCCACCGGGCTGCCGGTGCGGGCGCGCAGGGCGTCGACCGCCAGCCCGTGGCCGAGCAGCTGGTGGTGGGCGACGGGGAAGGCGTCGAAGAGCAGCATCCGGCCCGGGGCGTGCACGCCCATCCCGTAGCCGAGGCTCATGTGGATGAACGGCTCGTTCAGCGTGATCCAGAGCCGCACCCGGTCGCCCAGCCGAGCGGCGACCAGGTCGGCGTACGCGGCGAAGCGGGCGGCGGTGTCCCGGTTCAGCCAGCCCCCGGCGTCCTCCAGCGGCTGCGGCAGGTCCCAGTGGTACAGGGTGGCCACCGGGTCGATGCCGTGCGCGAGCAGCTCGTCGACCAGCCGGTCGTAGAAGTCCAGCCCGGCCGGGTGGGCCGGCCCGGCGCCGGTCGGCTGGACCCGGGGCCAGGCGACGGAGAAGCGGTACGCCGAGACGCCCAGCCCGGCCAGCAGCCCGACGTCCTGCCGGTACCGGTGGTAGTGGTCGCAGGCGAGGTCCCCGGTGCTGCCGTCCGCGATGCGGCCGGGGGAGTGGGCGAAAGTGTCCCAGATGGACGTCCCGCGTCCGCCCGCCCCGACCGCTCCCTCGATCTGGTACGCGGAGGTGGAGACGCCCCAGCGGAAGCCGGCGGGGAACTGCGGCATCGGTGCGGTCGGCGGCATGCGTCCTCCCGATCAACGTGAAACGTGTTCGGGACTCTAGGGCCCGGTCGGGGATTGCGCCATAGGCCGCGATGGCGCGATGCGCAATGGTTCTCGGCGTGTCTTTTTCCGAACCCGTCCAGGTACGTCCGAATTTGCGCATAGAGTGCCGATATCGTGGGATGTCCTCACTGGAGGAAGACGGAAATGATCCTCGTGGAACGCAGTGCGCACGTGGCGGCGCCGGTGGAAGCGGTCTGGGACGTCGTGCAGCGGGCCGAGCAGTTGCCGGCCTGGCTGGCGGGGGTCCGTGCGGCCGAAGTGCTCTCGGGAGAGGGCTTCGGACGACGGCAACGGGTCCAGGCCGGGCGTGGCGCGGCGCATGAGGCCGAGGTGATCGCCTTTCAGGAGCCGACCCTGATCGGGTGGCGCGAGCGCGCCAAGGGTGCCGGCGCCCGAGCGGAGGCGCGCACCGAGATCTACGTACAGCTCACTCCCGACGACGAGGAGCAGGGCGGCACCGTCGTGCGGCTGATCGTCGTACGCTGGCCGGCCGGCCCGGTCAAGGCCGCCCTGCTCCGGCTCGGCCTGCGCAGGGTCGGCGCCGACCTGGAGGATTCGCTGGCCCGGCTGACCGACCTGGCCGCCGTCGGCTGACCGGACCCGTCCTGGCGTCACCCGCGACGGCGGTGGCCCGGCCTCCCCGCCAGGGACGTCGGTCCACCGCCGCTCCGTCGCATCCGCCGCTCCGTCGCACCCGCCGGTGCGCAGACGGCGAAGGGCCCGCGCCTTCCGGCGCGGGCCCTTCGAGATTGATCGGGCGGACTAGCTGTCGCCGCCGGTCTCGCCGACCGGGGCCGCGTTGACGTCGTCGATCGCGTACTTCTTGGCCGCCTCGGCCGGCACGTTGGCCGGCACCGCGCCGCGGAGCGCGAGCTGCCGCAGCGTGGCGACCACGATCGACTCGGCGTCGACGTGGAAGTGCCGGCGCAGGGCGTGCCGGGTGTCCGACATGCCGAAGCCGTCGGTGCCGAGCGAGGTGTAGTCGCCGGGTACCCAGCGGGCGATCAGATCCGGCACCGCCCGCATGAAGTCGCTGACCGCGACCTTCGGCCCGTCCGCCTCGGCCAGCTTGCGCTGGATGTACGGCACCCGCGGCTCGGCGCCCGGGTTGAGCAGGTTGTGCTCCTCGGCCTCGACCGCGTCGCGGCGCAGCTCGGTCCAGGAGGTCACCGACCAGACGTCGGCGGCCACCCCCCAGTCCTGGGCGAGCAGCTGCTGCGCCTTGAGCGCCCACTGCATGCCGGTGCCGGAGGCGAGGACGTTCGCCTTCGGCGCGTCCCCGTCGACCTGCGGGGCCGGGGAGTAGCGGTGGATGCCCTTGAGGATGCCCTCGACGTCCACGCCCTCCGGCTCGGCCGGCTGGAAGATCGGCTCGTTGTAGACGGTGAGGTAGTAGAAGACGTTCTCCTGCGCCTCGCCGTACATCCGGTGCAGGCCGTTCTCCATGATGTGCGCGATCTCGAAGGAGAACGCCGGGTCGTACGCGACCACCGCCGGGTTGGTGGCGGCGATCAGCAACGAGTGACCGTCCTCGTGCTGCAGGCCCTCACCGTTGAGCGTGGTCCGCCCTGCGGTCGCGCCGAGCAGGAAGCCCCGGGCCATCTGGTCGGCGGCCGCCCAGAGCCCGTCGGCGGTCCGCTGGAACCCGAACATCGAGTAGAAGATGTACATCGGGATCATCGGCTCGTCGTGCGTGGCGTACGACGAGCCCGCGGCGGTGAACGAGGCGACCGAGCCGGCCTCGTTGATCCCCTCGTGCAGGATCTGCCCGGTCGTCGACTCCTTGTAGGACAGGAACAGCTCCCGGTCGACCGAGGTGTAGCGCTGCCCGTGCGGCGAGTAGATCTTCGCGGTCGGGAAGATCGAGTCCAGGCCGAAGGTACGCGCCTCGTCGGGGATGATCGGCACCCAGCGCTTGCCGAACTCCTTGTCCTTCATGATGTCCTTGAGCAGGCGGACGAAGGCCATCGTGGTGGCCACCTTCTGCTTGCCCGAGCCGCGCTTGACGTCGGCGAACCGCTCCGGCCCCGGGATGGTCAGCTTCTTCGAGCTGGTCCGCCGCGACGGCAGGTAGCCGCCGAGCTGCTCGCGCCGCTCCCTGAGGTACTGCATCTCGTCGGACTTGTCGTCCGGGCGGTAGTACGGCGGCAGGTAGGGGTTCTCCTCCAGCGCCGAGTCCGGGATGTCCAGGTAGAGCCGGTCGCGGAAGGTCTTCAGGTCCTCCAGCGTCAGCTTCTTCATCTGGTGGGTGGCGTTGCGGCCCTCGAAGTGCGAGCCGAGCGTCCAGCCCTTGATCGTCTTGGCCAGGATGACCGTCGGCTGCCCGGTGTGCTCGGTGGCCGCCTTGTAGGCCGCGTAGAGCTTCCGGTAGTCGTGCCCACCCCGCTTGAGGTTCCAGATCTCGTCGTCGCTGAGGTGCTCCACCATCTTGCGGGTCCGCGGGTCGCGGCCGAAGAAGTGCTCCCGGACGTACGCGCCGGACTCCGCCTTGTAGGTCTGGTAGTCGCCGTCCGGCGTGGTGTTCATGAGGTTGACCAGCGCGCCGTCGGTGTCCGCGGCGAGCAGCGGGTCCCACTCCCGGCCCCAGACCACCTTGATCACGTTCCAGCCGGCGCCGCGGAAGAACGCCTCCAGCTCCTGCATGACCTTGCCGTTGCCCCGGACCGGGCCGTCCAGCCGCTGCAGGTTGCAGTTGATCACGAAGGTGAGGTTGTCCAGCTCCTCGCGGGCGGCCACCCCGATCGCGCCCAGCGTCTCCGGCTCGTCCATCTCGCCGTCGCCGAGGAAGGCCCAGACGTGCTGCTGGGACGTGTCCTTGATGCCCCGGTGCTGCAGGTAGCGGTTGAACCGGGCCTGGTAGATCGCGTTCAGGCCGCCGAGCCCCATCGAGACGGTGGGGAACTCCCAGAAGTCGGGCATCAGCCGCGGGTGCGGGTACGACGGCAGCGCGCCGCCCGGGTGCGACAGCTCCTGACGGAACCCGTCGAGCTGGTCGTCGCTGAGCCGGCCCTCCAGGAACGCGCGGGCGTACATGCCGGGGGAGGCGTGGCCCTGGTAGAAGATGTGGTCGCCGCCGCCGGGGTGGTTCTTGCCCCGGAAGAAGTGGTTGAAGCCCACCTCGTAGAGGGAGGCGGAGCTGGCGAAGGTGGAGATGTGCCCGCCGACGCCGATCTCCGGACGCTGCGCCCGGTGCACCAGCATCGCGGCGTTCCACCGGATGTACGCCCGGATCCGCCGCTCGACGTGCTCGTCACCCGGGAACCACGGCTCGCGCTCGGACGGAATCGTGTTGATGTAGTCCGTGGTGGTCAGGGGCGGAACCCCGACCTGGCGCTCGCGGGCCCGCTCGAGCAGGCGCAGCATGACGTAACGGGCGCGCTTGGTTCCGCGCTCGTCGATGACACCGTCAAGCGACTCGACCCATTCGCTGGTTTCCTCAGGGTCGATGTCCGGAAGCTGGCTCGGCAGGCCGTCGCTGATCACCGGGCGCTTGCGTTCCGTAGCCACAGGCGTTCCCTCGATTGTGTGTGGGATAGGTCTCTAGCGCCATCCTGCCCCCTGGTGGCACCCGTCGTCACGTCTAGGTCCCCCGGACGCGACGCTGAACACAGGTACCGGCCAGTAACTTAGCGCGACGACGCCCGCTCCCGTCTTGTCCGGGCTCACTACCCTGCCGGGCATGAACGGGCGACGAGTGGCGCTCGGCGGCCTCCTCCTGACGGCCGGGGCGCTCGCGGTGGTTCCCGCGGCGGCGGTGCTGCTGGCGGGTGATCCCGCCGCGCTGCCGATCATGATCTTTCGGCCTGGCGGCAGCGCTGTTCGGCGCGGCGCGGCTGCGCGGCGGCCTGCGCGCTCCGGCGCCGCGCCGGGCGGCGCGCGGCGTGCCCGGCCCGCGCCGCCGGTACGCCGAGACCAGCAGCCCGCCGATGCCCTACTACTCGACCAGCGACTACCCGTACACGTCCGATGGTGGAAGTCACCGCGAGGGTGATCGCGGTTCGGTCGGTGACCACCGCGGCGAGGGCTCCGGTGGCGACTCGGGCGGCGGCTGGTTCGGCGGCGGTGACTCCGGTGGTGGTTGGTCCGGCGGGGGCGATTCCGGCGGCGGCTGGTCCGGTGGCGGTGGCGGCTGGTCCGGAGGCGGTGGCGGTGACTCCGGCGGTGGTGGCGGCGGTGGCGGCGGTTCCTGACCGCGGGCTGCGGCAGAATGCGACGTATGCGCAGTGACGTGATCACCGTCCAGACCGGGTCCCGGCCGGCCGTCCGGGACATCACCGCGGAGGCCCAGGCGTTCGTCTCCGGTCAGGGCGACGGGCTGCTGCACGTCTTCGTGCCGCACGCCACCGCCGGGCTGGCGATCATCGAGACCGGGTCCGGCTCCGACGACGACCTGTTGACTGCGCTGAACGACCTGCTCCCCACCGACGACCGCTGGCGGCACCGGCACGGCTCACCCGGGCACGGCCGCGACCACGTGCTGCCGGCGTTCGTGCCGCCGTACGCGACGCTGCCGGTGCTCGGCGGTCGGTTGGCGTTGGGCACCTGGCAGTCGATCTGCCTGGTCGACACCAACGGCGACAACCCCACCCGCCAGGTCCGGTTCTCCTTCCTGCCCGGCTGACCGCCTCCACCCCCGCCCCCCCCGGCCCCACCCCCACCCCTACCCCCGCCCCCGCCCCGCGCCGCGCCCCCGCCCCCGCCCCCGCGCCGCGCCCCGGGCCGCCCGCCGTCGCCCCGCGCCCAAGATCCGCGCAACCCTCGGCGATCAAGCAGTTGTGGTGCCTCGCAAAGGCCGCGAGGCGGCAGAAATCGGGCACCACAACGCATGATCGACGGCGGTGGCGGTTGCTCCCGGTGGCCGCGGCAGGTGCTGTCGGACTCCCGACTGCCCACCGCGCAAGCGCCGGACGAGCTGGTCGTGCCGCATGAGATGGTGGCGAAGGTCGGTGGTGCCACCGGTCCCGACGCTCACGGGAGGCGATGACCGGTCCGGGCCGGCGGGTGTCCGGGTGGGCGGACGTGGCCCGCGTCGGTAATGCTGTCGACGTGACCACCCCGCACGATCTCGATGACCGGTTCCGGGAGACGCTGGCGGCGCTGGCCGCCCCCGAGCAGGGGCGCGACCCGGCCGAGCCGGTTGCCGACGGCGTCGAGCTGACCGGCACGCAGGCACTCGACCTCTTCGACGCGCAGGTCACCAGCCGGCAGCTCGACCTGGCCGGGCGCTGGTTGCGCAGCTTCGACGAGGGCTTCTACACGATCGGCTCGGCCGGTCACGAGGGCAACGCCGCGGTCGCCGCGGCGCTACGGCCCACCGACCCGGCCCTGCTGCACTACCGCTCCGGCGCGTTCTACTGCGTCCGCGCCGGTCAGGCCGCGGTCTCCGCCGGCGCCCCGGCCGCCGCGCAACCGGCTGACGGCACCGGGGACGGCGGCGGTCCGGTCGACCCGTCCGGCGCGGTCGCCGATCCGCCCGGCCGGGAATCGGCTCCCGCGGCGGCGGCGGCCGGCTCCGCGGCGGCGGCCGGCGCCGGCCCGACCGGGCCCGCCGGCCCGCGCACGATCACCGGCGACACCGCCGCCCCCGACACCGACGCCCCCGACATGGCCGATCCGGGCGGGGACGGCGACGCGGCGGGCCGGGAGACCGCCCGACCCGAGCGCCCCTGGGTGTACGCCGGGGCGGCCCGGGACGTGCTGCGCGGAATGGTCGCCTCCGCCGAGGACCCGATCGCCGGCGGCCGGCACAAGGTCTTCGGCCACCCCGACCTCGCCGTCGTGCCGACCACCTCCACCATCGCCTCGCACCTGCCCCGGGCGGTCGGGATGGGGCTCGCCGTGGAGCGGCTGCGCCGGCAGGAGCGGGCCGGCGGCGGGGTGCGCATCGGCGGCGACGCCGAGCAGTCGCCCTGGCCGTCGGACGCCATCGTCGTCTGCTCGTTCGGCGACGCCTCGGTCAACCACGCCAGCGCCACCGCCGCGTTCAACACCGCCGGGTGGTACGACCACACCGGGCTGCGGATCCCGGTGCTCTTCGTCTGCGAGGACAACGGCCTCGGCATCAGCGTCCGCTCGCCGCAGGGCTGGGTGGAGGCGACGCTGCGGGCCAAGCCGGGGATCCGCTACTTCAGTGCCGACGGCGGCGACCTGGCGCAGGCGTACGCGGTGGCGGGCGAGGCGGCGGCCTGGGTGCGGCGGCACCGCCGGCCGGCCGTGCTGCACCTGCGCACGGTACGGCTGATGGGGCACGCCGGCGCGGACGCCGAGACCGCGTACCGCAGCCCGGCGGAGGTCGCCGCGGACCTGGACCGGGATCCGCTGGTCGCCACCGCGCGGCTGCTGGTCGAGGCGGGGGTGGCCACCGGCGCGGAGCTGCTGGCCCGGTACGACGACATCGGCTGGCAGGTACGCCGGCTCGCCGAGGAGGTGATCGGCGAGCCCAAGCTCGTCGCCGCGGCCGAGGTGGTCGCCCCGCTGGCGCCCCGGCGTCCGGTGCGGGTGTCCCGGGCGGTGGCCGACGCGGCAGCCCGGGCCAGCGGGCCCGGTGCCGCGGCGCGGGCCGAGGCGTTCGGCGGCAAGCCGCCGGAGCTGACCGGCCCGCTGACGCTGGCGCAGAGCATCAACGGCGCGCTGGCCGACGGGATGCTCGACCATCCGCAGATGGCGATCTTCGGCGAGGACGTGGCCGCCAAGGGCGGCGTGTACGGGGTGACGAAGGGGCTGCGCGACCGGTTCGGGCCGGCGCGGGTGTTCGACACCCTGCTCGACGAGACGTCGGTGCTCGGGCTGGGGCTGGGCGCCGGGCTGGCCGGGATGCTCCCGGTGCCCGAGATCCAGTACCTGGCGTACCTGCACAACGCCGAGGACCAGCTCCGCGGCGAGGCGGCCACCATGCAGTTCTTCTCCCGTGGGGCGTTCCGCAACCCGATGGTGGTGCGGGTGGCCGGGCTGGCCTATCAGCAGGGCTTCGGGGGGCACTTCCACAACGACAACTCGGTGGCCGTACTCCGGGACGTGCCCGGCCTGGTGATCGCCGTGCCGGCGCGGCCCGACGACGCCGCGCCGATGCTACGGACCTGCCTGGCCAGCGCGGCGGTGGACGGCAGCGTCTGCGTGTTCCTGGAGCCGATCGCGCTGTACCACACGCGGGACCTCTACGCCGAGGGCGACGGGGAGTGGCTGGCCAACTATCCCGAGCCGGGCGCGTGGGTGAGCGGGCACGTGCCGATCGGTCGGGCCCGGGTGTACGGGGTGGGCTCGGCCGAGGACCTCACCATCATCACCTTCGGTAACGGCGTACGGCTCTCGCTGCGCGCCGCGGCCACCCTCGCCGACGAGGGGATCGGCACCCGGGTGGTGGACCTGCGCTGGCTCGCGCCGCTGCCGGTGGCGGACATCATCCGGGAGGCCTCCGCGACCGGCCGGGTGCTGGTGGTGGACGAGACCCGCCGGTCCGGGGGCGTGGGCGAAGGGGTGATCGCGGCACTGGTCGATGCCGGATATGTCGGGGCGGCGCGGCGAGTAGCCGGACTTGACTCGTTTGTACCATTAGGTCCGGCCGCGCGTCAGGTTCTGGTCTCCGAGGAAGCCATTACCCACGGTGCCCGCACGCTCCTGGCACGGTAAATTCCGTTCCACCCGGTGCGCCACTTGCGCGGGGGGCCACAACTGTGTGGACTTGCCTGACGGCGTCGAGCGGGCGCCGCTGGCAGGGACGAGATGAGGAGGCACGCGACAGTGAGCGCGACCGCTGGTCAGGCCGCCGACGGGGTACGCAGCCTGGCGGACCGGTTCGGACTCGAGCCGGGGATGGTCGTCATGGAGATGGGGTACGACGATGACGTCGACCAGGATCTCCGGGACGCCCTGACCGACCGCTGTGGAGAGCTGGTCGACGAGGACACCGACGAGGTGGTCGACGCTGTCCTCGTCTGGTACCGCGACGGCGACGGTGATCTTTTCGAACTCCTCGTCGACGCCCTCGGCCCACTGGCCGACAACGGGGTCGTGTGGCTGCTCACCCCGAAGGCGGGGCGCGAGGGGCACGTCGAGCCGAGCGAGATCGCCGAGTCCGCCCCCACGGCCGGGCTGCAGCAGACCTCGACGGTCAACGCCGGCCGCGACTGGACCGGCGCCCGCCTGGTCCTGCGGCGCGGGGCCAAGGCCAAGAAGTAGCCGTCGGTCGCCGGTCGCACCAAGGGCGAGCGGCAGCCGATCAGGCACCCGGCGGGGACCCCGCCGGGTGTGCCACGCTGGTGCCGTCCGGACCCACCCGAGGAGTTCCCGCATGCCCATCGAGGTTGGCGCCGAGGCGCCGGACTTCGTGCTCAAGGACCAGAACAACCAGGAGGTACGGCTCGCCGACTTCCGGGGCAGGCGCACCGTGCTGCTGGTCTTCTACCCGCTCGCCTTCACCGGCGTCTGCCAGGGCGAGCTGTGCGAGGTCCGGGACAACCTCGACGAGTACGTCAACGACGAGGTCCAGGTGCTGACCGTCAGCGTCGACTCGGTCTACAGCCACAAGGTGTGGGCGGACCGCGAGGGCTACCAGTTCCCGATGCTCGCCGACTTCTGGCCGCACGGCGCGGTCGCCCAGGCGTACGGCGTCTTCAACGACGCGACCGGCGTCGCCAACCGGGGCACCTTCGTGATCGACAAGGCGGGCGTGGTCCGCTTCGCCGAGCAGAACATGCCCGGGGAGCCCCGCGACCAGGTCCGCTGGCGCAAGGCGCTGACCGAGGCCGCCGACTGATCGTCAACCGGCCACGCCGTGCGAACGGACCGGCGGCGAGCAGGTAAGCTTGCCAGCCACCGGCCCGCCGCACGGGCGTTCCGGGCGCGTAGCTCAGTGGGAGAGCACTCGCCTTACAAGCGAGGGGTCGCAGGTTCGAAACCTGCCGCGCCCACCCTTTACCACCAGCACAAACACCAGCGCGAAGATCCATCCTCACATCCGGCTAGCCGGGTGGTGACGGCGGCTCGGACGGGCGTCTGCGGGCGCGGGCTGCGTCGGATATGGCGATCCCGGTCAGCACGAGGGCAGCGGCGGCGGCGACCACGACCGGCGGCAGGGGCAGCATCGCCGGTGTCAGGGCGGCCAGCGCAAGGACGCCGATCGTTCGGGACAGGGACACGCGGCCGAATACCGCGTGCTCGAAGCGGGCGCGCCCGGCCAGGTACAGCGCGGGTCCGCCGAGGATGACGGCGATCCAGGCCGGTGGGGTGTGCCCGAGTGGATGGGCGATGACAAGTTCGTCGGCGACGGCTGCGGCGACCACGCCGGCCACCATGGCCAGGTGGGCGTATGACGCCGATCCGGCGAGGCGGACCGGGTCGGCGGACACGGCAATCGCTTCCGCCAGGACCTGCCCAGCGCGGTAGATGTAGATCCGCCACAGCAGCACGGTGGTCGCGATCGACACTGCGAACGCGGCAACCGTGTCCGGCGCGAAGCCGCTGCTGCTCAGCGCCAGGCCGGTGACCAGGATCAGCTCGCCGAGCGCGATGATGAAGAACTGCCGGTAGCGCTCGGACAGGTGTTCGCCTGAGATCACGAGGTCTTGGCTGGGCGTTCGGCCCGCCCCCGGGGTGGGGAAGCCGATTCTGCCTGCCGTGTGGTCAAGAACCACCGCGAGTGCCCACAGCGCGCCACGCGCCGTACCGTGCATGAGCGCCCCCGCGATCCACGGCAGCGTCGACAGGCCGTACCAGAAAAGCCCGCGCACGCCGACGCGCTGCAGCTCGTGGCCACGCAGAACGACCACAAGGACGAGACCGCGGCCGAGTTGGATGGCGACGTAGGCGCCCGCGAAGATCAGGCCCGTGTCGCCGAACGCCTCGGGCACCGCGGCCGCCATCACCAGGCTGCCGACCATGGTCGCGATGACCAGCGCCTGGATCACCAGTCGTTGCGGGTCCGTCCGGTCGGTCAGCCACGCGGTGCTGGACCAAACCCACCAGATGGCCCCCAACAGCACCAGCGTCCGGAAGGCACCGCTCCACCCGAGATCCTCGGCCAGGCCGCGCGAGAGCTGAGCGAGCGCGAGGACGAACACCAGGTCGAAGAAGAGTTCCAAGAACGTGGCCCGCTGCGGGTCCCCGGCTTTCCGCACCAGCTCGGCCGCCCTGCGCGTCGTCATCGGCTCGCCCGTTCTGCCAGCTCTGCTCCAGGTTTGGGGGCATTCTGACATGCGGCACCGGCGGGGACCGCGGACGTGCTGCCGTTGACTGGATCGTGCGGCCGCGTCACACGGACGGCGTTCGCGACGCAGCGGGGCCGCCCAGGGCGCGTCGCGACCTCCGGACTCGTGGCCGTAGTGAGCGGATGAAGAGGGTTCGGGTCAGGCCGGGGCGAGGAGGCAGAACTCGTTGCCTTCCGGGTCGGCGAGGACCGTCCACGGGACGTCGTTCTGGCCGAGGTCGATGGCGGTGGCACCGAGAGTCCGCAGTCTGGCCGCCTCGGCCTCCGGGTCGTCACCTGGGTACGGGCGGACGTCGAGATGGACGCGGTTCCACACGGTCTTCACGTCGGGTGTGCGGAGGAACTGCAGATAGGGGCCGACGCCCTTGGCGGAGCGCAGTACCGCTCTGTGGTCGGTCACCTCGTGCAGGGTCCAGTCCATGGCCGTGCCCCAGAAGCGGGCCATGGCTCGCGGATCCGCGCAGTCGACCACTACCGCGGCGATCGGTCCGGTGTCCCGGTAGAGCGGTCGGGGGTCCAGCACGCAGAACTCGTTGCCCTCCGGGTCGGCCATGACCGTCCACGGGACGTCGCCCTGGCCGACGTCGGCGGGTGTTGCGCCGAGATCCTTGAGACGCGTGACCATGTCCGCCTGATGGGCCGCCGACGTGGTGGCGAGGTCGACGTGCACGCGGTTCTTCACCGTCTTGGGTTCCGGGGAGACGATGAGGTCGAGGCAGACAGCGACGGGGTCGGGGTAGACGAAGCCCTCGGGTTCCAGGTTGGTCACGCCGGGTCCCTCGCTGGAGATTCCCCAGCCGAGCACCTCCGCCCAGAAACCGCCCAGCGCGGAGTCGTCCCGAGCCTTCATGTTGATCTGAACAAGCCGCGTTGCCATGCCGACGATGCTAAAGGAGATCAACGATCAGCAGCACGCCTGCGCAGGTCGGCTCCGGCATGGCGGGCGTTCGTCCGGGTACAGCCGAGCGTGACCTTCTCGATCGCCGCGCGGTGTCCGCGTACCGGTCAGCTCGGGGTGGGAGCCTTGACGGCCAGACCCGCGGTCGGCAAGCTCGTCGCCCACGTCCACTCCGATGGTGGTGCGGTGGCGACCCAGGCCACCCCCAACCCCTTCCTGGCCTACGACGGCCTGCCGCTGCTCGGCGAGGGCCGCTCGCCGCAGGACGTCCTGACCGAGCTGCTGGCCCGGGATCCGGGTCGGGAGGTGCGGCAGGTCGGCATGGTCGACCGTCGGGGTCGCTCGTACGCCTTCACCGGCTCCCGGACGAGGGACTGGGCGGGGCACCACACCGGGCCGGGTTACGCGGTGCAGGGCAACCGCCTGGTCGGCCCGGAGACCCTCGCGGAGATCGTCCGGGTGTTCGAGGAGAGCCGGGAACTCGACCTGGCGGAGCGGCTCGTGCTGGCCATCGAGGCCGGCGAGGAGGCCGGCGGCGACCGGCACGGCGCCCGGTCGGCGACCGTGACGGTGATCGGCGATCAGCCATACCCGCTCTGGGACGTGCGGGTCGACGACGCCGAGCATCCGGCGCGGGAACTGCGGCGGCTGCACGGCGTCTTCCGGGAGGAGGTCCTGCCGACCATGCACGGGCTGCCCACCCGCGACGACCCCATGGGCGAGGCCGCCCGGCAGGCGCTCGGGTAGCCACCAGACGCCCCGGCGGAGATGCTGCGACGGTTGCCGCGAGCCTCCTACCAGCGCTCAGGCCTCGGCGGGCACGTCGACGGCCGTGGCGCCGACGATGGCCCTGGCGCCGTCGTGCTGCACGTAGCCGACCACCGAGGCCTGTCGAGGGTCGAGATCGGGCGGCACCTCCAGCTCCAACCGCCCACGCTCCACGTCCAGGCCGAGCGACATGAAGGCGCGCACCACGTTGTCCTGCCGCAGCGTCCGCCCGGCGTTCTCACCCCGGGCGACCTCGCTCTCCAGGGCACGTTCCACGACCGCCACGTTCAGCACCGCCTGCTGCGGCGGCCGCTCGGTCTGGAAGTCCACCACCACCCGGCGCCCGTCACCCCCGGCCGCCTCGACCGACAGCGCGAGCGGCGTGGGAGCCGCCGCCGTCAGGGCGGACGCGATCGCGGTCGCCGCTCGTCGGCGGTCGGAGCCGATGAACTCGACAGTGCCGTTGACGACCATCTGCGGGGTGTACAACCGGCCGGTGCCGAACGCGCGCGCGTACGCCTCCTGCCGAGCGCTGTACGCCTCGTCGGCGAACCGGTCGGGCCAGCCCAGGTAGTCCCAGTAGTCGACGTGGAACCCGAGCGCGAAGACCGGCTGTCCCCGCTCCCGGGCATCGCGCTCGATCTCGGTCAGCACCTCCTCCGCCGGCGGACAGCTCGAGCAGCCCTGGGAGGTGAACAGCTCCACGACGGCCACGCCACCCCCCGGCGGGACGTCCCGCCCCTGCGGCATCGAGTCCTGCGGGCGGCCCCGATCCGACCCGGTGCGCGATCGGTCCGTCATGACGCCCCTCCTCGATCGGTCCGGCTGGCGGCTCTCCGATTCCCGTTACCGCCGCGACCATGCCTGGTCACCCCCGGCCGTGGGCGGCGATCGGGTCGACGGCCCGTGGCATCGGCCGGAGCGGGCCAGGTCTCCGACACGCGGCGGGACACGGCGGGGTGCGAGGCATGCTCCGAGGCGCGCGGCCCCGGTAGGTTCCGTGTGGACGGGTACGACGGGGAAATTTCGACCGGCTTCGCGGCGGCCCCGGCGTCGACGCCGGCCGGAATGGGGATGTCGATGGCTGAACCGCGGGTCTTCTGGCTCGACGAGGACTTCGACCGCGAGCGCGGCGCCGACGGGCGCGGTCGCTACGAGGCCGAGGTGCTCGCCCGGATCGACGAGTTCGGCGAGACGTGGGGCGACATCGCGCCGGTCGCCTTCGCGGTGGCAGCCTGGCGGCTGGCCGCCGAGCTGTCACCCGGCTACGTCCGCTGGCACCGACGGATCCTCTCCGCGACCTGCACGCGAAGCCCATGGGACGGGAGCCTGACCTGCGCGGTCACCGTGATCTCGCGGTGGCCGGCCGAACTGACCTGGACCAGGCAGTGGCAGCGCGACCGGGGCTGGCGGGACTGGCCGCAGCTGTTCGGCCAGTACACGACCCCGTCGGAGCAGGACCTGACCCGTAGCCCGCACCTGCGAGCGACACTGCGGGTGGACGCACCGGTCCCGCTCGATGGTCTGCCGCCGGCTCCGCAGGGGCCGGACGATTCCGTGCCGCCGGCAGCGCGCACAGCCGTCGCCGCCGTGGCTCGCGAGCTGAACGAACTCCTCGCCCCGCTGATCGGGCAACTCGAAGCCGGGGTACCGGCCGACTCCTGAACTTCTCCGGTCAGCGGGGTGGGCCGGCCAGGATCCGGTCACGGGCGGCGTCCACGCCACCACGCCACCAGCCCATCGCCTCGATCCACCAGGTCAGGCCGGCGGCCGCGTACGGCGTGATGATCTCCGTGGCGTTTCCCGGCGACGTCCAGCCTTCGAGCCCGATGTCGAAGCCGTCCAGCGAGCCCCGCTCGGCGGCCACGAAGCGGACCACGTCGGCGAAGTCCTCGACCGGCACGGGGATGTCACGGCCGGCGTGGGCGAAGGTGGGCACCACGCCGTCCCAGCGGGCCGACCGGCGCACGCCTGGCCGGTTGGGCCACCGGCCGGCACACCAGACGGGGATGCGCGGCTGCTGCACCGGTGTCGGCAGCATCCGCACCGGCGCACCGGACGGCACGGGCACCTCCGCACCCGACCACAGCGCGGTGAGCTGCTCCAGGGACTCGTCCAGGCGTCTGCCCCGGCCCCGCAGGTCGGGATCCTCGCCGAAGGCGGCGTACTCGGCGTCGATCGAGCCGATGCCGGCGCCGAAGACGAGCCGGCCGCCGGAGAGCGTGTCCAGGGTGACCGTCTCCCGAGCCACCGTCTGCACCCGCCGACGCGGTAGGGCCGCCATGAGCACCCCGAGCCTGATCCGCTTCGTGCGGGCCGCGATCGCGGACGCGACGACGACCGGGTTCACCACCGGCCAGTCGTCGTGGTAGAGCAGGTGGTCCCAGAGGAAGACCCCGTCCCAACCGTGTTCCTCGGCCGCGACGGCCAGGTCGACCAGGGCGAGCGGGTCGGCGAAGGGCCCGACGTTGGGCAGACCGACGGCGTATCGGGTCATCCGGCAACCCTAGCCAGGTTTCCCCGCCCGGTCAGGACCCCGCTGACCGGGCAGGAGGAGGTCGAGACCGAGCCAGTCGGCCAACTCCTTGATCTCGCCGTCGACCGCGGCGGCCGTGGCCTTGTCGAAGGCCACGTCCTGGTGGATCGCGTCGACCCGGAGCGCGCCGGCTCGGCGGTCGGCGGTGGCGTCGAGCTTTCCGACCAGCCGGTCGCCGGAGAGGATCGGCAGCGCGAAGTATCCCCACCGGCGCTTGCCGACGGGCTTGTACATCTCCAACTGGTAGTCGAAGCCGAACAGCTCGGCGGTGCGCCGGCGGTCGTGGATCAGCCGGTCGAAGGGCGACAGCAGCGCCGTCCGCCCCGAGAACGGTTGACCCAGGTGGGCCGGGTCGACCCGCCACCGGCCCGGGACGCCCTGCACCGCGGCGGGCTCACCGGCCTCGCCGACGTCCGCCGGCTCGCCCGGCGCCTCCGGGGCCCGGGCGCGGGCGATGCCCAGCGCGCGCAGCCGCCGTCGGTCGCGGACGCGCAGCGCCTCGTCGGCGGGGACCACCGGGTCGTCGGGGTAGACCCGGGTCGCCAGATCCCAGAGCCGGTCGCGGCCCCGCCGCCCGGCGATCGCGACCTCGCCCCGCGCCACCATGAGCTCCAGCAACTGGGTGACGTTGCGGTTGTTGGTCCACCCGGTGGACTTCCACGGCACCACGCAGGTGTCGGGCAGGTCGCGCGACGGCAGTGGCCCGCTGGCGGCGAGCCGGTCGAGGATGTCGCGGCGGCACGCGTCGTTGGCCGCCACCCAGTCGCGGCGGGCCCGCTGCCAGGGCCGCCCCACCTCCTCGTGCCATCCCGCCATCTCGGCGCGGTAGAGGGCCAGGTCTTCGCTGGGCCGGATCATCGCCCGAAGCTCGAGCAGCGCCCGGTCGTCGAGGGCGGCGCGCAACTGGGCCGGCGAGTAGGACGAACCGAGGCGGCTCCACGCCACCAGGTCGGCGTTCGGCGCGATGGCGGCGGTGGGATCGATCTGGAGCAGCGTCAACCGGCGTACGACGCCGAGCAGGTCCGTCGGCCGCGCGCTGTCCAGCAGCTGCGCCCGGATCGCGATGCGGCGCGCGTCGGCGCGGGTGAGCTCGTGGACGGCCACGCAACGAGGGTAGGTGACGGGACTGACGGAACGGCGTCCTCGCGTCCGTCGGGCAGGTCAGCCGCTCACCAGGTACCGCGCGGCGGAGGTGACGTGGTCGGCGTCGATGCCCGCCCAGGCGAGGAGTTCCTTGCTCGACCCCGATCCCGGCATGGCCCGTACTGCGAGGTGGACCAGTGCCGGGCGTACCCGGCCGTCGGCGACGAGACTGTCCTTCACCGCCGACCCGAGGCCGCCTTCCGGGTGGTGGTCCTCGACGACCACGATCCGGCCGGCGGTGGCGAGCGCGGCGTCCGTGATGGTCGCGTCGTCGATCGGTTTGATCGAGTAGCAGTCGATGACCCGGGCGCTGATCCCCTCGTCTCCCAGGGCGTCGGCGGCGGCGAGGCAGGCGTGCAGGGTGACCCCGGCGCCGATGAGGGTGACCGCGTCATCGTCGGACGAGCGCAGCACCTTGGACCCGCCGACCGGGAAGGTCTCCCCGTCGGGGTACAGCACCGGGTACTTGCCGCGGGTGGTGCGCAGGTAGCTGATGCCCGAGGTGGAGGCCATCGCCTCGGTGAGGGCGACGGTGCTGGTCGCGTCGCTCGGGTAGAGCACCGTCGAGCCGTGCACGGCCCGCATCATGGCGAGATCCTCGAGCCCCATCTGTGAGGGTCCGTCGGGGCCGATCTCGATGCCGGCGTGTGAGCCGACCAGGCACAGGTCGACGCCGGAGACGGCCCCCATCCGGATGAAGTCGTACGCCCGGGTCAGGAATGCGGCGAAGGTGGAGGCGAAGGGGCGGTAGCCGCGCACCGCCAGGCCGGTCGCGGCCGCGACCATCTGCTGCTCGGCGATGAACATCTCGAAGTACCGCTCGGGGTGGGCACGCGCGAACTCGAAGGCGTACGTCGAGTTGCTGACCTCGCCGTCCAGCGCGACGATGCGCGGGTCACGGGCGCCGAGCGCGGCCAGCGCGTCGCCGTACGCCTTGCGGGTCGGTACCGGCTCGCCCACGCCGTAGCTCGCCGGTGCCGTGCGCCGGGTCGGTTCGGTCGTGACGGGTCGGGCCGCCGGGTCGCTGGCGGGGCTGGCGCCGTTGATGCTGCCGGCGGCGGGGCGCGGGCCGCGCACGGTCAGGTTGCGTACGCCGCCGAGTTCACGGATCGCCCGGTCGGCCATCTCCGGCGGGAAGGGCTTGCCGTGCCAGTCGTTACTGTCCTCCACCTCGGCGAAGCCGCGGCCCTTGACGGTCCGGGCCAGGATCACCGTCGGCTGGTGCCCGGCCGGGTCCCCGGCCGCGGTGAGCGCGTCGTCGACGGCGGTCAGGTCGTGGCCGTCGACGACCAGCACGCGGGCGCCGAACGCCTCGGCCCGGCGGGCGTACACGTCGACGTCCCAGCCCAGGTCGGTGGGACCGCGCTGGCCGAGCCGGTTGATGTCGACCATGGTGACCAGGTTGGACAGCTGGTAGTAGGAGGCCTTGTCCAGCGCCTCCCAGATGGAACCCTCGGCGAACTCGCTGTCGCCGCAGAGCACCCAGACCCGGTAGGGCAGCTTGTCCAGGTACTTTCCGGCGAGCGCGATCCCGACGCCGTCCGGCAGCCCCTGACCGAGCGAGCCGGTGGCGACGTCGACCCAGGGCAGGGCGGGAGTGGGATGGCCCTGCAGGCGCTGCCCGAGGCGACGGTAGCCGTGCATCAGCTCGTCCTCGGAGATCACCCCGACGGCCTTGAAGAGCGAGTACAGCAGGGGGGAGGCGTGGCCCTTCGACAACACCAGGTGGTCGTTGGCCGGCGACCGCGGGTCGTCCCAGTCGTAGCGCAGGTGCCGGCTGGCGAGCACGGCGAAGAGGTCGGCCGCCGACATGCTGGACGTCGGATGCCCGGAGCCGGCACTGGTGCTGGAACGGACCGAGTCCACCCGTAGCTGGGCGGCCAGTTCGGCGGCGGTGTCGAGGCCGATGGTCGCGGTGGGGGCGGTGAGGGTCACGGTGCCTCCTGTGACTGCGCGTCCGGCAGGTGCTGTCGCCGCGGATACCCGCGACGCCCGCGATCAGGCGTGCCGGTCCGCAATCCGGTGTTGGATCAGAGCGGACGGGAGGTGCCGCAGTGAGCTACGCCGAGGTCAACGGGTTGCGGCTCTGGTACGAGTCGCACGGCGACGGACGCCCGCTGGTGCTGCTGCACGGTGGCTTCGGCGCGGCCGAGACCTTCGCCCCGATGCTGCCGGCCCTCAGCGAGCGGCACCGGGTGGTCGGCGTCGACCTCCAGGGCCACGGCCACACCGCCGACGCGGACCGGCCGCTGCGCTACGAGTCGATGGCTGACGACGTCGCCGCCCTGCTGCGCCACCTCGACCTGCCCGCGGCCGACCTGCTCGGCTACTCGCTCGGCGGCGGGGTGGCGCTGCGGGTGGCGATCCAGCACCCGGCGCTGATCCGCCGGCTGGTGGTGGTCTCCGCCCCCTGCCGGCGGGCCGGCTGGTATCCGGGGGTGCTGGCCGCGATGGCCGGGCACGACGAGCAGGCCGGCGAGCGGATGCGGGGAACCCCGCCGCACCAGCTCTACACGCGGATCGCCCCCCGCCCCGACGACTGGCCACGGCTCTGGGCCAAGTCGGGCGACCTGCTCCGCCGCGACTACGACTGGTCGGCCGAGGTGGCCGCGTTGGCCCTGCCCACCCTGCTGGTCTTCGCCGACGCCGACTCGATCCCGACCGCCCACGTGGCGGCGTTCTTCGGGCTGCTCGGTGGCGGTCACCGCGACGCGGGCTGGGACGGCACCGACCGACCGGCCGCCCGACTGGCCGTGCTGCCGGGGCTGACCCACTACGACATCGTCAACTCACCCGCCCTGCCGCCCGTGGTCCTGCCGTTCCTCAACCACCCTGTCGCGGCTCCGGCCTGAAGCGCCGCCGACGCTCCCGGCGCTCCGCCCGCCAACCGCGGCTCCAGTAGCCGGCCAACCCGATCACCAGCACGAAGATCAGACCCGTCCAGAGCCAGAACCGCAGCCCCACCCCGCCCGGTGGCTCCGCGTCCCGGACCCGGCCACTCCGGACGACCTCGTCGGCGACGTCGATGGCGAGCACCTGCTCGGGTGCGGTCGTCACGGTGTGCGGCTCGGCCGCTCCCGGCGTCAACGCCAGCAGGCGTACCGACCTGACGTGCCCGTACGCGACGCGCTGGTCCAGCTCCAGCGGCTGGTCGAACCGGGCGGGCGACGCCGGCTCCGGCTGGTACGCGACGACCAGCGCCGAGCCGTCCGGTCGCCAGCCGAGCAGCCGAATCGCGGTCACGTCGGAGACCGCCGGCAGCGACCCGCTGCCGCTGCCGCTGCCGGTCCGGGCATCGACCTGGCGCAGGCTCCACTCGGTGCTGCCGGGTTGGCGAGTGGCGAGCGTCAACCGGCCGTCCGGGGTCCATGCGCCCTTGCCGGCGAGCCAGCTCTCGGCCGGCAGGGCGAACGACGAGAGTTCCCGTCCGTCGAGGTCGGTGACGGCCACCGTGCGCCCGTACTGGTAGGCGAGGTGGTCGGCGGAGAAAGCGACGACCGAGCCGAAGCTCGCCTCCTGCGCGCCGCTGGCCAGTTGGCTCCACCGCTCGCCGTCGAGGGTGACGATGCTCAGCACCGAGCGGTAGGTCGCCCCGTCGAAGGCGACCGGCACGGTGTCCCGGACCACCAGGCGCGCACCGCCGGGCGACCAGCCGACCGGCGTGGTCAGCACGCTGTCGGCGACCCTGCTCGGCAGGCGTCGGGTACCCCCGGTGGACAGGTCGATCACGTCGACCCGGGGGCGTTCGGAATCGCCCGCCGGCCGGGCCACGTACCGGCCGTCGGGGGATAGCAGGACCTGGTCGCCGGCCGGCGCCTCGAATCCCATCGAGAAGATCCGGTAGCGGTCGGCGTCGGCGCCGACGACACCGACGATGCCGTCCTCGTTCCAGCCCTGCAGGCGGGGCGCCTGGCCGGTGAAGATGACCGACGCGGGCCCGAGCGCGGGTCGGTCGCTGGCGTGCCGGGTACCGAGCGGCGGCAGGCCGATCCGGTCGGGCAGCGCGGCCCGCGCGCCCGTCGCCGGGTCCACCGCGGGCGTACCCGCCAGCGGCAGCGCCACCCCGGCCAGCACGACCAGGACGAGTGCCGCGGCGGCGGCGGTGCGCCGGCGGCGGGAGCGGTGTGCGGTGGCCAGCGCCCGCTCGTACACCGGATAGCCCGGCACCCCGTCCGCGGTGACGCGCAACGCCTCGCGCAGCCGGGCGGTCATCGCGTGCTCCTCTCCGGGGTGCCGTCGACGAGATCGGGGGCGATGAGCCGCAGCCGGCGTACTGCGTCGTGACCGTGCCGTTTGACGGTGCCGACCGAGCAGCCGAGCACCTCGGCGACCTGCGCCTCGGTCAGGTCCTCGTAGTAGCGCAGCACGATGACGGCCCGTTGGCGCGGGGTGAGCTGGCGCAGCGCCGCGGTCAGCGTCAGCCGCAGCGCGGTCGTCTCGGTGTGGTCGGCGCCGGCCCGCTCGGTGGGCTCGGCCTCCAGCCGCTCGGCGACCCGGCGCCGCCGCCACCAGGAGACCTGCTGGTGGTACATCACCCTCCGGACGTACGCCTCCGGGTCGCCGCCGCGGATCCGCCGCCAGTGCCGGTAGGTGCGGGCCAGCGCGGCCTGCACCAGGTCCTCGGCGAGCTGGTGGTCGCCGGTGAGCAGGTAGGCGGTCCGGGACAGGGCCGGCGTTCGGTGCACCACGAACTCGTGGAACGTCTCGGTCATGCCCACCCCCTCACCGGGACAGACGCCACCCGCCGCGCGAATGGTTGAGGCCGGGCGCGACGGGTTTTCCGCCGCGCCCGGCTCTCCATCAACTGGTGAAGCCGCCGTCCACGTTGACCACCGCGCCGGTGACGTACCCGGCCTCGGGTGCGGCCAGGTGCGCGACGGTGGCCGCGATGTCGGCGGGGCGAGCGTAGCGGCCCAGGGCGGTGAAGCCGGCGATCGCGGCGGCGTTCGGGCCGTCGGCCGGGTTGGCGTCGGTGTCGGTCGGCCCGGGGTTGACCAGGTTGACCGTGATTCCGCGCGGCCCCAGCTCCCGGGCCAGGCCGCGGGTCAACCCGGTCAGCGCGGTCTTGCTCATCGAGTAGAGCGCGAGCCCGGGAAAGACCGCCCGCTCGCCGACGTTGCTGCCGATGCTGATGATCCGCCCGCCGTCGGCCAGGTGCCGTGCCGCGGCCTGCGCGGCCAGGTACGGCGCCCGCACGTTCACCGCGAGCGTCTGCTCCAGCTCGTCCACGCCCAGCTCGTCGATGCCGCCGACCAGGAACACCGCGGCGTTGTTCACCAGGATGTCCAGCCGGCCCAGCTCGGCCGCCGTCCGGTCCACCGCGTCCCGGACCGCCGCCGGGTCGGCGCTGTCCGCCGGCAGGGCGAGCGCACGCCGGCCCAGCGCCTCGATCCGCTTCACCACCACCGTGGCCTGGTCCGCGTTCTGCCGGTAGGTGAGCGCCACGTCGGCGCCGTCCTGTGCCAGCCGCAGCGCGATGCCCGCTCCGATGCCCCGGGCGCCACCGGTGACCAGGGCGACTTTTCCGTCGAGTTTCGTCGTCATGTGACGATCATGGAAGCGTGGGGGCGGTACGTCTGGCGATGATCGGACGTCTCGTTCGCCGGCCACCACCAGGTCCGATTCCCGCCTTCACCATGACCGGTCCAGCAGAGCGCCACGACCGCGCGGCCGGGGCGGCGGCCCCCGGAGGGGTCAGGAGAGGCGGGCGGCCAGCCAGGGCAGCAGAGCGTCGCCCTGGGCCTGCTGGAACGCGCGCACCGTGGGGATGTTGGCCGGCGCGGGCCGCCGGGCCCCGTCGGTGAAGAAGCCGGCCAGGCCCGCGTACGTGCCGGTCAGCACGTCCGGGTCGACGTCCGCGGTGAGCGGCAGCCGGCGCAGCAACGCCTCGGTGTCGTGCCCGCCGTGCAGCCGCACGTTGACCAGCAGCAGCGCGGTGTCCAGCCAGGCCGGCCCGCGGCAGGCCCACGGCCAGTCCACCACGGTGACCGCACCGGCCGCGTCCACGAGCAGGTTGTCCGACCGGACGTCGAGGTGGCAGAGCGTGTCACCGGACAGCGCGGCGAGGCCCCGGTCGGCGGCGGCGCGCAGCTCGTCCAGGTGCGCGCGGGCCCACGGGTCGAGGCTCGCGGGTGGGTCGGCGGCGATCCGGTGCCAGCCGGCGAAGTCGTGCGCCAGCCGCTCGGCGGCGGTCGGCACCTGCGGCACCGGGGCCGGGGTGAGCGCCACCGCCATCGCCTCCAGCGCGGCGAGCACGGCGGTCAACTCGTCGGCCCGCCACGGGGTGGCCGGGTGTCGACCGTCCACGTCGGTGAAGACCAGGGCCACCCAGTCGCCGTCGTCGTGGCAGCCGAGCAACCGGGGCGTGGGCGCGGACGCCGGCAGCGCGGTCGCCACCTGGGCCTCGGCGCGGTGCAGCCGGGGACTGTCCGGGTTGCGCGCCGGGTTGACCGCCTTGACGAACGCCCGCCGGCCGGTCGCGGTGCGGACCCGGTCCGCGGAGCCGGGAGAGTAGCCGCCGGGCTGGGAGACCGCCTCGACCACCCGGTCACCGAGGATCTCCTGCACCGCCGCCCGGACGTGCTCGGGCAGCTCGGCCCAGCCGAGCCGGGTCCTGATCGAAGCCGTCATCCGCCCACGGTGCGCGACGGGCGCGCCGCCGGGCAACGTGATTACCGGTGTCGACGGGCCGCCGCCCCGGACCTCGCCGGTGGCCGCTTCAGGCGGCGGGCGATCCGCCGGGCAGCGGGCCCGGTCGGTGGCGCGACAGCCGGACCGCGCCGAGGCCGAGCAGCAGCACCAGCACCGCGAAGACCAGCGCGTTGACCGCGATCGTCGGGTAGCCGAGCCGGGGCACGTCGAGGAAGGGATAGAGGTAGCGGTCCTCGGCCCGGCTGAACGCCGCGCCCCGGACCAGGATCAGGGCGAGCCAGACCAGCGGATATCCGAGCAGGCCGACCGCGTACGCGGTGGTCGGCGCCAGCCGGGGACGGCGGGCGAGCCAGTCGGCGGCGGCCAGCGGTGGCGCCACCGCGTGCAGCAGCAGGTTGCCGGCGTCGGAGACCGGCCCCCGGGCGTCGGCCGTCGCCACCATGGCGTAGCCGCTCCACGGGTTAGCCAGCACCAGGACGAAGACCAGGCCGGTGACGAGCAGATAGACGGTGAGCGCGGTGCGCAACCGGTCGCCGCCGCCGAGCAGCAGCACGGCGAGGTAGGCCAGGTCGACCTGGATCGTGAAGTAGCAGAGCAGCTCCACCGGCTCCTCGCGGGCGGCGACGAAGGCGAGGGCCAGCCCGACCGCGAGCACCACCACGATGCTTCCCCGCAGGATCCGGCCGGACACGCGCGGACGCTACCACCGGCGTATCGACAGGCGCGACTACGAGCCTGCGCCGGCGACCGCGGCGTAGATCGCCGTCAACTCGGCCAGGTAGCGCTGGCCGGTCCACGCGGCACAGCTGTCCCGCCCCTCGGTGATCACCCGCCGCCGCAGCTCGACCTCGGTGAGCAGCCGGGTGAGCAGCGCCCCGAAAGCCTCCGGCGTGCCGGCGGCGACCGGGCGGGTGGTGCCGGTGCCGGGGCGCGTGGCGAGCCCGGCGTCCACCATGGCCACCGGCAGCCCGTGGGCCTCGGCCTCGCCGAGCACCAGCCCCTGGGTGTCCGTGGTGGAGGTGAAGGCGAGCAGGTCAGCGGCGCGGTAGTGGGCGCCGACCCGCTCGCGTGGCACCGGCGGCAGCAGGTGCAGCGCGTCGGCGACACCGAGCCGGCGGGCGGCCCGGCGCACCGCCGGCCGGTGGCGCCGCACGCCGAGCAGCACCAGCCGGGCGTCCGGCAGTTCGCGCCGCACCCGGGCGAACGCGGCGAGCAGCAGTCGGGGACTCTTCTCCGGCGTGGCCCGGCCCACGGCGAGCAGCACCGGGGCGTCGGCGGGAAGGTCCAGTCGGGTCCGTAGCCGCCGCCGGTCGTCGGCGTCGTCGGCGGGCGCGGCGACCGGGGTGGGCAGCACCACGATCCGGGTCGGGCCGGCCATCGGCGCCATCGCGGCCGCGGTCTTCGCCGAGGGGGCGAGCAGCACGGCGGTGTGCGCCAGCAGGCACCGGCCGAGTTCGGCGAGCCGCGCCTGCCGGCCCGGCCCGGGACGGGCCAGCGCCCACAGGTCCCGGGCCTGCCAGCGCAGCCCCAGTCGCAGGCCGGCGTACCCGGCTCCGATCGGTATCTCCGGGTAGTACGCCGCGTACGCGACCAGGTCGGTGTGCCAGGTGAACACGACCGGCAGGCCCCGGGCGGCGGCGAACCGCAGCCCGGCCACGCCGACCGGGCCGGTGGTGTGCACGTGCACCACGTCCACCGGCGCGTCCGGCAGCCGGGGCAGCGCCAGCCGGTACGGCCGGGTGGGCACCGGCACCGAGGGCAGCTCGCCAGGGCGCCGCCGCCGGGACAGCGGGCCGGGGCAGTGCAGGGTGACCTCGTGCCCGGCGGCGCGCAGCAACGCGACCGTGGCGCCCACCGAGGTCGCCACCCCCTCGATGTTGGCGAGGTGGCTGTCGCTGACGTGCGCGATCCTCACCCCGCCATCATCGTCAGCCTTCGCGCTCCTGGACGCCCTCCGATCGGCTGCACCACGGCCCCGCGCCGGTTACCGGGTGGCGGGTTCCCGGTCGCTCTGCTGCACTACGCGCTGGACGGTTGAGGAGAGGGTGGTACGCCGATGGAGCTGACGCTGACCCCGATGACGGCCGGCGAGCTGGCGCGGCTGAGCGGCGCGCTGGAGCGCTCGTACGCCGAGGAGCTGTCCCGGCACCGGGCGATGAGCCCGGCCGACGCGCAGGCCCGCGCGGCGGCCCAGATCCGGGACCTGCTGCCGGACGGCGCGGCCACCCCGGGGGTGCTGCTGCGGGTGGCCCGGGTGGGTGACGTCGAGGTCGGTTGGATCTGGGTGACCCTGCCCGGCACGGCCGGGGCGTCCGACGCGCCGCCCGGCTCCGGACGGGCCTGGATCCCCAACATCGAGGTGCACGAGACGCACCGGGGACGTGGCCACGCCCGGCGGATGATCCAGCTCATCGAGGCCGAACTCGCCCAGCTCGACGTGGCCGAGCTGGGGCTGAACGTGTTCGGCTCGAACACCGTCGCCATCGGGCTCTACCAGAGCCTCGGCTTCCGGGTCACCGCCCAGCAGATGGCCAAGCCGGTCTCCGCCGGCCCGCCGGCCGGCCCCGTCGCCCCGCGCTGACCTGCGCCGAGGACTGTTCGCCGGTCCAGCGGGAACCCTGGCCCCGACGCACCCGGGAGGAGCGACGGATGACGCATGGGGCCGGACTGACCATCGGTGTGCTGGGCTCGTACGGCGGTCGCAACCTCGGTGACGAGGCGATCCTCACCGGCCTGCTGACCGACCTGCGCCAGCAGGAGCCCAACGCCCGGATCATCGTCTTCTCCCGCAACCCCGCGCACACCCGGGTCGCCCATCCGGACGTGGAGGCGGTGCCCTGGGAGGGCGTGAGCCGGACCGACTCGGCGTTGGTCCTGGCCCAGCTCGACCTGCTGATCCTGGGCGGCGGCGGCATCCTGTACGACCGGGAGGCCCGCCGCTACCTGCGGGTGGTCCGGGTCGCCCAGGAGCGGGGCCTGCCGCTGATCACCTATGCGGTGGGGGTGGGGCCGCTCAGCGACGGGGTGGACACCGGCATGGTCCGGGAGACGCTCGCCGGCGCCACCCAGGTGACCGTCCGGGACCAGGAGTCCCGGATGGTGCTGGAGGAGGCCGGGCTGATCAACCCGATCACGGTCACCGCCGACCCGGCGTTCCTGCTCGAACCGGAGGACTTCCCGGCCGAGCTGCTGCGCGAGGAGGGTGTGCCGGCCGGCCGGCGGCTGGTGGGGATGAGCGTGCGGGAGCCGGGGCGGGCCGCCGAGCGGCTCGACGTGGACGGCTACCACCGCCTGCTGGCCCAGATCGGCGACTTCCTGGTGCACCGGATCGACGCGTACGTGCTCTTCGTGCCGATGGAGCGCGACGACATCCGGCACTCGCACGGCGTGCTGTCGCACATGATCGCCGCCGAGCGCGGCCGCATCCTGCACGGCAAGTACTCGCCGCAGCAGGTGCTGGGCCTGATGCGCCACTTCGACCTGGCCGTCGGCATGCGGCTGCACTTCCTGATCTTCGCCGCGATGGTGGGTACGCCGTTCCTCCCGCTGCCGTACGCCGGGAAGGTCTTCGACCTGGCCCAGCGGCTCGGCGTGCCGGCGCTGCGCGGGGTCGAGCGGGAGGTGGAGGGCCCGCTGCTCGCCGAGGTCGACCGGCTCTGGGACGAGCGCGAGGCGCGCGCCGAGGCCACCGCCCGCCGGGTCGCCGAGGTGTGCGACCAGGCCCGCGGCACCTCCGAGGTGACCCGGGGGGTGCTGGAGAGCCTGCGTACCCGCCGGCTCACCCGCGCCTGAAACCGGCCCGGCTCACCCGGCCCGGCTCAGACCGCCGGGCCGCGCCAGCAGTAGCGCCAGTCCTGGGCCCCGTCGACGGTGGCTTCCAACTCGTAGATCTCCGCCTCGGCGAGCCCGCCCGGGCCGAGGTGGTGGTGGGTCAGCGGCGGGCGGCCGTTGCTGTCCAGCTCGACGGTGACGCTCTGACCGTCGGCCACACCACCCACCAGTGGGATCTCTACCGTTGAGGCCATGGGCCCATCCTGCCCTCCCCGGCGGGCCCGCGCAGTGGTTAGCGGGGCAGCGCCCGGCGGGGATGCGCGGGTAGCGTCCGGTCATGGCGGAGACGACGATCGACCCCACGCTCGGACCCGTGCTGGCGCGCACCGGCGACGAGCGGGCCGTGCTCGAATCCTTCCTCGACTTCCACCGGGGCGTGCTGCTGCGCAAGCTGCGCGGCCTCTCCGACGCCGACGCGGCCCGCCGGCTGGTGCCCTCGGCGACCACCGTCGCCGGCCTGGTCAAGCACCTCACGATGGTGGAGCGCAACTGGTTCCCCTGCCTGCTCGCCCCCGGCCCCGGCGACGTCTACCTGACCACCGAGGAGGAGGCGGTGGCCAGCTTCACGGTCACCGACGAGGACACCGTCGACTGGATCGCCGCCGGCTACGAGCAGGCGTGCGCCCGCTCCCGTGCGGTCGCCGCACGCTTCGACCTCGACCACGTGGTGCCGCACCCGCAGCTCGGCGAGGTCTCGGTGCGCTGGATCCTGGTGCACATGATCGAGGAGACCGCCCGGCACGTCGGCCACGCCGACATCCTGCGGGAGCTGACCGACGGGCAGACCGGCGCGATCTGAGCGCCGGCCAGCTCAGCCGGCGGGGAGCAGCCCGGGCGGATACTCCATCCCGTCGTGGGTGCAGGCTGCCGCGGCCACCCGGGCGGCGTACGCCGCGGCGTCGGTGAGCGCCGCGCCATCCAGCCGGGCGGCGATCAGGCCGGCCGCGAACGCGTCCCCGGCGCCGTTGGTGTCCACCACCGGCGCGGGCGGCACGGCCGCCGGCACCGGCGTCGGGGCGTCGCCGCCGAGGTGCAGCTCGGCGCCGTCGGCGCCCCGGGTCACCACGACGGTGCGCGGCGCCAGGCCGGCGGCGACCGCCGCGGCCCGCTCGCCGAGCCGGACCCCGCTGACGAAGACCAGGTCGGCCAACTCGGCGAACGGCCGGTGGTAGGGGTTCTCGCCGTCCCAGTCGTGCAGGTCGGTGCTGACGCCGACTCCGCGTGGGGCCTGCAGGTCGGGCAGCAGGCCGGTCGCCCAATCCATGATCGACAGGTGTACGTGCCGCGCGTCCCGGACCAGCGCGGCCAGCTCGGCGCCGGTCAGCGGCGGCGGGCCCTGCCAGGGGCGAGGGTCGTAGAGCGACATCCGCCGCCCGGCCGGGTCGACCAGGTTCACCGAGCGGCGGGTGCCGGCCGGGCCCGCCAGCAGCACCGGATGCACCCCGGTGCGGGCCAGCGCCGTCCGGACCACGTCACCGGCCGGATCCGCGCCGAGCACGTCGACCAGGGCCACGCGGAGCCCGAGCGCGTGTGCGGCGAGCGCCACCCCGGCGCCGGTGTTGCCGATCCGCAGCTCGACCGGGTCGACGGTGAGGGAGTCGGCGGCCGGCAGCGGCAGCGCGGGCACCCTGACCCGCACATCCACCCCGAGCCCGCCGACGACGAGGAGGTCGAACATGGCGCCGACGCTAGCCGGCCGGCGCCGCCTATCCTGGGCCCGGGCGTCGTAAGGGGGAGTGCGTGCTGGTCATCCACGGGTTGTGGCGACCCGGTCCGGCCGAGGCCGAGCTCGCCGTCTGGGCCGAGGAGAGCACGCTGCCGGCGCAGGCGCCGCGCCGCCCCGGCCGGGCCCCGCGGGAGCGCCCGCACCCGTTCGCCGCCGACCACCCCACCCTGGCCGCCGCGCTCGCCGAGGCCGCCGAGCCGACCGCGCTCGGCACCGCGCTGCTCACGCTGCCGACCCGGGCCGGCTCACCGGCCGACTCGCCGGAGCTGGTCCGGACCGCCGTGGCCACCCCGGCCCGCGGGCGGGTCACCCTCGCCGGGTGGCGGGTTCCGGTGCTGCGGTACGCCCCGGACGCCGCCCTGTCGCTGCTGCGCGCGCTGGTCGAGCTGCCGGCCGTGCCCGGGGCGACCCTGCGGCACCTCGCCGAACTGGCCGAGTTCGCGGCCGACCTGGTGACCCGAGGCCGGATCCTTCCCGGTCTCGCCGACGCTCTCCCGGCGAGCACCGCCGGGTCAGCCGCCCGGCCGGCCGCGCCCGCCGACTCCGACTTCGACGCCGACGGTGCGGTCGGGTGGACCTCCCCGTCGGACGCCGGCGTGCCGGCGCGGGCGGTGTGGCGGCCGCTGCTCACCGGCACGGACGCCGCCTGGGCGCGGTCCCTGGCGCTCGCCGTGCCACCGGCCGCCCGTGCCGCCGAGCCGGCGATCGCCGTCGGCCAACTGGTCGCCGACGCGTTGGACGCGCTGACCGACGCCGCCGCCCGGGCCACCCTCGCGCAGACCTCGCTGGCCCGTGGGGTACGGCCCGGCGGCGCGGTGCCCGCCTGGCTGGCCGCCCTCGCCGGACCACACCGGGACTTCACCGCCGACCCGGCCGCGCTGGCCACCCTCCGCGCGGAGCTGGAGGCCTGGCAGCGGGACGCGGCCGGTGGCGCGGTAAGGGCCAGCTTCCGGTTGGTCGAGCCCGCCGCCGAGATCACCGAACCGGTGGTGGTGACCGTCGGCGGCGGCCCGGCCGGCACCGGCGGGGCCGCCGCGAGCGGTGCCCCGCGCGCCTCGGCCGGCCCGGACTCCGGCGCCGGCCGCCCCGATCACCCGGAGGCGGACGCGGCACTCGCCGGCTGGCGGCTGGAGTTCGGGCTCCAGGCGGCCGACGAACCGAGCCTGCACGTCGACGCCGGGCGGGTGTGGCGGGAGCCGGCGGCGGTGGCCGCGCTGGCCGGCCCCGCGACCAGCGCGCAGGAGACGCTCCTCGCCGAGCTGGGTCGGGCCAGTCGGCTCTGGCCGGACCTCGACCCGGCGCTGCGCACCGCCGCCCCCGAGGTGCTGGAGCTGGATGTCGAGGGCGCGCACCGGTTCCTCCGCGAGGGAGCGCCCGTGCTGCACGCCGCCGGCTTCGGCGTGCTGCTGCCGTCCTGGTGGCAGCGCCCGTCGTCCCGGCTCGGCGCGCGGTTGCGGGCGCGCAGCAGGACCGCCCCCGGCACCGTCGCCGCAGCGGGTCCCGGGGTGGGCCTGGACGCGCTGGTCGACTACCGCTGGGAGGTGGCACTCGGCGACCAGCCGCTCTCCGCCGACGAGCTGGCCGCGCTGGCCGAGTTGAAGACCCCGCTGGTGCGGCTGCGCGGGCGCTGGGTCGAGCTGGACCCGAAGCGGCTCGCCGCCGGGCTGCGGCTGCTCCGTTCGGCCGGCGAGCTGACCGTCGCCGACCTGCTCCGGCTCGGGCTCACCGACGGCGACGACGGCGCGGCGCTGCCGGTGCTGGAGGTGACCGCCGACGGGACGCTCGGTGACCTGCTCGCTGGCGCGGTGGAGCGGCGACTCACCCCGCTCGATCCGCCCTCGACGTTCCGCGGCACGCTGCGCCCGTACCAGCGGCGGGGGTTGGCCTGGCTGGCTTTCCTCCAGTCGCTCGGGCTCGGTGGGGTGCTCGCCGACGACATGGGCCTGGGCAAGACGGTGCAGCTGCTCGCGCTGCTCGCCGGGGACCCGCCGGAGGCTGGGCCGACCCTGCTGGTCTGCCCGATGTCGCTGGTCGGCAACTGGCAGCGGGAGGCGGCCCGGTTCACGCCGGAGCTGCGCGTACACGTGCACCACGGCGCCGAACGGGCGCGGGGCGCGGAGTTCACCGCGGCCGTGCACGGCGCGGACCTGGTCCTCACCACCTACTCGGTGGCGGCCCGCGACGCGGTCGCGCTGGCCGGCGTGGACTGGCACCGGGTGGTGGTGGACGAGGCGCAGGCGATCAAGAACGCCTCGACCCGGCAGGCCGAGGCGGTACGGGCCCTGCCGGCCCGGCAGCGGGTGGCGGTCACCGGCACGCCGGTGGAGAACCGGCTCGCCGACCTCTGGTCGATCATGCAGTTCGCGAATCCCGGCCTGCTCGGCCCGGCGGCGACCTTTAGGAAGCGGTTTGCCGAGCCGATCGAGCGGCATGGTGACGCCGAGGTCGCCGAGCGGCTGCGCCGGATCACCGGCCCGTTCGTGCTGCGCCGGCTCAAGACCGACTCGTCGATCATCACCGACCTGCCGGAGAAGCTGGAGATGGAGGTGGTCTGCAACCTCACCGCGGAGCAGGCCTCGCTCTATCGGGCCGTCGTCGACGACATGCTGGCGAAGATCGAGTCCAGCGACGGCATCGAGCGGCGCGGGCTGGTGCTGGCCACCATGACCCGGCTCAAGCAGGTCTGCAACCATCCCGCCCAGCTGCTGCGCGACGGCTCCGCGCTGGACGGTCGCTCCGGCAAGCTGGCCCGGCTGGAGGAGATCCTGGACGAGGTGCTGGCCGCGGGGGAGAAGGCGCTGCTCTTCACCCAGTACGCGGAGTTCGGCGGGATGCTGCGCGGGCACCTCTCCGCCCGGTTCGGCCGGGAGGTGCTGTTCCTGCACGGCGGCGTCGGCAAGGCCGACCGGGACGCCATGGTGACCCGGTTCCAGTCCCCGGACGGCCCGGCGATCTTCGTCCTCTCGCTGAAGGCCGGCGGCACCGGGCTCACCCTCACCGCGGCCAACCACGTGGTGCACGTCGACCGGTGGTGGAACCCCGCCGTCGAGGACCAGGCCACCGACCGGGCCTTCCGGATCGGGCAGCGCCGGCGGGTGCAGGTCCGCAAGTTCGTCTGCGCCGGCACGGTGGAGGAGAAGGTGGCCGCGCTGATCGCCGACAAGCGCAACCTCGCGTCCCGGGTGGTGGGCAGCGGCGAACAGTGGATCACCGAGCTCTCCACCGGGCAGCTGCGCGAGCTCTTCGCGCTGGAGTCCGGGGCGGTGGTCGAGTGAGTGAGCGAGCGGTCCGTCCCGACGGCGGAGGCGGGACGCCCACCGGCCGGTTCGCCGACTTCGGCCGGCCCCGCCGGGTGGACGGTGGGCTCAAGGCGCGCAGCACCCGGGGCGCGATCGGCCGGTCCTGGTGGTCGCGGCGCTTCCTGGAGGTGCTGGAGTCCTTCGCGCTCGGCACCCGGCTCACCCGCGGCCGGTCGTACGCGCGCGCCGGCCAGGTGGTCAGCCTCGACATCGCCCCCGGTGCGGTGACCGCGGTCGTGCAGGGTTCCCGACCGCGACCGTACACTGTCCACATCGGACTTTCCGCGTTCCCGCCCGAGTTCTGGGACCGGATCGAGGCCGAGCTGGCCGGTCAGGCCTTCTTCAGCGCCCGGCTGCTCGCCGGTGACCTGCCGGCGGAGCTGGAGGAGCTGTTCGCCGCGGCGGGCGCACCGCTCTTTCCGGCCGGGGTCGACGAGTTGGCCCAGCGGTGCGACTGCCCGGACTTCGCCGTGCCGTGCAAACACCTGGCGGCCACCTTCTACCTGCTCGCCGAGGCGTTCGACGCCGACCCGTTCGAGCTGCTGCACTGGCGCGGGCGGGGTCGGGCCGAGCTGCTCGGCCGGCTGCGCGCCCTGCGGGCAGCGGCCACCGGCGCCCCGGCACCGTCCGAGCAGGACGATGTGCCCGCGCCGGTCGTCGCCGAGCCCGTCGAGGGCGCGCCGGTGGGCGCCGCCCGGGCGCTTGCCGGCCTGCCGTCGACGCCACTGGCCGACGCGGCGGACCGGTTCTGGCTGCCACCGGTGCCGCTGCCGGACCGGCCGCCCAGCCTGGCCACCGGACCGGATCTGCTGTTGCGGCAGCTCGGCCCGCCGGCTCCCGCCATCGGCGGGCCCGGGCTGGTGGAGCGGCTACGCCGGGCGTATCAGGCGTTCGGCCGGTGAAGCCGCGCCGACCAGCCCGGGCGGTCATAGCCAGCGACGGCGGAAGCGCCACATGAGCACCGCGTTGGCCACCAGCACCACGGCGCAGATCGCGCCGGCCAGCCGCCCTGCCAGCACGGTCATCGCCGGCAGCGAGGCCCACAGCACGATGGTCAGCAGCAGCAGGTAGCGGCCGCGGCGACCCTTGGCCCGGTTGTCCAACCGGGCGAAGAACGCCGGGTCGCTCTCCCGGAGCTGGCGGGTGATCTGTTCGAACCTGCGCTGATCCTCTTTGCTGAGCATGGCGGTGCCCCCTCACGCGTTCAGCGGTCCGGCGGCATACCCGCTGCGACGGCGGCTCACGCCGCCCTCCGCTGGTCCTTTTCCCCGCCCGGCCTGCGCCACGTGCCCGCCACGGGCTGCTCTGAGCGTCTCAGTCCTGGCTTATCCGATCCTTAAGTTTCGCTGTGGTGGTGAACGGTGCAGGAAGCGTCCAGCCCGGCGAAAGTGTCACATCGGCGCCGTCGCGGTACACGTACCCCCTGCTGGGGGCGTTCGTGCCCGGGTGGTCGTCCGGCACCTACCCGGACCCTGTGCTGAGGGCTGTCTTAAGTGCCCTCACGAGGGCATTCCGCTCGCCTTGTCGGGGCCAGACCCCTTGGTTACCTTCCCGTAGCAACCCCCTCAGGCATCAGTCGCCGCCGCTGCCATCCCTGCCCGATCGCAGTCGTGCCGGCGCTCAGCAGAAATCGGGATTGGTACATGGCCGACCAGAATGTGCCACCACGTCGACCGCGGGACGACCGCGGCTGGGACGCACAGCAGCACCCCTCCTCCGACGGGTACCAGGACCTGACCGCCTCCGCTCCGTACGGGTACGACACGCCGCACCCGCACCAGGGCGGCTACCCGGCGCAGGCCGACCCGCGCACCTCGTACCACTTCGCAGGCCAGCCGGACCCGGCGCCGCGCGGACCACAGTGGGTGGGCCCCGAGGGTCTCGGCCGGCCGGCCCCGGCCCGCACCGCCGGCGCCGGACTGCCCAACCTGGACGACGGGGACGGGCCCGGCCGTGGCGTCGGCCGTCGGAAGGCCCTCGTCGCGCTCGGCGGCACCGCCGCGGTGGTCGCCGGCGGCGCCGCCCTGGCGATGACCCCGCAGGTGCGTGGCCTCTTCGGCGGCGACGCCGCGGCCGGTGACGCCACCGGCACCACGGTCACCGACGGCACCGCCGCCCGCCCGAGCGGGCAGCAGCCGAGCACGGTGCGGACCTACACCGAGCAGAACGAGAGCTACATGGGCTCGCGGGCCGGCGAGGCGCTGAAGAAGAACGCGCCGGCCGGTGGCCGTACCTTCTCCGGGCCGGCCGCCGCGGCCGCCGAGACCAAGGTGACCGTGAAGACGGTGCTCGCCAAGGACCCGGTGCTGCACCTGGCCCGCCGGGCCACCTTCGGCCCCACGCCCCAGCTGCTCGCCGACATCAAGCGGCAGGGCATCGACGCCTGGATCCGGGCACAGTTCGAGCCGGAGAAGATCGAGCCGAGCCGGGCCGAGCTGAAGCTCGCCGACCTGCCCACCCAGAAGCTCTCCGTGCAGCAGTTGCGCGACCAGCGGGACCAGCTCAACGAGCGGGGCGCGCAGCCGGAGCGGGAGATGGTGGACGCCACGGTCGCCCGGCAGATCTGGTCCAAGCGCCAGCTCTTCGAGGTGATGGTCGACTTCTGGAACGACTTCCTGCACGTGGCCGCGGAGTTCGACGGCGGCGAGGTCTACCGCAGTTCGTTCGACCGGGACGTCATCCGGGCCCACGCGCTGGGCAGCTACCCCGAGATGCTGGTCGCGGCGAACAAGCACCCGGCGCTGCTGCTCTACCTGAACCAGAACGACTCCCGCGCCGACGCGGTCAACGAGAACCTGGCCCGGGAGAACCTGGAGCTCTACTCGGTCGGCGTCGACGGCGGCTACACCGAGAAGGACGTCCGGCAGGCGGCCCTGCTGCAGACCGGCCGCGGCGTCGAGGACGGGAAGTACATCTTCCGGGCCGACCGGCACTACGTCGGCAAGGTGAAGATCCTCGGGTTCACCCACGCCAACAACTCGAAGGACCCCAAGAAGGCCGACGCGGCGATCGACGCCTACATCGCCTACATCGCGCTGCACCCGTCGACCGCCAAGTACGTGGCGCAGAGCCTGGCCACCCGGTTCGTCTCGGACACCCCGCCGAAGTCCCTTGTGGACCGGCTGGCCAAGACGTACACGGCGAACAAGGGCATGATCAAGCCGGTGCTGATGACGCTCTTCAGCTCCTCGGAGTTCTGGGCCGCCGTGGGGCAGAAGGTCCGCCGGCCGATGGAGTACCTGGTCGCCACGTACCGCGCCCTCGGCGTCTCGCCGGAGGCGTCGCCGAAGCACGACAACGGCGACAACAAGCGCACCCCGTTCGCCCGGGGCCTGCGGCAGGTCTCCGACAAGATGCGGGAGCTGGGGCAGTTCCCGATGGGCCAGCCCACCCCGGACGGCTACCCGGACGTCTACGTCGCGTGGACCTCGGCCGGCACGATGGTCAACGGGTGGAACGAGGCCGGCGAGCTCGTCGCCGGCTACCGCACCCAGTTCACGTACGTGAAGCCGGAGAAGCTGGTCGCGAAGCCGCCGGCCACCGCCGGGGCGTACGTGGACGCGCTCGCCCTGCGTCTGGTCGGCCAGAAGCTCACCGCCCGGGAGAAGAACCTGATCCTCGGCGTGGCCGACGTGTCGGCGACCGCCAAGGTCGACGCCACGTTCAACGGGGCCATCACCGCCGTCGCGCGGGCGATCCTCGCGTCCCCTCAGCACCACCTCCGGTGAGGCACCCGATGGAGAAGACTGTGTACAACACCTACCCCCTGCACCCCGAATGCCCTGACCTGCGGCGGCTGGCCGACAACCCGGCCGAGGCGCTGCTGCGGGCGGAGGCCGACGTCGTGGCCGCCGAGAACGCCGCCGAGCGGGACCGCTACCGCCGGCTGGAGGACCTGGAGGAGGCCCAGCAGGACGGTCGCGGCGTCACCCGGCGGACCTTCGTCGCCGGCGCCGCCGCCACCGCCACCGCGCTGGCCACCGCCCAGTTCGTCACCACCTCGGCCTCGTTCGCGGCCACCAAGACCGGCACCCTGATCCACGTCTTCCTCTACGGCGGGCTGGACGGGCTGAGCCTGGTCGCGCCGGACAACGACCCGGTGCTCGCGAAGGCCCGCCCCGACCTGCTGCTCGGCGACGACTCGCTGGCCCTGGGCCGCGGCTTCAAGCTGACCAGCGCGTTCAAGCCGCTGGAGCAGTGGCTCAAGGCCGGCCAGCTGGGCTTCATCCCGGCGGTCTCCGACGAGCGGCTGTCCCGCAGCCACTTCCAGGCGGCGGACGCCTGCAACCTGGGCGGGCTGCCCAACGAGACCGGCGGCCGGGGCTGGCTCGACGGCCTGGTCGACAACCTCGGCAAGGGCACCGCGTTCCGCAGCGTCGGTGTCGGCAGCACGCTGCCCCGCTCGCTGGTCGGCAACAACGGCGCGCTCTCGCTGAACAGCGTCGGCTCGCTGCGGCTCAACGGCGACGACCGGTTCCGGGCCGCCACCGAGAAGGCCATCAGGGGGCTCTTCACCGGGATCAATCACCCGGTCGAGGAGGCCGTGCAGGACGGCCTCGGCGCGCTGGCCACCGCGCAGAAGCTCGCCGCCAAGCCCTACCAGCCGGCCGAGGGCGTCAAGTACGAGGGCGTCGGCAACGCGTTCCAGCAGCTCGCCCAGCTCATCAAGGGCGGCGCCAACGTCCGGGTCGCCACCGTCGGCATGGGTGGCTACGACACCCACGAGAACCAGGGCACCCGCTCCGGCGGCCAGCTGCACCGCCGGCTCAACGAGCTGGCCAGCGCGATGGCCGCGTTCTTCACCGACCTCGGCCCGAAGGCCGCCGACGTGACGATCATGGTGTCCAGCGAGTTCGGCCGGCGGGTCGGCTCCAACAGCGGCGGCACCGACCACGGCCACGGCGGCGTGATCACCCTGCTCTCCGGGAAGAAGCTCGCCGGCTCGCTGCTCGGCACCTGGAACGGTCTGGACAAGCTGGACTCCGGTGACGTGCCCGAGTACAACAACATGTTCAACGTCTACGGCGCGGTCGCGCAGGGCCGGTTCGGGCTCACCAACGCCGAGGTGGACAAGGTCTTCCCCCGGCAGAAGTACGCCCCGATGAAGCTGTACGCGTGACCTACCAGCACACCCACGCCGCCGGCCGCCGCACCGGGACCCCGTCCCGGTCCGGCGGCCGGTCGGCTGCGCCCGTACCGCCGCAGGTGCCGGCGCGACGCGGACCCGGCGGCCGGCGGCTGCTCGCCGCGCTGCTCGTGGCCGGCCTGCTCGCCAGCGTGCTGCCCTGGTGGCTGGACACTCCCGCCGGTTCGCTGCGCTCCACCGCGGCGACGCTCACCGCGGCCGGCCGGATCAGCGGCCTGGTCGCCGGCTACCTGCTGCTGGTGCAGGTGCTGATGATGAGTCGGCTGCCGGTGCTGGAACGGTGGATCGGCGGCGAGCAGCTCGCCCGCTGGCACCGCGACGTCGGCGCCACCCTGCTGGTCGCGGTGCTCGCGCACCTGTCGCTGATCCTGCTCGGCTACGCCGGCCTGCGGGACCACTCGGTGCTCACCGAGGCCGGCGTGCTGCTGCGCGACTACGAGGACATGCTCGGGGCGTTCCTGGCCACCGGCATCATGGTGCTGGTCGGCTTCACCAGCGTCCGGGCGATCCGCACCGCGCTGCCCTACGAGCTCTGGCACGTGCTGCACCTCTCCAGCTACCTGGTGCTGCTGCTCGGCTTCGGCCACCAGTTCAGCAACGGCGCGCAGCTGTTCCAGCCCGGCCCGGTCCGCACCGGGTGGATCGCGATGTACGTGCTGGTGGTCGCCGCGCTCGGCTGGGGCCGGATCGTGGTGCCGCTGCGGTTCAACCTGCGGCACCGGCTCCGGGTCGCCGACGTGGTGGCGGAGAGCCCGGACACCATCTCGATCTACCTCACCGGCGCGCGGCTGGACCGGTTGGCGCTGCTCGGCGGGCAGTTCTTCCGCTGGCGGTTCCTCACCCCGGGCTGCTGGTGGCAGTCGCACCCGTTCTCCGTCTCCGCCGCCGCCAACGGCCGGTGGCTCCGGCTGACCGTCAAGGTGGTCGGCACGCACACCGCCGACCTGCGCGACCTCGACCCGGGCACCCGGGTCTGGGCGGAGGGGCCATCGGGCACCTTCACCGCCGCGCACCGCCTGCGGGATCGGGCTCTGCTGATCGCCGGTGGCAGCGGGATCACCCCGATCCGGGCAATGCTGGAGGAGCTGCCGCCCGGCGCGGCGCTGATCTACCGCGCCCGCACCCCGGCCGACGTGCTGCTCGGCCGGGAACTGGACTGGCTGGCCCAGGCCCGGAACACCGACATCTGGTACGTCATCGGCTCCCGCGACGACCCCGGCCCCCGCCAGGTGATGAGCCCCGACGGCCTGCGCCAGCTGGTGCCGGACCTGACCGCGCGGGACGTCTACCTCTGCGGGCCGCCCGGGCTGGTCGAGCAGTCGGTGCGCGCGCTGCGCCGGGCCGGCGTGCCCCGCCGGCAGATCCACCTGGCCACCTTCGAGCTGTAGAAGGACGATCACCATGCGCCGCGCGTTCCTCGCGATCACCGGCCTGGCGGCCAGCACCACCGCGCTGGTGGTGCTGAAGGGCTCGCCCGGCACCAGCCAGGTCGCCCAGGAGGTGCCGGCCGGTCAGCCGGTCAGCCCGGCGCCGGCCGGGTCGGCCCCACCCGCGGCGGAGAGCCCGGCGCCGGGCGCCACGCCGACCGGCGTCGCCGGGTCGCCCCGGCCCAGCCGCAGCGCCACCAAGGCGCCGGCCAGCCGCCCCACCAGCAAGGCGCCGGCCGCGCCCCGGACCACGACCAGCAAGCCGCCGCAGCCGACCACCCGCCGGGTGACCGGGCCGATTGTCGAGAACGAGTACGGCAACGTCCAGGTGCAGATCGTCCTCTCCGGCAGCCGGATCGTCGAGGCGCTCACCCTGGAGTTGCCGAGCGGGCCGGGTGAGACCGAGCGGCACAGCGACGACGTGCGGCGGGCGTACAACGGCACGTCGGGGCAGGTGGTGCGCAACCAGAGCGCCGACCTGGACACCGTCTCGGGGGCCACCGAGACCAGCGCGTCGTACGAGCAGTCGCTGCGGGCCGCCATCGAGCAGGCCCGCTGAGATGACCGCGCCGCTGACCCGGCCCGGGTTGCGCCGGGTCGAGCAGATCATGGGTACGGCGATCAGCCTGGACCTCGCCGACGACCTGCCCGGTGCCACCCTGCACGAGCTGGCCGACGAGGTCTTCGACTGGATGCGTGAGGTGGACGCCCGGTTCAGCACGTACCGCGAGGACAGCGAGGTGCGCCGCTTCGACCGTGGTGAGCTGCTGCTCTCCGAGGCGTCGGCGGACCTGCGGTCGGTGCTGGCGGCCTGCGCCGAGCTGTGGGGGGCCACCGACGGCTTCTTCGACGCGTACGCCACCGGCGGACTCGACCCGTCCGGCTACGTGAAGGGGTGGGCCGCCCAGGTCGCCTCGGACCGGCTGCTCGCGGCCGGCGCGGTCAACCACTGCGTGAACGCCGGCGGGGACGTCCGGCTGCGTGGGTACTCGGCGGCGGGGCGACCGTGGCGGGTCGGCGTCCGACATCCGTGGGACGCGGGGGCGACCTGCCTGGTGCTCACCGGCACCGACCTCGCGGTGGCCACCTCGGGCGTCTACGAGCGTGGCCACCACGTGCTGGACCCGAGGCGGGGCGCCCGGGCGAGCGGCCTGCGCTCGGTCACCGTGGTCGGCCCGGACCTGGCGGTGGCCGACGCCTACGCCACCGCGGCGTTGGCGATGGGAGTGGCCGGCATCGGCTGGCTGGACAAGCTCCCGGGCCACAGCCACGCGATCGTCACCGACGACGCCCGGCTGCTCCGCTCCAGCAGCCTTCCGCTCGCCCCCTGACCGCCCCGCGCGATCTCCGCTGGGTCAGCGGATGGGGCGGTGGGTACCGGCGGGGCGGGAACCGGTCGGTCGGGGTCGGCCGGGTCGCGAACCCGCGGGTCGGGTGCCGGCCCAGCGGTGCCGCGGGCGGCTGCGGTACGGAGGCTCGCTGCCGCCGGTCTGCGATGCGGTGTCGTCGCTGGACATCATTCCCCCCGCTCCTGGCGCGTTCGCGCCGTCGCCGTGCTCAACGAGGGGAGGCGCCCCGGCGACGCTGCCGCCCCCGCGACCCGCTCAGACGCCGCGGCGGGGCAGCGGCAGGTGGCCGGGGAACAGGTCGGAGGTGAGCGTGACCCCGGTGGCACGCAGGGCCTCGATCAGCGTGTTCTGCACCAGGTACGAGTCGGGCAACTGCCAGCGGGCCTGCTCCGGCGCGACGGCCCAGCGGACGGTGCCCTCGGGCAGCCGGGTGGGCGGAGCCGGTATCCACGAGCCGGGTCCGTGCCGGACAACGTGGAAGCAGTGCTCCAGCTCCGGCCGGAGCGGGTCGCCGGGGCGGACCAGGAACATCCACCGCCCGGTCGGGGTCACCAGCACCGGGCCGCGTACGCCGGTGCCGGCCGGGTGGGTCTGCACCGCGTCCAGCACCCGTCGGCCGAGGTGGGCGGGGACCTCCAGCACGTCGAACGCCCGTCCGGTGGGCAACAGCACCCCGTGTGGCCGGTCGCGCCACCAGGTCGCCACCCGGGCCGGGTCGGCGCTGGCGGCGTTCTCCCAGTTTTCCAGGGCGGGATGGCAGCCGACCGTCGGGCAGCCGGCGCGCCCGCAGACGAAGCGGCTGCGGGCCAGACACGCCCCCGGGGTCACCTCCCAGCCGTGTGCGGCGTACCGCACCGCGACCCGGCGCAGCCGGACCCGTTCCAGTGGCGACAACTCCGCGACCCGTGGGCCGACATTCCCCCACATCTGTGCCATCTCCCCTCGTCGGGCCCCGCGGGCACCACGTCCTACGTCGAGCACCGTCACTGCCGTAACCCGCGATCGTTGAGTTGACGAACGGCTCATGCAACTTGCACGAAAAGTACGAGGACTGGCTGTACGGCTGACGCACTGGCTGTGCGACCAGCGAAAACCTGAGACGACGCACCGCGCGCCGCGACCGCGAGGGGTGGCCGGCCATCGGCCGGTATCTCAGTCAGGGGGAGGGACCAGGAGATGGACGAGCTACCCATAGGCCGTCGGGTCGCCTACTGGCGCGGCCGGCGCAAGATGTCGCAGCAGGTCTTCGCGGACCGGTTGGGCAAGTCGAAGAGCTGGGTGGACAAGGTCGAGCGCGGGGTGCGCCGGCTGGACAAGTTCTCCGTCCTCTACGAGATCGCCGACATCCTCCAGGTCGACGTGCAGCTGCTGCTCGGCAAGGACCCGGAGCGGCGCACCGACGCGCTGAACTGCATCGACCAGGTCGAGGTCGAGGAGATCCGGGCGGCCCTGGAGCGGTACGACTCGATGAGCGCGTACTTCGACGCCGCGCCCTACCCGCCGCCGCTGGCCGACATGCGCAAGGCCGTCAACCACGCCTGGCTCACCTACCAGTACGGCCGCTACGGGATGCTCACCCGGGCCCTGCCGAAGCTGCTGCGCGACGCCCAGGCGGCCGACGCCGGCCTCGGCGGCGACGACGGCCGCGAGGCCGCCCACCTGCTCGGGCAGGTGTACCAGATCGCCTCCTCGGTGCTGCGCAAGCTGGGTGAGTGCGAGCTGGCCTGGCTCGCCGCCGACCGGTCGATGGCGGTCGCCCAGCGGGCCGACGACCCGCTGCTCGCCGGCATCGCCACCACCCGGGTCTGCAACGCCCTCGTCGCCATGGGCCGGGCCCGCCCCGCGCTGGAGCTCAACGTCACCATCGCCAACCGGCTCGCCCCCGGCGGCGGCAACGACGTCTCCCCGGCCCGGCTCTCCGTCTACGGCATGCTGCTGCTCCAGGGGGCCATGGCCGCCTCCCGGATCGGCGACACGGCCACCGTCGACGACCTGATCAATGGCGCCCAGGAGGCGGCCACCCTGCTGGGCAGCGACCAGAACCACTACTGGACCTCGTTCGGGCCCACCAACCTCGAGCTGCACCGGGCCGCGGCGGCCGTCGAGCTGGGCGACGGTGGCCGGGCGGTGGAGGTGCACCAGCTCCGGATCCAGGAGCCGGCGTTCAACGCGCTGCTGCCCGAGCGGCGCGCGCACCACCTGCTCGACATCGCTCGCGGCTTCGCCCAGGTGGGCGACGTGGCCAACGCGGGCGAGATGCTGCTGCGCGGCGACCGGCTCGCCCCGTCCGAGATCCGCTGCCGGCCGATCGCGCACGAGGTGATGTCCGACATCCTCCGTCGCACACGTGGTGCGCCGCCTTCTCCGATTGCGGAGTTGGCTGAGCACATGGGAGTAGGGGTATGAGCGCGGAGCCGGCCTGATGTCCGGCCCGCAGTCCAGCAACGGGCGCCGCGAGGTGCTCTACGTCATCGCCTGCGGTTCGCCGCTGGCCCGTCACGTCGGTCGTCTCGTCGACCTGGCCCAGCAGGACAGCTGGGACGTGTGCGTGATCACCACACCGGACGGCGCGAAGTTCGTCGACCAGCCCGCGCTGGCCCGGCAGACCGGTCACCCGGTCCGGACGCACTACAAGCAACCCAGCGACCCGGACCTGCTGCCGCCGGCGGACGCGATGATCGTCTGCCCGGCCACGGTCAACACGGTCAACAAGTGGGCGGCCGGAATCACCGACACCCTCGCCCTCGGGCTGCTGGTGGAGGGGCAGGGCCTGGGCCTGCCGATCGTGGCGGTGCCGTTCACCAACGCCGCCATGGCCGCCCACCCGGCCTTCCGGGCCGGCCTCGCCCGACTGGACGAGTGGGGGATCACGGTGGTCTTCGGCGACCACGTCTTTCCGCTGCACGCGCCCGGCACCGGGGAGCGGCGGATGCAGGCCTTCCCCTGGGACGTCGGCCTCACCGCGCTGCGGGCCCGCCTCTGCCCGCTGGTCTGAGCCGGCGCTCCGGCCCTCGCCCCACCCGGGCGGGGGCCGTCGAGGCCGATCGGCCCGCTCCGGCGGGGGAGGCCGCCCGGCACCGCCCGCGCCGGTAAGCTGGCCCGCCGTGAGCACAACCGGATCCGGGCCGACGGTGACCGACGTGGTGGCCGAGCTGGAACGGCGCTACCCGCCGGTCTGGGCCGAGGAGTGGGACCGGGTCGGTCTGGTGCTCGGTGAGCCGTCTGCCCCGGTACGCCGGATTCTCTGCGTGGTGGACGTGGTGCCGGAGACGGTGGCCGAGGCGCTCGCCGCCGGGGCCGACATGATCGTCGCCCACCATCCGCTGCTGCTGCGCGGGGTCTCCTCGGTCGCGCCGACCACGTACAAGGGTCGGATCGTGCACCAGCTGATCCGCGCCGGCGTGGCGCTCTACGTCGCACACACCAACGCCGACACGGCCGCCCCGGGCGTCTCCGACGCCCTCGCGGCCCGGTTCGGGCTGACCGGGCTGCGGCCGCTGCACCCGGCGGCGCCCGGCTCGCCCGCCCACGGGCCCGGCCGGGGGATCGGCCGGATCGGCGAGCTGCCCCGGTCGATGACCCTCGCCGAGCTGACCCGGCACGCCGCCGCCGTGCTCCCCGCCACGTCCTGGGGCGTTCGCGCCGCGGGCGACCCGGGGCGTATGGTGCGTACCCTTGCGGTCAGCGGCGGCTCGGGAGATGCCTTCCTCGCCGACGCGTCCGCCGCCGGGGTGGACGCGTACCTCACCGCCGACCTGCGGCACCACCCGGCAGGCGAGCACCTCGCCGCCGAAGGCCCCGCCCTGCTCGACGCCGCCCACTGGGCGACCGAACGACCCTGGCTGGACGACCTGGCCGCGCTCCTGCGGGAGACGCCGGGCGTCGAGACGCTGGTGTCCGACCTGGACACCGACCCGTGGACCGTACACGCCTCCGCACCCGCTGTGGACGACAAGGAGCCCCGACCGTGAAGGCTGACCCCCAGGTCCAGCGCCGCCTGCTCGACCTCCAGGCGATCGACACCACCCTCGCCCAGCTCGCCCACCGCCGTCGGGCGCTGCCGGAGCGGGCCGAGCTGGAGGGCCTCGCCCGGGAGCTGTCCGGGCTGGAGGACGAGCGGGTGCGTGCCCAGGTGGCGGTCGACGACCTGGACCGGGACATCGCCCGGCTGGAGAAGGACGTCGACCAGGTGCGGGCCCGCAAGGAGAAGGACCAGGCCCGGCTCGCCGCCGGCACCGGCCCGGCCCGGGAGCTGGAGGCGTTGCAGCACGAGCTGGCGTCGCTGAACCGCCGCCAGAGCGACCTGGAAGACGCCGAGCTGGAGTTGATGGAGCAGCGGGAGACCGCGCAGGGGGTGCTCGACGGCGTGGAGCAGCGGCTGGCCGAGGCCCGGGAGAAGCGGGCGGCCACCGAGCAGCGCCGGGACGAGAGCCTGGCCGAGATCGCCAAGGAGGAGGAGTTCAAGCGCTCCGCCCGCCAGCCGCTCGCCGCCGACCTCCCGGCCGACCTGGTCACCCTCTACGACCGGATCCGCGAGGAGAGCGGGCTCGGCGCCGCGCTGCTCACCGCCGGCCGGTGCGGCGGTTGTCGGCTCGAGCTCTCGGGCGCCGATCTGGCCCGCATCCGCAAGGCGGCACCGGACGAGGTGGTCCGCTGCGAGGAGTGCCGGCGGATCATGGTCCGTACCAACGAGTCGGGGCTGTAACCGGCGATGGCGGCACGGGTGGTGCAGATCGAGGCGGACGGCGGCTCCCGGGGCAACCCCGGCCCGGCCGGCTACGGCGCGGTCGTCCGTGACCCGGAGACCGGCGAGGTGCTCGCCGAGCGGTCCGAGTCGATCGGGGTGGCCACCAACAACGTGGCCGAATACCGGGGTCTGATCGCCGGGCTGGAGGCCGCCGCCGAGCTGAACGCCGCCGAGGTCGACGTCCGGATGGACTCCAAGCTGGTGGTCGAGCAGATGTGCGGCCGCTGGCAGATCAAGCACCCCGGGCTGCGCCCGCTCGCCGCGCAGGCGGCCGGGCTGGTCGCCCGCTTCGCCGCCGTCCGGTTCAATTGGATTCCCCGGGAGCGCAACCGGCACGCCGACGCGCTGGCCAACGCCGCGATGGACGCCGCAGCCGCCGGCGCGTCCGCCCCGCCGGCGATCGAGAAGCCGCGGATCGTCGAGCCGCCCCGGGAGGTCGCCGCCCCCGACTCGGCGGCCCGGGCCCGGGCCCGCGAGGTCGCCGCCGGTGCCGCCACCGCGCGGGCCACCGGCAGCGACGCGACGGCGGCGCCCGCCTCGTGGGAGCCGCGGCCCAGCCTGACCGGGACCCGGCTGGTGCTGGTCCGGCACGGCGAGACCGAGTACACCGAGCAGGGCCGCTACTCCGGTCGTGGCGACATCGCGCTCTCCGCCCGGGGGCGGGCCCAGATCCGGGCCACCGCCGCCCGGGTGGCCGCGCTGGCGCCGGGCGCCGTGGCCGTGGTCAGCTCGCCGCTGACCCGGTGCGTGGCGACCGCCGAGGCGATCGCGGGCGCCCTCGGCGACCGGCCGGTCCGCCGGGACGACGACCTCATCGAGTGCGACTTCGGCGCCTGGGAGGGGCGGACCTTCGCCGAGGTGCGGCAGGGGTGGCCGGGGGAGTTGGACGCCTGGCTCGCGTCGACGAGGATCGCGCCGCCGCAGGGGGAGTCGTTCACCCAGGTCGCCGAGCGGGCCAGCCGGGCCGTCGCCCGGCTCTGCGCGGCGTACCCCCGGGAGACCGTCGTGGTGGTCTCGCACGTCTCGCCGATCAAGCTGATGCTGCGCGACGCGCTCGCGGCCGGCGACTCCTTCCTGCACCGGCTCTACCTCGACGCCGCCGGCATCTCGGTGCTCGACATGTGGCCGGACGGCGGCGTGGCGGTCCGCTCGGTGAACGAGACCGGTCACCTCGACGGGATCGACTGACTCCCATCCACCGGGATGGCTCTCGCGCCACGATGGACGATGCGGGAAGCGGTTGACAGCCCCGCCGGCGACCTTGAAGATCAGTTTCGTGCGAAGCGTTCACCTGACGAAGCGGGGTCACATCGACCTCCTGCGCGTCGCCAGCGCCGCCTGTCGACGCTCCATCTGACGCCGGGTCTCTCCCTTCCTCGCACGCTGCTGGCGTAAAACCGATCCGCTGGTCTCCGGCCCCGCGGTGCGTCCGCCTGCGCGCACTCCTCCTTCCGACAGGAGATGTGTCCTTGTTGGTCCGTAGACTCCTTCCCCGGCTCACCGCGACCACGGTGACCGTGGCGGTGCTCGGCACGGCGGCCTTCACCGCGCCGGCCGTCGCCTCGGCGCTGCCGGCGGTGCCGCCGCGCGCCCCCGACCTGTCCGACATCCGGGGCCTCCCGCAGCGCAACGTCCTGCCGGTCTGGCCCGACAACCCAGCCGACGCCTCGATCCCGATCGGCGTCACCCCCTACGACGACATCGCGCCGAAGCTCAACGCCCTGCAGGCCGGCAGCGACCGGGTCTCGGCCCGGGTGGCCGGCCGGTCCGCCGGCGGCCACGACCTGTACGCGGTGACGGTGACCGCGCCGGAGACCCGCGCCGAGGCGCGCCAGCAGGAGCTCTGGAAGCGTCGCATCGAGGAGGAGCCGGCCCGCGCCCAGCGGGACGCGGCGCTGCTCGCCGGCTACAAGACGCCGCTCTTCGTCAACGCCAACATCCACGGCAACGAGTGGGAGGGCACCGACGCGGCGCTACGGGTGATCGAGGACCTGGCCACCGACACCAGCGCCGAGACGGCCGGACTGCTCAAGCGCAACCGGCTGGTCTTCAACATCACCTCGAACCCGGACGGCCGGGTGGCCGGCACCCGCGCCAACGCCGCCGGCTACGACCTGAACCGCGACCTCACCGTCGTGTCGCAGCCGGAGACCAACCTGATCCGCGAGCTGATCATCGACACCAAGCCGATCATCACCCTCGACCTGCACGGTTACGTCAGCCCGACGCTGCTGCACCCCAGCACCCCGCCGCACAACGTCAACAACGAGTACGACCTCTACATCAAGCACGGCCTGCCGAACGCGCTGGCGATCGAGGCGGGACTGCGCGACCTCGGATACCCCGAGACCCAGCAGGCCCGCATCCCGTTCCGGGACGACGAGCCCGGGGTGTGGGACGACTTCCCGCCGATCTACGTGCCGTCATTCGCCATGCTGCAGAGCAGCATCCCCTACACCATCGAGGCGCCGCTCAACCCGCGCGGCAGCACGCTCACCCCGGCCGAGCGGGTGCGCCGCTCGGGCATCAACACCGACGTGCACGAGGTGGCGATCCGGACGTCGCTGCGCTACATCCAGGAGCACCGGGCCGAGGTGCTGCACGACCAGGCCGAGGTCTACCGACGCGGTTGGGCCGGGGAGCCGCTGCGCGACCTTCCCGACGGCTACGTGCCCGGCTGGGGTCCGGAGGACGACTACCGCACCACCTTCCCGCGGGCGTACGTCATCCCGAACGGCGCCGGCCAGCGGTCAGAGCCGGCCGCCGCCCGCCTCGTCGACCTGCTGATCGGCAGCGGCGGCCGGGTGTGGCGGGCGAAGAAGGCGTTCACCGCGGGCGGCCGGAGTTACCCGTCGGGCTCCTATGTGGTGGACCTGCACCAGCCCAAGCGGGGTCTGGTCAACTCGCTGCTGGAACCGGGCGCCGACATCACCGAGCGGGTCGACGACCTGTACGCCGGCCCGGCCGCCTGGAGCCAGGGGCTGACCTGGGGCGCCACCGTGGACACCCTCTGGGACAGGCTGCCGAAGGTGCCGTTGGAGCGCACGTACGACGGGCGGGCCGAGGGCGACCTCCCCGAAGGTAGGGGCGACCTGCGCCTCGACCTCCGGGACGCCGCCGACCTGCTGGCGGTGAACTCGCTGCTCGGGCGGGGCGTCGCGGTCCACCGGCTCGCCGACGGATCGGTGGTCGTCCCCGGCACGCCGGCCAACCGCGCGCTGGCCCGCGCCGAGGTCCGCGCCCACGGGGTGAGGTTCGAGCGGGCGCCGGCCGGCTGGCGCGGTACCCGACTCGACGAGGTGGTGGTCGGCTATCTCGGCACGGTGGAGGAGCGGGACACCCTGGCCGACCTCGGCTTCGCGGCCCGCGCGCTGACCGCCGCCACGCTCAGCACGACCCTGACCGACGACGTCGACGTGCTCCTCGTCGCCAACTCGGTCAACCTGACCAACCTGTCCCCGGAGAACCGGGCGGCTCTGGACGCCTTTCTCGCGCGCGGCGGCGGCGTGGTCGGCCTGGGTACGGCAGGTGCGGGCTTCAGCAACGCCGCCGGGCTGCTGACGGTGACCGCCACCGCCGGACCGAGCCTGGCCAGTGGCGTGGCCAACGTCGTCAACCGGGGCGGCCCGGTGAGCACGAGCGCGGCGCCGCACTCGTTCATCAGCCAGCCGGTCTGGTTCACCGACCTGGGCCCGGGCGTCACGGTCGAGCAGTCCTACGCGGCGGACCCGCTGCTCTCCGGCTGGTGGGTGACCGACGGCGCCGGCGGTCAGAGCGCGGCGGCCAGCCAGGCCAGCATCGTCCGGGGGACCGCCGCCGGGGGCAACCCGGTGGTGCTGTTCGGCACCGACCCGACGTTCCGCCTGCATCCCAAGGGCCTCCAGTCGCAGCTCGGCCGCGCCCTGCTCTGGACCGCCCGGCGCTGACCGGACGGCGGTGAGCCGGTGGCGGGCCCGGGTGCGAACGGCACCCGGGCCCGTCGCCGTCCGCGGCGTCGACCTCGCGCGCGGTGCGGCTGTCGACGCTCGGGAACAGGCGGCTGACCGGCGGGGCAGCGGTGCCGACGAGCCGGCCGGGGCCGCCGTTCGGCGCAGCACGCCGGCCGTTCGGCGCAGCGCCGTCCGCCGGCCGAGCGTGACGGCAGTCACAGGGTCGTAGCCTCCGGCCGTTACAACGCGAGTTACGACTTCCCGGAGGTGTGTCAGATGGCTGCACCCGAACCGGAGGCGCCACCCAAGGCGTCGTCCAGGGCGAAGGACCACAGCCCCTGGAACTGGTTGCTCTTCATCCCGATCGTGGTGCCGCTGGTCCCGGCGTTCTTCAACGCGGACTCGCCCCGCCTGTTCGGCTTTCCGCGGTTCTACTGGCTCCAGCTGGCCTTCATCATCCTCGGCGTGACCACCACGACCGTCGTGTACCAGCTGACGAAGAAGCGGGGTGACCGCTGATGTGGCGCGACCACCTCACCGAGATCATCGTCTTCTCGCTGCTCTTCCTGCTGGTCAGCGCGATGGGCTTCGTGGCCGCCCGGTGGCGGGCGCCGAAGGACATGGCGCACCTCGACGAGTGGGGTCTGGGCGGCCGCAGCTTCGGCGGCTGGATCACCTGGTTCCTGGTCGGTGGTGACCTCTACACCGCGTACACCTTCGTGGCGGTGCCGGCGCTGATGTTCGGCGCGGGCGCGGCCGGCTTCTTCGCCGTGCCGTACACCATCGTGATCTACCCGCTGGTCTTCCTGGTGCTGGTCCGGCTCTGGTCGGTCTCGCACCGGCACGGCTTCGTCACCCCGGCCGACTTCGTCCGGAAGCGGTTCGACTCGCCGGTGCTGGCGCTGCTGATCGCGATCACCGGCATCGTCGCCACGATGCCCTACATCGCGCTGCAACTGGTCGGCATCGAGGCGGTGCTCAAGACCATGGGGGTGACCGGCGAGAGCACTCTCGCCCGGCACCTGCCGATCATCATCGCGTTCGCCATCCTGGCGGCGTACACCTACCAGTCCGGGCTGCGCGCGCCGGCGCTCATCGCGTTCGTCAAGGACTCACTGATCTACATCGTGATCCTGGTGGCGGTCTTCTACCTGCCGTACAAGCTGGGCGGCTGGGGCGACATCTTCGCCGCGGCGGACGCCAAGTTCGACGCGTCACCGAACCCGAACGACGGCGTCCTGCTCAACGCGAACAACCAGCTCCAGTACGTCACGCTGGCGTTCGGCTCGGCGCTGGCGCTCTTCCTCTACCCGCACAGCCTCACCGGTGTGCTGGCCAGCAAGAACCGCGACGTGATCAAGCGGAACATGTCCGCGCTGCCGGCGTACAGCCTGCTGCTCGGCCTGATCGCGCTGCTCGGCTTCATGGCCATCGCCGCCGGGGTGACGCCGCTGCCCGGGTCGAAGGAGGGCACGGTCGACAGCAACACGGTGGTGCCGGTCCTGTTCGACCAGCAGTTCCCGGACTGGTTCGCCGGTGTCGCCTACGCGGCCATCGGCATCGGGGCGCTGGTGCCCGCGGCGATCATGTCGATCGCGGCGGCGAACCTGTTCACCCGCAACATCTACAAGGAGTACCTGAAGCGGGACGCCAGCCCGGCGCAGGAGGCGAACGTCTCGAAGATCACCTCGCTGGTGGTCAAGGTCGGTGCGGTGGCCTGCATCGTCTTCCTCGACCCGCAGTTCTCCATCGACCTCCAGCTGATCGGCGGCGTGATCATCCTCCAGACGCTGCCGGCGGTGGCGCTGGGCCTCTACACCCGCTGGTTCCACCGCGGCGCGCTCATCGCGGGCTGGGCGGCCGGCATGGGCCTGGGCATGTGGATGCTCTACCAGATCTCCAGCCCGACCCGGCAGCACTTCGGCGGCTCGGCGTTCCCCCTGGAGAAGTTCGGCTTCGACACCCCGAAGACGATCTACGTCGGGATCGTGGCGGTGCTGGTCAACCTTGCGGTCGCGGCGCTGGTCACGCTGGTGCTGCGGGCCGGCAAGGTGGGCGACGGCGTCGACGGCACCGAGCCGGACGACTACTTCGCCGACGAGGGCGACCCGCGGGTCACGGTGGGCGACCGCCGCGACGCCGACGCCGCCCCCGAGCCGGTGGCCTGAGCGGAACGCACCAACGGCCCCCGGGTTCATGGCCCGGGGGCCGTCGGCTGTCCGGGCGCCGGACCGCGCCCGTCGGGCCGGCCGCGGTCACGAGTGGTCGTCGGGCCGTCAGCGTTGGCGGGCGCGGGAACTCAGGGCCCGGTTGAGTCGGTGCAGCAGCGCGGCGAGGGTGTCCCGGTCCTCCGGCGCCCATTCGGCCAGCATGTCGCCGTAGAGCCGGGTGCGGGCGGCCTGCACGGCCGCCATCCGTTGCAGCCCGGTCGGGGTGGGGGAGACCACCATGCCCCGCCCGTCGCGCGGGTCGGGCTCCCGCACGATCAGCCCGTCGCGCTGCATCGCCGAGACCTGCCGCGTCACCGTCGAGCCGTCCAGGTTCAGCCGGGCGGCGAGCGCCGAGACGTTCTGCGGGCCGGCGTCGGCGAGGTGGCGCAGGATCACGTACGCCGCGCGGTCGAGAACCCGGTGCTCGGCGGTGCCGGTGCGCCGCCGGGTGGCCTCGCCGAGTCGCATCAGCATGGCCACCTCGGTCTCGATCCGGCCCAGGGTGGTCTCCGCGGTCTCGTCGGCGTCCGTGGAGGAGTCGTCGTTCATAGCTGTATGATACAAGGTATATACCTGTAACATGCAGCTACTTGGGAGGCGGAGTGGATCGGCGTTCCGAACCGAACCGCAGTGCCATCTACGCCACCACGCTGGTGGCCTTCCTCGCCATCGCCGGCATCGCCGTCGTCGACCCGATCCTGCCCGCCATCGGCGAGGCGATCGGAGTGACCGCCTGGCAGGTCGAGCTGCTCTTCACCGCGTACATCGCGGTCATGGCGCTCGGCATGATCCCGGCGACCCTCGCCAGTGGCCGGTTCGGCTTCAAACCGGTGCTGATCACCGGGGTCTCCGTCGTCGGCCTGGCCGCCATCCTCGCCTCGTTCAGCGACAACATCGTCCAACTCTCGGTGCTGCGCGGCGTGTGGGGACTCGGCAACGCGATGTTCTTCGCCACCGCCATGGTGGTGCTGGTCAACCTGGCCGTCGACCGGGAGTGGGTGGTCGGGCTCTTCGAGACCGCGCTCGGCCTGGGCTTCGCGGTGGGCCCGCTGATCGGCGGCCTGCTCGGCCACGTGAGCTGGCGGCTGCCGTTCTTCGTCTGCGGCGTGTTCATGGTCCTCGCCCTCGCGGTGGCGTCCCGCAAATTGCGCGAGCCGGCCAACCGGCAGGCGCCGGTCCGGGTGGGCCAGATCTTCGCCACCTACCGCAGGCCGGCCTTCGTCGCGCTCTGCGTGGTGACCGCGGCGTACAACTTCGTCTTCTTCGTGGTGCTCGGCTACACCCCGCTCTTCCTGCACCTCGACGTGGTGCCGCTGGGGCTGGCGTTCACCGCGTGGGGCCTCGGCCTCGCCGCCGGCATCCTGGTGATCGGGCACCGACTCGCCCACCGGATCGGCGCGGTGCAGACCGTCGGCGTCGCCATCGCCGGGCTGCTGGTCTGCATGGCGCTCTTCGCCACCTCGACCGGCACCGCCGAGGCGCTGGTCGTGCTCGTCCTCGCCGGGCTCTGCATGGGCCTGGCCAACGCGAACCTCACCGACCTGGCGCTCGGGCTCGGCTCCACCGACCGGCGGGTGGCCACCGGCGCGTTCAACCTGGTCCGCTGGGGTGCCGCCGCGCCGGCGCCGATCATCTCCGGCAAGCTCGCCGAGCACTCGCTGGCGCTGCCGTTCTGGGTCGGCTTCGGGGTGCTCGCCGTCGGCGTGCTGGTCTACCTCGCCTCCGCGCACCTGATGGCCGCCGGCTACGGCGAGCGGGTGCTCTGGTCGCGGTGGAACCGGGCCGCCACGGAGGCCGAGCGCGCGCCGGAGGAGCCGGTCGGCGAGGCGTACTGAACCACCGTCCCCCGCCCGTGCCGCCCCGCCGCATCCCGCGACGGGGCGGCACGTCGTCCGGTCGGGGTCTCCGGCGCTCGGGTCGCCGGGTGCTCGCCGGGCTCGGCTCAGCCGAGCGCGCGGGAGAGCAGGTAGAGGCCGATCACCGTGCCGAAGACCACGATCACGGTCTTGAGCACCACCGGGGGCAGCCGACGCACCAGCCGGGCCCCGACGTACCCGCCGAGCAGCGTCGCCGGGGCGACCACCGCGACGGCGGCCCAGTTCACCGGCCCGAAGAGGGCGAAGACCACCAGCGTGGTCAGCCCCACCGTCGCGGAGAGCAGGTTCTTGATCGCGCTCACCCGGGCCAGGGTGGCGTCCAGCACCAGGGCGAGGCCGGCGACCAGCATCACCCCGAGCGCCGCGCCGAAGTAGCCGCCGTACACCGCGCCGAGCCCGGCCATGGCCTGCACGCTGACCGTACGGCGGCGCGGAGACAGGTCACGCGGGTGACCGACCAGCCGGCGCAGCGGATCCTGGAAGGCCAGCACCGCGGTCGCGCCGAGCACCAGGAACGGCACGACCACCTCGAAGGCGCGGGCCGGGGTGGCGAGCAGCAGCAGCGCCCCGGCGATGGTGCCGAGCACGGTGGTGGGCAGCAGCGTGGCGAGCGTACGCCCGGGCGGCAGGTCCGCCCGGCTCCCCGCCACGCTGGCCACGTATCCGGGGAAGACGGCCACCGAGTTGCTGACGTTGGCCGGCACCGGCGGCAACCCGACCGCGATCATCGCCGGGAAGGTGATCAGCGACCCGCCGCCGGCAACCGCGTTCATCGTGCCCGCGGCGAGACCGGCGGCGAGCAGCAGCGCGGCGTGGGAGAGATCCATGATCTCCCGAGGCTAGTACCTGGCCGACGCGCCGGCTTCCCGGCGGTGGCGGTCGTCCGCCCACCCGTCGCGATCTTGTGCCGCGGGGTGGCAATAGCCGCGCGGCCGGCGTCGTTAGGATGAAGAGCGCGACGGACGAGTCGACCGGGCGGTCGCGTCGGCGGGCTCCGGCCCGCCGCCGAGGAACGTCCGGACTCCACAGGGCAGGGTGGTTGCTAACGGCAACCCGGGGTGACCCGCGGGACAGTGCCACAGAAAACAAACCGCCGCCCCCATCGGGGACGGTAAGGGTGAAACGGTGGGGTAAGAGCCCACCAGCACCCCGGGTGACCGGGGTGGCTCGGTAAACCCCACCCGGAGCAAGGCCAAGAAAGGGTCGTCACCGCAAGATGACGGCCCGCGCGGACGCTTGAGGACGGCCCGTCCGATGTCCGCGGGTAGGCCGCTGGAGCCTGTCGGCAACGGCAGGCCGAGATGGATGGCCGCCGCCGGCGCGAGCCCCTCGGGGCACGCGCCGCGCACAAAATCCGGCGTACAGGTTGACTCGTCCGTCGCCCACCAGGCCAGCCGCCCGCCCACCGGGTGGCTGGCCTTTCTCTATTGGTCCGTCTCCCGAGGCCGCGGGGAATATCGCCGCGATGACGGGGTAACGCGTGCCAAGCCACATATGGCGGCGGCGTGCCCATGTCGAACTGGCACGTAAGTCCGTGCCTTCACGACGCGCCTGCAGGAAATGGCACCTTCCAGTTGCACCCGAGCGGAGAGGAAGGCACGCATGGCTGTCAAGACGGAAGCGCGACCCAGAACGACAGAGATCCGGCCGTTCACGGTGGAAATCCCCGAGGCGGAACTCAAGGCGCTGCGTGCACGGATCGCGGCCACGCGCTGGCCGGACAAGGAGACCGTCGCAGATCAGTCGCAGGGTGTGCCGCTCGCGACGAGCCAGGCACTCGCCCGCTACTGGGAGAAAGAGTACGACTGGCGCAAGGTCGAGGCGAGGCTGAACGCCGTACCGCAGTTCATTACCACGATCGACGGGCTGGACATCCATTTCATCCACGTCCGCTCGAAGCATGAGGACGCGTTGCCGCTCATCGTCACACACGGTTGGCCGGGCTCGATCATCGAGCAGCTGAAGATTGTCGATCCGCTCACCAATCCCACGGCACACGGCGCGAGCGCGTCGGACGCTTTCCATCTGGTGATTCCGTCGCTGCCGGGCTACGGCTTCTCCGGCAAGCCGACCCAGCCGGGCTGGGGCCCCGAACGCATCGCGAGTGCGTGGATCGAGCTGATGAAGCGCCTCGGATACACGCGATTCGTGGCGCAAGGCGGCGACTGGGGCGCGATCGTCACGGATATGATGGGTGTGCAGGCGCCGCCGGAACTGGTCGGCATTCACGTCAACATGCCCGGTGTCTTTCCACCCGAAATCGACGCGCTGTTCCAATCCGACATCACCGGGGCGAACAACGCACTCGGCAAGCTGCCAGCCAATCTCTCAGCCGACGAAAAGCGTGCGTCCGAGCAGCTGGACTTCGTCTGGAAGCACGTCGGCTACGGCCTCATGATGGCGACGCGCCCGCAGACGCTCGCCGGGCTCGCGGATTCGCCCATCGGTCTCGCGACTTTCCTGCTTGATCATGACGCGGCCAGCCTGGCGCTGATCTCCCGGGTCTTCGCCGGACAGTCCGAAGGCCTTACACGAGACGATGTTCTAGACAACATCACGCTCTTCTGGCTGACGAACACGGGGGTGTCCGCGTCGCGTCTGTACGCGGAGAACAAGCTCTCCTTCTTCGCCGCCAAGGGGGTGTCCCCATCCCTCCCCGTTGCCGTCAGCGTCTTTCCTGACGAGCTCTACCAGGCCCCGAAGAGCTGGGCGGAGCAGGCGTATCCCAACCTCATCCACTACAACAAGCTCGACAAGGGCGGGCACTTCGCGGCCTGGGAACAGCCGCAACTCCTTACCGAGGAGATTCGGGCCGGCTTCCGGTCGCTCCGCTAGATGACCGGGTCCGAAGGTCCGCGCATGCCCTCGCTCGGCGGGGCGACCGGGTGGTTCAACTCCGAGCCACTCGGCCCCGCCGAGCTGCGCGGCCGCGTGGTCCTCGTGAACTTCTGGACGCTGACGTGCATCAACTGGCTGCGCCAGGAGCCGTACGTCCGTGAGTGGTCGCAGGCCTATCGAAGCGACGGATTGGTCGTCATCGGGGTCCACACGCCGGAGTTCTCGTTCGAGCAGGAGATCGACCGGGTGCGACAGGCGGTCACCGCGCGAGGGATCGACTACCCCGTCGCGGTCGACAGCGACTACGAGATCTGGAGCGCCTTCGACAACCACTACTGGCCGGCGCTCTACTTCGTCGACGCGGACGGCGTCATCCGTGACCAGCATTTCGGCGAAGGACGCTACGAGCAGTCGGAGCGCGTCCTGCAGCGGATGCTCGGCGTCGAGCGGGAACTCGTCGGCGCCGAAGGGCTCGGCGTGGAGGCGGAGGCCGACTGGGGCCACCTGCGTACGCCAGAGACGTACCTTGGCCATCAACGCGGCGAGCACTTCGCGTCGCCGGACGGCGCCGCGTTCGACGAACGCCGCGCCTACCAGCTCCCCGAGAGCCTGCGCCTGAACCAATGGGCCCTCGCCGGCGAGTGGACGGTCGGGTCTGAGAAGGTCGTGCTCGACCAGGCCGGTGGGAGCATCGCCTACCGGTTCCACGCGCGCGACGCGCATCTGGTGCTGTCTCCCGGAGCGCGAGCGCCGATCCCGTTCCGCGTGCTCCTCGACGGCGCGGCACCGGGCCCGTCACACGGCGTCGACGTCGACGAGAGCGGGAGCGGCCTGCTCCGGGAGGGCCGCCTGTACCAGCTGGTGCGCCAGCACGACGCGGTGCACGAACGGACCCTGGAGATCACGTTCCTCGAGCCCGGCGCCGAGGCGTACGTCCTCACGTTCGGCTAGCTCCGCGAAAACCGCCAATTCGGTTACCGGCACCCGAAAACCGTGGGCGGCTCGGTCGGCGGCTTTTGGGACCGACCACCACAGACCGGCCGGCGCGAACGGGCGCGACTCGTCCAGCCGACGGTGCCACCGCCATTCGAGATGAATCTGTCACGGGCCACGCTCTCGGTCGCACCGCTGCCTCCTGCTACGGTCGCGATGTGATCGTCGAGGAGCACTGGTGGAATGGGGACGCAACGGCCCGAGGGCGTCGTGACGTCTACATCCGTACCGATGGTCAGCGCTGGGAAGTGCAGGCGCAGATCGGTGGCGCGCAGGGCCGTTCCGAGGTGCTGGAGTGCCAGAGCCGTAGCTCGGCCAGCATCGTCGCGGGGGCCTGGCGCGGGGGCAGTTCCGGCTGGCGGGAACTGCCCAGCTGAGCACCGCCCCGCCTGGCCCAGGCCGGCGGCGGTGACACGGAACGAGGCGACGGGTTGCTCGGCCCGCCGTCGGCTGTCAGGGCGCGCCGTCGGTCGCGGCGTCGAGGACGCTGAGGTCGAGTTGGCGTAGCCGCTCCGGGTCGGACAGGACGTCGATGGCGACGACCTGTCCGTCGGCCACGGTGAAACCCATGATGGAGAGCGGCCGGCCGTTCGCGGTGACCACGACGCCGGCCGCCCCGTTGACGAGCGCCGGCCGGACGAACGGCGCCAGCCGGGTGAACATGACCGCCTGCGCGGCGACCTGCCGCGCGCCGTGAATGGTGACGGTCTGCCGCGCGTGCCCGGCGCCGCCGTCGGCCCGGAGCACCACGTCGGGGTGGAGCACGGCGACCAGCGCGTCGAAGTCGCCGTGCCGGGAGGCGGCGAAGAACGCGTCGACGACGTCGCGTTGCCGGGTCAGGTCGGGGTCCGGGACGGGCGCCTGCCCCTGCACGCGGCGACGGGCGCGGCTGGCGAGTTGGCGGGCCGCGGCGGGCGACCGGGCGACCATCGGGGCGATCTCCTCGAACGGCACGGCGAACATGTCGTGCAGCACGAACGCGAGCCGCTCGGCCGGTGTCAGCGTTTCGAGCACCACCAGCAGCGCCAGCCCGACCGAGTCGGCGAGCAGCGCCTCCTGTTCGGGGTCGACCCCGGACTCCGGGCTGACGATCGGGTCCGGCACCCGTACGTCCAGCGGCTCCTCGCGCCGATGTTCCCGGGAACGCAGCACGTTGAGGCAGACCCGGGCGGTCACGGTGGTCAGCCAGGCGCCCAGGTTCACCACGTCGCCGGTCTCCGCGCGGCTGACCCGCAGCCACGCCTCCTGCACGGCGTCGTCGGCCTCGGCGACCGAGCCGAGCATCCGGTAGGCCACCGCGCGCAGCCGGGACCGGTGCTCCTCGAACCGCTCCGTCAGCCAGTCGCTCTCGTTCACCGGTCACATCCGTTCGTCGCGGGGGGTCAACTCAGTAGACCCGCGGCTGCGGGCCGATGTGACCGGGAGATCGACTCCCGGAAGGCGGAACGGAGTTCATCATGACCTCACCCGTACTGGTCACCGGCGGCACCGGCACGCTCGGACGCCTCGTCGTGCCGCTGCTGACCGGGGCTGGCTGCGAGGTGCGGGTACTCAGCCGGCACCGCCCCGGGATTGGGCGGGCAACCGCCGACGTCGAGTACCTGACCGGTGACCTGCGGGCCGACCAGGGAATCGAGGCCGCGGTGGCCGGGGCGCGGACCGTCGTACACCTGGCTGGTGGCCCCAAGGGCGACGACGACGCGGCCCGCAACCTGGTGCGGGCCGCGTCCCGGGCCGGAGTGCGGCACCTGGTGCACATCTCGGTGATCGGAGCGGACCGGCTCCCGGTGGGCTGGCTCCGTTCGAAGCTGGCCGCGGAACGGGCGGTGGCCGACTCCGACGTGCCCTGGACGACGCTGCGCGCCGCCCAGTTCCACGACCTGGTCCTGACCGTGGCGGAGAAGATGGCGAAGCTGCCGGTGGTGCCGGTGCCGGGCGGGCTGCGGTTCGAGCCGGTGGACGCCCGGGACGTGGCGTCGCGGCTGGTGGAGCTGACGCTGGGCGGGCCGGCCGGGCTGGTGCCCGACCTGGCCGGGCCCCGGGTGTACGGGATGGCCGAGCTGCTCCGCGGCTACCTGGCGGCGCGCGGCAGCCGCCGGCTGATGATGCCGATCCGGCTGCCGGGCCAGGCCGGCCGCGCCTACCGGGCCGGCGAGAACCTGGCCCGCGCGGGGGCCACGGCGGGCAAGCGGACCTGGGAGGAGTTCCTGGCCGAGCGGGTCCGCCCGCGGTAGGCGACCCACGGGCCCGGGCGGGATACGGCCGTCGGCGTGCCATGCCGGTCGGGACGCGGCTCGATATCCTGCCGCGCATGCATCGAAGCCGCATGTACGCCCTGCTGATCGACACTCCCCGCGCGGAGGCGGACCAGGCGGTGGCCTTCTGGTCCGCCGCGCTCGGCGCCACCGCCGAGCCGTACGCACCGGAGCCACAGTTCATCAGCCTGCACGGCGCGCTGCCCGGGCTGGTCGCCGCCGTCCAGGTGGTCGACGACGCGCCCCGGTTCCACGTCGACATCGAGACCGACGACGTGCCGGCCGAGACGGCTCGGCTGCTCGCCCTCGGCGCCACCGAGGTCGCCCGATGGCAGGAGTGCCGGATCCTGCGGGCGCCCGGCGGGCACCTGCTCTGCGTGCTGCCGGTGGAGAGCACGCCGGAGGTCTTCGACGCCGGTGCGAAGACCTGGCCGTAGGCCACGCAGGACGCCCCCGGCCGGCGGCCTGGGGGTGGTGCCACCCGACCGCATCGGGCACCGATAGTCGGGTCCGGCCATCCCGGTCCCGCCTAGCGTCGCGGTGGACAAGGGAAGGAGGCCCGGGTGCTGGAGCGACTCAACCAGGCGATGGCGTACCTCGAGGAGCACCTCGACCAGCCAATCGAGGTGGCCGAGCTGGCCCGGATCGCGACGACGTCGGAGTACCACTTCCGCCGGCTCTTCTCCGCGCTGGCGGGCCTGCCGCTGTCGGAGTACGTCCGGCGTCGGCGGCTCACCGTCGCGGCGGCCGCGGTGCTCGCCGGTGAGGAGACGTTGCTCGCCATCGCGGTGCGCTACGGCTACGGCTCCGCCGAGGCGTTCGCCCGGGCGTTCCAGGCCGTGCACGGGGTCGGCCCGGGCGAGGCCCGGCGAACCGGAGCCGCGCTGAGCGCCCAGCCCCGGATGTCCTTCCGCCTCACCGTCGAAGGGAGCAGCAGCATGCGATACCGGATCGTGCAGAAGGACGGGTTCCGGCTGGTGGGCCGCAGGGCCCGGGTGCCGCTCGTGCACGAGGGGATGAACCCGGCCATCGTCGCGTTCATCAAGGGCATCGAGCGGGAGACCGTCGAGCGGATGGAGGCGCTCTCCGACCAGGAACCGGCGGGCGTGGTGAACGTCAGCGACAACCTCGCCGGCGACCGCGCCGAGGGCAGCGAGCTGGACTACTGGCACGGCGTGGTCACCGGCGCGGACGCGCCGGGGGACATGGACGCGCTCGAGGTGCCGGCCGGCGCCTGGGCCGTCTTCGAGACCTCCGGCGCGTTTCCGCAGGCGGTGCAGTACCTCTGGCGGGACGTCTTCACCCAGTGGTTCCCGTCCAACCCGTACCGCAGCCGGCCCGGGCCGGAGATCTCCCGGACCCGGCTCTCGGCGGACGGCACCCAGGCGGACGCGGAGCTGTGGATCCCGGTGGAGCGGGTTCCCGCCTGAGCCCGGCGCCGCCGCCGTCGCTTCGCCGGCTACCGCTAGGCGACGTGGGACCGGGCGGGCCTACCGAGGCCCGTCCCGGTCGTCCCAGACCGTGCCGGCGGGCAGATACCAGGCGCGATCCGCGGCGCCGAGCGCCTGCGCGATGACCAGCCGGGCGTGCGCGTCGAGTTCCGGCAGCCGGTCCGGCGGGAACCACTGCACCGCCTCGGACTCGTCGTCGTTGACCCGGGCCGTACCGCCGAGCAGTCGGCACTGGAAGCCGAGGTTCAGGTACTCGCAGCGGTCGCCGTTGGGGTAGGTGTGCGGGTGCGACACGACGCTGGCGAGCCGGACCGGCTCGACGTCCAGCCCGGTCTCCTCCTGCACCTCGCGCACGACGGCGGTGGCCGGCTGCTCGCCCGGCTCGACGAAGCCGCTGACCACCGACCAGCGCCCGTCGTCGGACCGCTTGCCGAGCAGCAGCTCGCCGGCCTCGTTGCGGACCACGGCGCTGACGCTCGGCAGCCAGAGCAGGTCGTGGCCGACGTGCTTGCGCATCCGCAGGATGTAGTCCGGTACGCCCATCGGCAGACCATAACCGCAACCGCCACCGCCGCCGCGGATCCGTCCCGGTCAGCCGTGCACGTCGGCCGGTCCGGCTCAGCCCGACCAGGCGACGGCCCGGCGAATCTGCTCGTACTCCTTGGCCAACTCGGCGTCGATGCGCGCCGCCCGCTCCTCGGTGAGCACCACCAGCGGGTCGTGCCGGGGTCGCTCCGCGAGCATCCGGCGGCGCAACCCGGACGGCGGATGCGACGAGAAGAGCGAGGACTCCTCCCGGACCGACAGCTGGCGCAGCAGCGACAGTCGGCCGCCCGCCGCCGCCCGGGACTCCGCCACCGCGCTGCGCCACCGCCCCGGTCCGTGCCCGGCCCGCATCTCCCGACGTACGGCCAGAGCCACCGACTCGTGCCCGAGCGCGGTGTCCAGCAGGCTGGTTGCCGCGTCGATGCCCGCGACGCGGGCCGACATCTCGTCGGCCAGGTACTCGGCGCGCTGGCTGTCCCGCAGCGCCACCGCGACCAACACCAGGTGTACGCCGAAGAGCAGCCGGGACAGCATCCACTGGAACGCCTTGCCGAGCGCCTCACCGATCATCTCGATGATGCCGCCGCCGGCGACGGTGTCCACCGGCCGGACCAGGTCGGCGGCAGAGCCGAGCATGGTGAATGCGGGTTGGGTGAGCACCATCCGGCGCGGGTCGCCGTTGCCGAAGTGGCCGAGTTCGTGCCCGAGCAACGCGACCCGTTCCGGCGGGCTCAGCGCGCCCCACCAGGGCAGCCCGAGGCAGAGCACCCGACGCCGACGCAGGCCGACCGCCGTGGCGTACGCGTTGAGGTCGCCGTTGACGCCGATGACCTGCGGGCGCGGTGTGCCGATCGCGGCGGCCACCTCGTCAACCAGCGCGAACAGCTCGGGCGCCCGGTCGGCGGAGAGCACCTCCAGCTCCGGGTCGAGCCGGCCGAACCGGGGCCGCAGCGCGACGGCCAGTCCCAGCAGCGCGACGCCGAGGAGGACGGCGACGTTGGGGAACGGGAACGCCACGATCAGCCAGACCCCGGTGACCGCCAGCGCCAGCACCGCGCCGATCAGCAGCACGGAGACGCCCGCGGTCACCATGGCGGCGGCGCTGCGTCCGCCCGTGCCGAGCGGACGACCGGCCAGGTGGGTGAACTGGCGTCGGGTCAGCCGGTACCCGAGACGGTGGCTCCACCGGTCCACCCATGCCCACCCGAACTCGGGCGCCCGCCGCTGCCGGTCGTACGCGTCGAGGTTCCACTCGCACCCGGCGCACCAGGGCTCGGCGTCGTCCACCGACACCGTGGCGGCGCCACAGGTCGGGCAGCGGCCGGCGGTCGACGTGGTGATGATCATGGAGCCCGATCCTGCCCACCGCCGACGCGCACCGGAACCCTCCGTTCAGCCGACCCGGCGGGCGGGTCCTGGATTTTCTTCGCTGCCCTATTTGCCGGATTTCGACCCAACTCGGCGAGACCGGATCTACTGTGGAGAGCAGCGGCGACTTGCGGTGTTCCGGTAGCGGTCGGGTGGCTCGCGGTGCACAGTGATCCCATGAGCGACAGCGGACGTGGTGGGCAGTACTACTGGTGCACCCGACACCACCGGGTCGAGACCGACGCCGACGTGTGTCCGGCGAAGCACGTCCTCGGCCCGTACGCCTCGGCCGCCGACGCGGAGAACGCACTGCAGCGGGTGCAGGAGCGCAACGAAGCGTGGGATGCCGAGGACGCCCGTTGGGCCGGGGAGGACAGGTAGACGGCGCGGGACGGCCCGTGTCGAGGTACTCAGTGCTCCGCGTGGAGACACGCGAGAGCACGTCCCCAAGGAGGGAACCGAGATGGCCGAAGCAACGAAGGCCACCACGCGCCCGGCCGCCAGACGTACCACCGCGAAGAAGACCGCCGCGGCGGAGCGGAACACGGCTGCCAGCCGGACCACCCCGGCGCGCCGGGCCGCCACCGGCACGGCCGCGAAGGCACCGGCCAAGAAGGCGGCCGGTGGGGCGGGGCGCGCTCCGGCGAAGAAGACGACCGCGGCCAAGGCCCCCGCCAAGAAGGCGGCGACCAAGGCCTCTACCACCGCCCGGAAGACCACCGCGACCGCGAAGAAGGCGCCGGCGAAGAGTTCGACCGCCGCCAAGAAGGCCGGCTCGACCGCCCGGAAGACCACCACCGCCGCGAAGAAGAGCACGACCACCGCGAAGCGCACCACCACCTCGGCGGCCAAGAAGACGACGGCGGCGGCCCGCAAGACCACCGGGGCAGCGAAGAAGACCGCCACCGCCACCGCGCGCAAGACCAGCACCGCGGCCAAGAAGGCCCCGGCGAAGAAGGCTCCGGCCAAGCGGGCACCGGCGAAGAAGGCACCGGCGAAGAAGGCACCGGCCGCCAAGAGGACGACGGCCGCCACCACCCGCCCGGCCGCCACGACCCGCCCGACCGGCGCGGCCCGTACGGCCGCCGCGAAGAAGGCGCCGGCCCGCAAGACGACCACGGCTCGCCCGACCGCCGCGACCCGCACGACCGGCGCGACCGCCGCGAAGAAGGCCCCGGCCCGCAAGACCGCCGCCAAGACGACCACCAAGCGGACGACGGCGGCCACGAAGGCGACGCCGAGGACGACCACGACCCGGGCCACCACCGCGCGCGGCACCCGGCCCACCGCCCGGTAGCCGACCCGCGGGCCCGGCACGCCGCAGTCGACCGGCGGGCCCCGCGGGGGCACACTTCGCGCGCTTGGCGGGCCTCGCGAGGCCACACTTCACGCGCCCAGCGGGCCTCCGGGGCCACTCTCCGCGCGCCCAGCGGGCCTCCGGGGCCACACTTCGCGCGCCGCCGAGCCGTGACTGACGAAGGCATGGCGGTGGCCGACCGGCTGACCGAGGCATGGCTCTGGACGATCGGCTGGCCGGGCATGGCCACCGCCGATCGACTGGCCGGAGTGTCGTCGCGGCCGCGGGGCGGGCTGGCGATGGAGGCGGATCACCGGCCGCACTGTCAGGATGGACCCGTGGTCATCCGACGCGTGCTCGCGCCCCGCATCGATTTCGCCGCGCTCCGCCGCGAGCTGGGACTGCCCGAGGAGTTCCCGGCAGCGGCGCAGCGGGAGGCGGACGCCGCCGCGGCGGCACCGCCGCGCCCGGCCGCGGACCGCACCGACGTCCCCTTCGTCACCGTCGACCCGGCCGGCTCGCGTGACCTGGACCAGGCGATGCACCTCGCCCGCCGTCCCGGTGGCGGTTACCGGGTGCGGTACGCGATCGCCGACGTGGCCGCGCACGTCCAGCCCGGCGGCGCGCTGGAGGAGGAGACCTGGCGGCGGGGGCAGACCGTCTACCTGCCGGACGGTAACGTGCCGCTGCACCCGGAGACGCTCAGCGAGGGTGCGGCGAGCCTGCTGCCCGACGTCGACCGGGCGGCGGTCGTCTGGACCATCGACCTGGACGCCGACGGCGGCACCGTCGCGGTCGCGCTGGAACGCGCCCTCGTCCGTAGCCGGGCCAAACTGGACTACGCCGGGGCCCAGGCCGACGCCGACGCCGGCCGGCTGCCCGAGCCGATCGCCCTGCTGCCCGAGATCGGCGCCCGGCTCACCGCCCGAGGGCTGCGCCGGGGCGCGATCAACCTGCCGCTGCCCGAGCAGGACGTCGAGGCTGACGGCGACGGCTGGCGGCTGGTGCTGCGCGGGCCGGTGCCGTTGGAAGAGCACAACGCTCAGATCTCCCTGCTCACCGGGATGGCCGCCGCCGACATCATGCTCGCCGGGCGGATCGGCCTGCTGCGTACGATGCCGCCGCCGAAGCCGGACGCCGTGCAGCGGCTGCACGCCGCCGCCGTGCCGCTGGGCGTGCGCTGGCCGGACGGCGCCGGCGCCGGCGAGGTGATCGCCGGGCTCGACCCGGCGCAGCCCCGGGCGGCGGCCTTCATCGACCAGGCGGCCGAGTTGATGCGCGGCGCCGCGTACACCGCTTTCGACGGCGAATTGCCCGAGCAACCGGCGCACGGCGGGGTCGCCGCGGCGTACGCCCACGTCACGGCGCCGCTGCGCCGGCTTGCCGACCGGTACGCGACCGAGGTCTGCCTGGCCCTGCACGATGGCCGGCCGGTGCCGGAGTGGGCCCGCGCGGCGCTGCCCCGGCTGCCCGAGGTCATGGCCACCACCGACCGGACGGCCTCCGCGGCCACCCGCGGGGCGGTCGAACTCACCGAGGCCGTGCTGCTCGCCGACCGGGTGGGGGAGACCTTCGACGCGGCGGTGCTGGACGTCGACGCGCCGCCGAACGGCCGGTCCCGACCCCGCCCTCCGGGTGGCACCGTGGCTCTCGACACCCCACCGGTGCGCGCCCGCTGCCTCGGCGAACTGCCGCTCGGCGAGCGGATCCGGGTCCGCCTGGTCACCGCCGACCCGGTCGCGCGGACCGTACTCTTCGAGCGGGCCTGACCGCCCTCTTCGAGCGGGCCTGACCGCACTCTTCGAGCCGGCCTGACCGCGCCGGCGCCCGCGGAGTCGGCCCGGGGTGCCGTTGACCGCGGGGCGCGGTCGGGGCAGCGGGAAGTGTCACATCATCGGGCGCTGCTGCCAGCCCGCCGGGTTTGCGAGGATGGGCCCATGGCATACGACGCGAGCACGCTGCCCGACGTTTCCGGGCTGACCGTCGGCATCATCGGCGGCACCGGTGACCAGGGGCGGGGCCTTGCCTACCGGTTCGCCCGAGCCGGTCAGACCGTGCTGATCGGCTCCCGCTCCGCCGAGCGGGCCGCTCAGTCGGCCGAGGAGATCGCCGCGCTGCCCGGCGTGCCGGCCGGCACGAGCGTCACCGGCGCGGACAACGACGAGGTCGCCCGGCGCAGCGACGTGGTCATCATCGCCGTGCCGTGGGACGGGCACGCCGCGACCGTGGCCGCCCTCGCCGAGCCGCTCGCCGGCAAGATCGTCGTGGACTGCGTCAACCCGCTCGGCTTCGACAAGCAGGGCCCGTACGCCCTCGCGGTTCCCGAAGGCAGTGCGGTGCAGCAGGCCGCCGCTCTGTTGCCCGACTCCCGGGTGTGCGCGGCGTTCAACCACGTCAGCGCGCCGCTGCTCGCCGATCCGCAGATCGACCGGATCGACCTGGACGTGCTGATCTGCACCGAGGACCGGGAACTGGTGGGGGTGGTCGCCGCGCTCGCCGCCCAGATCCCGGGCATGCGAGGCATCTACGCCGGACGGCTGCGCAACGCCCACCAGATCGAGGCGTTCACCGCCAACCTCATCGCCATCAACAAGCGCTACAAGGCCCACGCCGGAATCCGCGTCACCGACCTGTGAGTGCCGCCGGCCGTCGCGCCAGCGACGGCTGCACATGCCCGCCCGTTGGCGGGTCGGACGGGCGGCACCGGCCGTCGCGCCGGTGACGGCTGCACGTGCCCGCCCTCTGGTGGGTCGGCCGCAGGTCGGTCGGCGTCGGATTCGCGGCGGGCGGCGCGCAGTGTTCCATAGCGCGGTGAAGTCCGAACCGGGCCGGTGGGCCGGCGGACGGCGGCGGTCCGGCCCCTGATCTGACAGCCGGTCCACCCTTGCCTGCGCCCGGCGCGGTGCCTGCGCCCGGCGCGGTGCCCGCGCTCAGCGCGGTGCCTGCGCCGGCAGCGACTGTCCACCCGGGCCAAGGGCTGGGGCAGTGGTCCGGTCACGGTGGTCGGGGGTGGATCGGCGTTCTCCGGGGCGATCGGCCGAGGGGCCGCTGAGGGATACCGGCCGGACGGGTGGCCTGGGGCCGGTCCCGCCGGTGGGCGGGCCGGTGGTGGCGGTTGCGGCGGGGGCGCTGGTGCGGGTCGAGCCAGGCGGGCGGGACGAACTCGGGATGCCCGTCGCCGGCGAGCCGGACCTGCCAACCGTGGTGGTGCACCTGGCGGTGGTGGTGGCGGCAGAGCAGCACGGCGTTGGTCAGGCTGGTGCGCCCGCCGTCGGACCAGTGGCGCAGGTGGTGGCCCTCGCACCAGCGGGGCGGACGGTCGCAGCCGGGGAAGGCACAGCCGCCGTCGCGCAGGATCAGCGCCCGCCGCAGCGGCCCGGAGACGAGCCGGCGTTGCCGCCCCACGTCGAGCACCTGACCGGCGCCGCCGAGCACGGCGGGCAGCACGCCCGCGTCGCAGGCCAGTCGACGGATGGTCTCGGCGGGCAGTGCCAGGCCGGTGTCCAGTGTGCCGGCCCCGAGTTGGCCGGCGAGCGCGTCGTAGGACGCCGTGACGACGATCTATGCCGGCTCGCCGCCGTGCTCGGGCAGCTCGCCGGTGCGCAGGGCGAGCCGGCAGACGTCGCCCAGCGCGTCGTGTCGGCGTTGCCCGGGCGAGCGGCCATCGTCCGGACCGGAGGGCGCCGTCAGCGGTTCGATGGCGGCGCGGAGCAGCGCCGCGGTCTCCGCGTCGAGGCTGCCGGTCAGCCGTAGCCGCCCGTCGTGCAGGTCGGAGAGGGTGAGGTGGCGATCGCGGGCGGCCCGGGCGGTGTCCGCGTCGAGCGCCTTGCCCGCGGCGGCCTCGGCGATCTCGGGCGCGACGTGGTCGAGGATCCGGGAGCTCAGCCTGCGCAGCAGGGACGGGTCGAACTGATCGGCCCATTCCAGCAGGATGCCGACCGCCTGGTCGGCGGCCTGCGGGCCGGCCGTCGTGTTGACCGTGGCCATCGTCGCGGCGATCACCCGGGCCTGCTCCGCGTCGACCCGACCCTCGGCGAGGGCGTGGCGGACCACCGGCGATCCGTCGTCGAGCGCGGCGGCTAGGTCGACCAGCCGGCGGGCGGCCGGAACTGTGAGCCGCAACCGGTCACGCAGCCAGGTCGCGGTCGACGTCGCGCCCTCGGCGACCGCGACGCCGCGCCCGTCGAGCTCGCGCACCAGGCCCAGCTTGATCGCCGCCAGCCGCTGCTCCAGCCGGTGCGCGGCGTCGAGCGCCTCGATGAGCTGCTGCTCAGGCAAGGCCCAGGTGGCCGCGGCCACGCACGGCCGTGTCGCCACCTCCGCCCGCCCCAACTCATCGATCACCCAACCAGATTAGAACAGGTGTACGACAATTCCGGAGCCGGAGCCGGAGCCGGAGCCGGAGCCGGAGCCGGAGCCGGAGTCCGGAGCCCGGAGATGGAGCAGAGGCTCGAGGCCTTTGTTGGATTCCGGGGCGGGTGCGAAGGCGGGGCCGGGCCGGAGTTGGACGTGGGGAGGGAGCGCGACCCGGAGTCAGGTCCGGAACTGGTGTCGGCGCCGGGTGTGGGATGGGGCTGAGACCTGCCGGGATCGGCGCCGGAACCGGGGATCGAGCTGGAGCCTGGTTGACCAATGTTCGAGTCCGGATCCCAGCGGGCTGCGGCCGCGCTGACGGTGCCGGAGTTGGCGCTGGGCGAGTGTGGCGGCGGGTCCCGGGAACAAGGCTGCCGGGACCCGCCGTCCGTCCTCGAACCGGCGACCGAGGACCGACCGCCGGGTGGCTGTACAGCCGGTGGCCGTACCAGCCGGTGGCCGTACTAGAAGGTGTGTTCGGCGGTGGGGAAGTCGCCGCCGCGTACCTCGTCGGCGAAGCGGCGGGTCGCGTCGGTCAGGGCGCCGGACAGGTCGGCGTAGCGCTTCACGAAGCGCGGCGCCTTTCCGGTACGCAGGCCGGCCATGTCCTGCCAGACCAGGACCTGGGCGTCGGTGTCCGGGCCGGCGCCGATGCCCACGGTCGGGATGTGCAGCTCGTGGGTGATCCGCTTGGCCACCTCGCCGGGCACCATCTCCAGCACCACCGCGAAGGCGCCCGCCTCGGCCACCGCCCGGGCGTCGGCGATCACCTCGTCGGCCGCCTCACCGCGCCCCTGTACCCGGTAGCCGCCGATGGCGTGCTCGCTCTGCGGGGTGAAGCCGATGTGCGCCATCACCGGGATGCCTGCGCCGGTGATCGCGGCGATCTGGGCCGCGCAGCGGCGCCCGCCCTCCAACTTCACCGCGTGGCAGCCGCCCTCCTTCATGAACCGGACGGCGGTACGCAGCGCCTGGGTCGGCCCCTCCTCGTAGGACCCGAACGGCAGGTCGCCGACGATCAGCGCCTGTCGGGTCGCCCGGACCACCGCGCGTACCAGCGGAAGCAGCTCCTCGGCGGTCACCGGGACGGTCGTCTCGTAGCCGAAGACGTTGTTGGCCGCCGAGTCGCCGACCAGCAGCACGGGGATGCCCGCCTGGTCGAAGATCGACGCCGTGTACTGGTCGTACGACGTGAGCATCGGCCACCGCTCACCGCGCTCCTTGGCGGCGATCAGGTCACGGGTACGCACCCGCCGGGTGGGCGGGCCGCCGTAGAGGGCGGTCACCTCGCTCGGAGTGGATTCCATGGCTCTCTCCTTCCTCGAGGCCGCCTGCGCGGTCCCCGGGTTCCGCCCGATCGTCGCACCGGACGACCGGGCGGCGGCAGAGCGCAGTGGAGGATTTCACTCCGGACGAGGGCCCGACCTCGGCGCTGGCCACGGCCCCACCCGGCCGAGGAAAGGGCTCGGTCAGCCGTCCTCGCGCCAGCGGTTGGTGATCGGCAGCCGCCGGTCCCGGCCGAACGCCTTCATCGAGATCTTCGCGCCCGGGGCGGACTGCCGGCGCTTGTACTCGGCGGTATCCACCATCCGCAGCACCTTGTCGACCACCGCCGGGTCGTGCCCCGCCTCGACCAGCCCGTCCCGGCCCAGGTCGCCGTCGACGTAGCCGATCAGGATCGGATCGAGCACGTCGTAGTCGGGGAGCGTGTCGCTGTCGAGCTGCCCCGGGCTCAGCTCGGCGCTCGGCGGCTTGCCGATCGAGCTCTCCGGGATCGGCGCGGTCTCGCCGCGCCGGGCGGCGTCCGCGTTGCGCCACTTGGCCAGCCGCCAGATCAACGTCTTCCAGACGTCCTTGACCGGGTTGAACCCGCCCACCGAGTCGCCGTACAGCGTCGAGTAGCCGACCGCCAGCTCGCTCTTGTTGCCGGTGGTCAGCACCAGGTGGCCTTCCTGGTTGGACAGCGCCATCAGGATCACGCCGCGTACCCGGGCCTGGAGGTTCTCCACCGCGAGCCCGGAGAGCGACATGTTGGCCAGGAAGGTGTCCACCATCGGCTGGATCGGCTCGATGCGGAAGTCCAGGCCGGTCCGCTTGGCCAGGTCGGCCGCGTCCTCCCGGGAGTGCTCGGAGGAGTGCTGGCTGGGCAGCGACACCCCGACCACCCGGTCGGGCCCGAGCGCGTCCACGGCCAGCGCGGCCACCACGGCCGAGTCGATGCCCCCGGAGAGGCCGAGCACCACCGACGGGAAGTGGTTCTTGTTGACGTAGTCGCGCAGGCCCAGCACCAGCGCCTGCCAGACCTCGGCCTCGTCGGCGACCGGCTCGATCAGCCCGCCCACGGCCGTCGGGCCGGCCGGCGTCGGCAGGCTCTCGCCCACCGTCGCCCGGACCACCCGCATTCGATCGGCGATCTGGGTGCCGTCGGCAACCGGCTCCCCCGCCGCGGGCAGCTCCACGTCGTGGACGAGCAGGTGCTCGACGAACTGCGGGGCGCGGGTGAGCAGCTCGCCGTCCGCCGCGACGATCATCGAGTCGCCCTCGAAGACCAGCTCGTCCTGGCCGCCGATCATGTTGACGTACGCGATGGCGGCGCCCGCCTCGGCGGCCCGGCGCCGGACCAGCGGCAGCCGGATGTCGTCCTTGTTCAGCTCGTACGGCGAGCCGTTGATGTTGACGACCAGGCCGACCCCGGCCTGCCGGGCGGCGGCGAACGGGCCGCCGGCCTGCCACAGGTCCTCGCAGATGGTCAGTGCGACGTCCACCCCACCGATCCGCACCACGGTGAGCATGTCGCCGGGCAGGAAGTAGCGGTCCTCGTCGAAGACGCCGTAGTTGGGCAGGTGGTGCTTGAAGTAGGTGGCGGCCACCGTGCCGGAATGCAGTACGGCGGCGGCGTTGCGCGCCCCGCGGCCCGGCTCGGCGTCCGAGCTGACCTGCGGCGGGCCGTCCGCGTCAAGGTAGCCGACCACCACCGGCAGGTCACCCAGCCCGTCGGCCGCGAGGTCCGCGGCGAGCCGGTCCAGCGCCGCCCGGGACGCCGCCACGAAGGACCGGCGGAAGACCAGGTCCTCAACCGGGTACCCGGTCAGCATCATCTCGGGGAAGGCGACCAGCTGGGCGCCCGCGTCGGCGGCCCGGCGGGTCCAGCTGCGGACAAGCTGCGCGTTGCCGGCGAGGTCGCCGACGGTCGGGTTGACCTGTGACAGGGCGATACGCAGGGTGGGCATGTCCTCATCTTGCCCCAGCCCGCTGGGGGCGACACGGTCGGCGGTCGGAGACGCCGGCCACCCGCCGGTCACCGCCGGGACCTGGGGCGGCGGGACACCGCAGGACGGGTCCGGGTGGGTCGCGTAACGTCGGCGTAACCAGGCACGTGAAGACTGGTTCGTCAGGCCGCACCGGCCCCGCCGGAGGCGGACAAGAGTGTCGCGAGGGGTGGAAGTGGACCGTCAGCAGGAGTTCGTCCTCCGTACGCTGGAAGAGCGGGACATCCGGTTCGTCCGGCTGTGGTTCACCGACGTGCTCGGCACGCTGAAGAGCGTCTCGGTGGCGCCCGCCGAGCTGGAGGCGGCCTTCGAGGAGGGCATCGGCTTCGACGGCTCGGCCATCGAGGGCTTCGCCCGCGTCTTCGAGTCCGACATGGTGGCCATGCCCGACCCGACCACCTTCCAGGTCTTCCCGTTCGAGGGTGGGGTCAGCGGCGAGAGCGCCCGGATGTTCTGCGACATCCTGCTCCCCGACGGCGGGCCGTCCTGGGCGGACCCCCGGCACGTGCTGCGCCGGATGCTCTCCAAGGCGGCCGACAAGGGCTTCACCTTCTACACCCACCCGGAGATCGAGTTCTTCCTGCTGGAGAACGGCCCGCAGGACGGCTCGCTGCCCACCCCGGTCGACACCGGCGGCTACTTCGAGCACACCACCCACGCGGTGGCCCGGGACTTCCGCCGGCAGGCGGTGCTGGCGCTGGAGCGGATCGGCATCTCGGTGGAGTTCAGCCACCACGAGGTGGCACCAGGGCAGCAGGAGATCGACCTGCGCTACGCCGACGCGCTGACCACCGCCGACAACATCATGACCTTCCGGCACGTGGTCAAGGAGGTGGCGCTCTCCACCGGGGTGCAGGCCACCTTCATGCCGAAGCCCTTCACCGACCAGCCCGGCAGCGGCATGCACACCCACCTGTCGCTCTTCGAGGGGGAGCGCAACGCCTTCCACGACGGCGGCGACCCGATGAAGCTCTCCAAGGTGGCCCGAGCGTTCATCGCCGGTCTGCTGGTGCACGCCCGGGAATACACCGCGGTCACCAACCAGTGGGTCAACTCGTACAAGCGGCTCTTCCCGCTGGCGTTGCCGGACCGGATCACCGAGAGCCCGGCGTACGTCTGCTGGGGGCACCTCAACCGGTCCGCGCTGGTCCGGGTGCCGGCGTACGGCAAGCCGAACTCGGCCCGGGTCGAGGTCCGTTCGCTGGACTCGGCGACCAACCCCTACCTGGCCTTCGCGGTGCTGCTCGGCGCCGGCCTCAAGGGCATCGAGGAGGGCTACGAGCTGCCGCCGGGGGCAGAGGACGACGTCTGGTCGCTGACCAGCGCCGAGCGGCGGGCGATGGGGTACGAGGCGCTGCCGGAGAACCTGTCCGAGGCGATCGACGTGATGGCCAACTCGGAGCTGGTCGCCGAGGTGCTGGGCGAGCACGTCTTCGACTTCTTCCTGCGCAACAAGCGGGCCGAGTGGGAGCAGTACCGCCGCGAGGTCACCCCGTACGAGCGGCAGCGCTACCTGTCCCTGTAGCGCCGGCCCCACCGCCGGCGGCGCACGGGGCTGCCGGCGGTGGCGCGCTGCCGCTATCGTCTCGATCACCAACGCCGCCGGCACCCCCGCCGGGCGTAGGAGGTCGGGAGGCAGTCGGTGCTGGAGGATCTGTTCAGCGGGGCCTGGCAGAGCGTGGTGTTCGGGGTCGTCGGCGTCGGCCTGATGGCGGCCGGATTCCTGCTGGTGGACCTGCTGACCCCCGGCCGGCTGCGCGACCTGATCTGGGTGCGGCGCAACAGCAACGCGGGGCTGCTGCTCGCCGCCAACCAGCTCGGCATCGCCGGCATCGTGTTCACCGCGATCCTGACCAGCTACAGCGACTTCGGCAAGGGCCTGGCCTCGACGGTGATCTTCGGGCTGGTCGGGTTGGGCATCATGGCGCTGGCCTTCTTCGTGCTGGACCTGCTCACCCCGGGCCGGCTGGGCGAGATCATCTGCTCCGACGAGCCGCACCCGGCGGCCCGGGTCAGCGCCGCGACCCACTTCGGCGCCGCGCTGATCGTCTGCGCCTGCATCGCCTGAGCCGGCCCGCATCGCCTGAGCCGGCCCGCATCGCCTGAGCCGGGCCGGCACCGCCTGAGCCGGCCCGCGTCGCCTGAGCCGGCGGGCGCCGCGGAGGCTGGCCGGTTGCGTCGTACCGGGGACGTAGGTTCCGGGGGTGAACCGCACCGACCGCCTCTACGCCCTGGTCGAGGAGCTGCGCGCGGTGTCGCCGCGCCCACGTAGCGCTCGCTGGCTGGCCGCCCGCTTCGAGGTGAGCAGCCGCACCATCGAGCGCGACATCGGTGCGCTCCAGGAATCCGGCGTGCCGATCTGGGCCGAGCCGGGCCGTACCGGCGGCTATGTGCTCGACCGCGTCCGCACCCTGCCGCCGGTCAACCTCACCGCCGGCGAGGCGGTGGCGATGGCGGTGGCCCTGCACCGGCTGCGGGGCACCCCGTTCGCCGCGGCCGCCGGCGCCGCGCTGCGCAAGCTGGTCGCCGTGATGTCGCCCGCCGACGTCGCCGACGCGCACCGGCTCGCCAGCCGGGTGCACCTGATCGGCGACGGGCCGGTGGCGCCCGTCCCGGCCACCGTCGCCGACGCGGTGCTCGCTGGGCGGGTGCTGCGCATCGGGTACGCCGACCGCGACGGCGCCGTCTCGCTGCGCGACGTGGAGCCGTTGGGCTATCTCGGCAACCCCCGACACTGGTACCTGCTGGCCTGGTGCCGGCTGCGCGGCGGCGTCCGCGCCTTTCGCACCGACCGGATCCGCGCGGTGACCTCGCTGGCCGAGCGGGTACCCGAGCGGGAGCTGGACGCCGACTGCCTGGACATCCCGCAGGAACGCGTCCGCCAGCTCAGCCTGATCTGACCGACGCCACCGGCGGGCCGGCGCGCACAGATCGGTTCGGAAACACCGACAGGGGGTTGTCGCGGACGGTCGCGAGAGTGGTTCCCGACGGCGCCGGCCGACCGGCCGGCGCGCGGAACGGGAGGCCAGACATGACCATCAGCAACGCCGTCACCTGGTTCGAGGTCGGCACCGAGCAGCCCGACGAGGCCCAGCGGTTCTACGGCGACCTGTTCGGTTGGAGCTTCACCGAGGAGGGCGCCGGCGGCGCGTCGTACCGGACGACCGAGGGTGGCGCCGGGGAGGGCATCGGTGGGGCGATCCGTGACACCGGTGGAGTCGGGCCGAACTACGCGATCTTCTACGTGCAGGTCGCCGACGTCGCGCAGACCTGCCAGCGGGCCGAGGCGGCCGGCGGCAAGGTGCTGGTGCCGGTGAAGACGAACGGCAACGGGCTCACCCTCGCCCACCTGCTCGACCCGGCCGGCAACCACGTCGGCGTCTTCGCGCCGCCGCCCGCCGCCTGACAAGCCCTCGATCGACTCCAGGTCGGCGAAACGGCGGTGTCACAGTGGCTTGGGTTCAAGGGGTTGTTGCAACGGGGTGGATCTTCGTGAGGATGAGGGTTCATGTCGGGGAGACGGTTGTCGTCCGGGGAGCGGGCGCAGA
>NZ_JBITFP010000029.1:0-32859 GCF_044456245.1 Micromonospora sp. NPDC051006
GGTCGACACCCGCCATGTGTGGTCTCCTCTTGGGTTATCTGCGCATCCACTTTTGCAGGCCTGCGGTTTGCGCCCCGGACGACGAGCGGCGGGGTGCGGACCTGATGGTCCGCACCCCGCCGTCACCGGGCGACGACCGCGGCGACCCGGGGGGCACCGGGCGCGCAGGCCGGGCTCAGGGGTTGGTGATGCCCAGCGAGTAGCTGCCGGAGCCGCTGTAGGCGTGCACCTCGAACCGGTAGTAGCCGGCCGTGCCGGTGTAGCTCAGCGTCTCGTCCGGGGAGGGGGTGTACGCCCCGGCGACGTCGACCCAGCTGGCGCCGTTCCACTTCTGCAGGTAGAGGTCGAAGTCGGCGCCCGTCGGGCCGTCGAGGCAACCGCGGTGGGTGCCGGAGACCGACGAGTAGTAGTAGCTGCCGTTCGGCTGGATCGCGCTCTGGCCCGAGGAGACCGAGCCGGTGTAGGTCGACTCGTAGCCGCTGCACCCGGTGGGCGGCGGAGGCTCACCGCCGCCGCTGGTACGCAGCGTCAGGCCGTACGCGGAGAGGATCTCGTTGACCGGCTGGAAGTAGGTGGTGCCGCCGGAGGTGCAGTTGCCGGAGCCGCCGGAGGTCACGCCCTGGGCCTGCTGGCCGGAGAGCCACGAGCCGCCCGAGTCGCCGGGCTCGGCACAGGCGTTGGTGCGGGTCAGGCCGCTGACCGAGCCTTCCGCGTAGTTGACCGTCTGGTTCTTGGCCTGGATCGAGCCGCAGCGCCAGCCGGTGGTCGAGCCGGATCGGCAGATGGCCGCGCCGACCGCCGCCTCGGTGGAGCCGGCCACGGTGACGTTGCCGCCGGAGTAGTTGTTCACCCAGGGCTGCGGGGTCCAGTTGGAGTTGGTCTGCACCCAGGCGTAGTCGTTGCCGGGGAACGACGAGCCGCGGAAGGTGCCCTGCGCGACCTGGTTGTAGCCCTGGGTCGCGGTGCCGGTGGTGCCGCAGTGCCCGGCGGTGACGAAGCCGCCGGTCACCGAGAAGCCGACCGAGCAGCGGCCACCCATGTAGTACGCGTCGCCGCCCCGGACGTCGTAGTAGGTGCGCGGGGCCTCGGTGGTGCCGACCACCCGGACGGCGGCGGTGTCGACCCGGCTCGCCCGGACGAAGGCGGTGGCCGCGCGGGTGTCGCCGCGGGCGAGCACGGCCACGGTGTTGGTGGCCACGTCGACGTACCAGCCGGGGACGGCGGCGGCGGGCGCCTTGGCGGCGTGCCGGTCGAGCGTCGACTTGATCCGGTCGAGTTCGGCGCCGCTGCGGGCGACGACTCTCGGCTGCGCGCCGGCGGCCCGGACCCGGTCGGCCGCGGTCTGGTCGGTGACCGCGACGACGAGCGCGCCACCGGCCAGCCAGCCGCCGGCGTACGCGCCGCCGAGCGACCGACGCAGGGCGGCGTCGGTGCGGCTGCCCTTCTCGTCCTTCGCGATCCGGTCGCGTACCTGCTCGGCGGTCAGACCGAGGTCGCGCTGCATCGCGGCGAGCATCGGCGACGACGTGGTGTCGGGCCCGGCCGCGACACCGGGGCTGCTAGGCGCCGCGGCGGCGGGGGACGCCACTGCGGTGAGGGCACCGACGGGCAGCAGGATGGCTGCTGCCGCGGCGGCGAGGCTTCGTCTCATCCGTGCCTCCTTGCGGGTGGCCGCGGCATGGCTGGGTTCGCCGCGGGCAGGTCAGCGCCAACCTATGCGCAATCGATAGAGCTGTCTCTATACCAGCTGGCTCATACCACGACGTGGCGTCGGATTCGGTTGAAGGAAATCTTCGTCGTACTGATTGACTTCGATGGTTTGTAACACAACAATCTCCGTCTATATCCATCACTGTCAATTGTTGTCTCTGGAAGGAGGCACCCATGGCAGCTCTGCGAGGCGAGGTGTCCTGGTTCTGCTGCGGCAGCGCCTGGGGCCCGTGCGGATCCGCCGGCGGCGGCGCCTGCGGCACCTGCAGATCGGGCAACTACCAGCACGCCTGGCCCAACACCTCGGACGCCTGCCTGGCCATCACCCGCCCCGACGCCTGCGGCGTCACCGGGATGAGCCGCCGCGGCTGCGGCTTCCGGCACTACACCACCAACCTGTGCAACGGCGCTCGGATCGGCACCACGATCGCCGACTGCGGGCCGCAGACCGACCTGTTCTGCGGCGAGCGGACCTGCTGCGGCTCGGCCTGCGGCAGCAACCGGATCATCGACCTGACGCCCGCGGCGTACAGCGTGATCGCCAGTCTCTCCACCGGGCTGCGGCCCTGCTCGGTCGACACCGTCTGAACGGGAGGGCGCCACCATGCACCAGACGATGGACCGTCGACGGCTGCTCGCCACCGCCGCGCTCGGCGGCGTGGTCGGGGCCACCGGACTCGGCTCGCTCGCCCCCGAGGCGGCCTTCGCCGCCGAGGCGACGGCAGTCGGGCCGGGCCTGCCGGACCCGAACTTCGCCGAGGGGCGGATCAGCAAGATCTCCGGCAGCATGCTGCTGGTCACCGGCTCGGACACCGTCCTGCACTCGATCCGGATCACCGACGGCACGAGCATCTGGAAACTGCACCCGACCACCTTCGACCGGGTCGCCGTCGGCGACGGGCTCTACGCCCGCGGCGTACGCCTGCCCGACGGCACGCTCGCCGCCGACTCGGTCTGGGTGAACATCGTCAACCTGCACGGGCACATCGCCTCGGTCGGCCGCAACCTGCTGCACCTCGACCACAAGGGCCAGCGGATCGTCGCGCACGTGGTGCCGGACCGCTCCGCCGCCGTCTACAACGGCACGCCCGCGGTCAGCGACATGTCGCTGCTGCGGGTGGGCCGGCACGTCCAGGTCCTCGGCGCCTGGCACCCGGACACCAACGAGATCGACATCGCCACCGTCTACGCCGCCGCCTGACCGCGCGACACCCGGGCGGCGCGAAGCCACGCGGCCGCCACCGCCCGGGCGTCGCCGGCGACCCACCCGAGGGGAGAACCCATGATCGAGATGATCGCGGCGCTGCAACCACTGGTCGTCGGCATGGTGCTGCTCTGGTCCGCCCGCGTCAAACTCCTCAACCGGCACGCCGCCGCGACCGTCGAGCGCTCGGTGCTTCCCCGGCTGCTCGGGCAGCGTCGGGCGCTGCCCGCGTACCGGCTGCTCGGCGGGGTCGAGCTGACCCTCGGCGCGCTGCTCCTCCTGCCGCCCGTGCTGCGGCTGGAGGCGGTCGCCGCCACCGTGCTGGCCGTCGGCTTCCTCGGCTACCTCGGCTACGCCCGCCGGGCCGCGCCGACATCCTCCTGCGGCTGCCTGAGCGCCCAGGCGACCCCGATCTCCGGACGCAGCCTCATCCGTGCCGGGGTGCTGGCGGCGGCGGGTGGGCTGGGCACGCTGGCCACCGGCGGCTGGCTCGCCGCGCTCTCCGGACGGCCGGTGGCCGGCGCGGCCGTGCTGCTGGTCGAGCTGTCGGCGGTGGTCGCCCTCTCGCCGGAGCTGGACCGGGCCTGGCTGCTGCCGCTGCGCCAACTGCGCGTCCGGCTGACCCACCCGCTGCGTGGTGGCTCCGGCGTGCCGCTGCTCGCCAGCGTGCAGCAGCTCCAGCTCAGTGAGGCCTACCGGCGGGTCGCGCCACTGCTCCGCTCCGACGTGCGCGAGCACTGGGACGACGGCGGATGGCGCTTCGTGGGGCACGCCGCGCGCTACCAGGGCCGGGCGGTGACCGCGGTGTTCGCCGTGCCGCTGGTCGAGCCGGCACCGGAGTCGGTACGGGTCGCCGTGGTCGACGACGCGACCGGGCACACCCTGCTCAGTCTCGCCGGTCAGCCGCCGGCCGCAGGCCCGCACCTCACCGTCGTGCCGGCCTGACCAACCCAACCGCGAAGGAAGAGAGGTCGCCGAAGATGCGCACTCGACGATGGGCCGGCGGCGCGGCCCTGGCCCTGCTGACGCTCACCGGCCCGGTCGTGGCCGGGCCGGCCACCGCCGCGCCCGCCGCGCCGTCGCCCACCACCGCGACCCTCACCGACGCCGTCGCCGACCGGCTGCGCGGGCCGGCGCGCGCCGGGCACGCCGACCCGCAGACCCGGGTCACGGTCAGCCGGAGCGGCGCCGGATGGGCGTTCGGCACCGCCGTGGCCCTGGCGCCCCACCGGGTCGACGCCCACCCGACCGGCGCGGTCTTCGTCGCCCGTGCCGAGCCCGGCGGCTGGCGGGTCGCCTTCGACGGCGAGGCGGCGTTCGGCGCGATGGCCGCCGAGTCGCCCCTGGTGACGGGGGAGGAGAAGCGGGTCTTCGGCACCGCGCCCGCGCCGCTCTACGCGGGCGGGGACTACCGCACCGGGATGGCGCTGCCGTTCGCGGTCGGGCAGACCTGGACGCTCAGCGGTGGCCCGCACGGCTGGGGCGGCAGCGAATCGCCGTACAGCTCGATCGACCTCGCCGGCGGCGACCAGGTGGTCCGGGCCGCCCGCGCCGGCACCGCGTACACCATGTGTCAGGGCTGGATCCGGGTCATCCACGACCGGGGCTACGCGACCGACTACTACCACCTGTGGAGCAACATCGCCGTCAACGGGGCGAGCGTCGCGCAAGGCGCCTTCCTGGGCTACACCGGCACCGACGTCACCTGCGGCGGGGCCGCCTCCGGCCGACACGTCCACTTCGGACTTCGACAGAACAACAGCTACGTCCCGATCGCCGGGCACGACATCGGCAAGTGGGCGTTCGCCAACGGCGGCGCGGCCTACCAGGGCGGGGCCCGGCACGGCTCGGCGTGGACCGGCGTCGGTGGCGCGATCTACAACCACGGAGCGCTCGGCCTCAACCAGGGCGTCGTCGACGCCAACGGCGGCGGGTCACTGACCCGGCGCGCCGGGCCGGGCACCGGGTACGCCGCGCTCGGCTCGCTGGCCGACGGCGGCACCGTCACCGTCTCCTGCTCGGCCAACGGCACCTCGCACACCGGGCGCTACGGCACCACCGCGCTCTGGGACCGGCTCAGCGACGGCAGTTGGGTCTCCGACGCGTACCTCTGGACCGGGGTCAACGGTCCGATCAACGGCTGGTGCTGACCAGCGTGACCCTCGGTCGGCCGCCGGCGCACACCGGCGGCCGACCTCAGGAAGGAGTGGCACATGCCCGCAGCACCTCCCGCCCGCCCGGCCCGGCTCCTGCTCGGCGGCCTGCTCGCCCTGACCACCGCCCTGGCCGGCCAGCTCGCGACCGCCTCGCCCGGTGCCGCCGACCCGGTCCGGGCGGCGGCCCCGGACGGACCGCTGACCGCCGCGTTCGACACCGCGGCCGACCGCTACGACGTGCCCCGCGACCTGCTCGTCGCGCTCGGCTACGCGGAGACCCGGCTGGACATGCACGCCGGTGAGCCCAGCGCCGCGGGCGGGTACGGGCTGATGCACCTGGTCCGCAACCCGCGGCTGCGCACCCTCGACGAGGCGGCCGCCCGTACCCGCCTCGACCCGGCCGTGTTGCGGACCGACCCGGCGGCGAACGTGCTCGGGGCGGCCGCCGTGCTGCGCGGGTACGCCGACCAGGCCGGCCTCACCGCGACCGACCGCGACGACGCCGGCCGGTGGTACGGGCCGGTCGCCCGCTACGGCGGCGCGAGCGACCAGTCGGTCGCCCGGCTCTACGCCGACGCCGTCTACGACCTGCTGCGGACCGGCTTCAGCTCGGAGCGGGGTGTGGCGGTGGCCGGTCAGGCGGTCGTCCCGCAGCGGGGGCCGCTGGAGCGGGCCGCCGGGCCGACGGACATCGGCACCCTCAGCACCGACTACGCGCCCGCGGCGTGGGCGCCTGCCAGCACCAGCAACTACACCGTGGCCAGCCGGCCCACCAGCCACCCGATCCGCTATGTCGTCATCCACATGACGCAGGGCTCGTACGCCGGCTCGATCAGCTGGTTCCAGAACCCGGCCGCGAAGGTCAGCGCGCACTACACCTTCCGCTCCTCCGACGGCGCGGTCACCCAGTCGGTCCGGGAGAAGGACATCGGCTGGCACGCCGGCAACTGGACCTACAACACCCAGTCGATCGGCATCGAGCACGAGGGGTACGTCGACAACCCCGCCTGGTTCACCGACGCGATGTACCGCGCCTCCGCCGCGCTCACCCGCAGCCTCACCGCCAAGTACGGCATCCCCCGGGACCGGGCGCACATCATCGGGCACGTCGAGGTGCCCGGCGCGACCCACACCGATCCGGGACCGAACTGGAACTGGACCTACTACCTGCAGCTGGTCAACGGCGTCACCGGCATCGGCTCCGGCACGGTGGACACCTCCTCGGCCAACCTGAACGTCCGCTCCGGGCCGGGCGCCAGCTATCCGGTCGTCGGGACGGTCGCCGACGGTGCCACGGTCAGCATCTACTGCCAGGCCGCCGGCAGCACGGTCACCGGACCGTACGGCACCACCAACGTCTGGAACCGGATCGGCACCAACCGCTACGTCTCCGACGCGTACGTCTACACCGGGCAGAGCGGCTACATCCCCGGCGTACCCCGCTGCTGAGCAGCCCGCCGCCCCGGCACGAAGGCCGGGGCGGCGGACAGTCCGCTGATCCCGGTCGGCGCGGACCGGCGACCATCCGTTCGTCGCGGTCCACCCCGATCGGTCGGGCGCCGCTCGCGGCGCTGGTTGGCGAGGCGGACCCTGCCGGGTCCGGCAACGCCTGCGCGCAGCACGCCGACGGTCCGGCCGGCGCGGGATGCTCCGGCGGCGTCACCAGGGCGGATTCGTAGGCCAGCGTCGCCGTCTCCGGAGCGTGCGACATTCTCGTCGCCCGACTCAGAGGATCTTCACGACGGCCGGCCTGATCACCATCCGGCGGCGATCACTCTTCGACCGCCCGTGGGGCCGCCGTGCCCGTGCCGGCACGGCGGCCCCCGCCAGTCAGCGGCCCTGCTTCTGCTGGCAGGGCACGCAGAAGCGGGACTGCGGCCGGATCTCGAGCCGCTCCGCGGGGATGTCGCCCTGGCACCGTTCGCAGACGCCGTAGCTGCCGTCGGCGATGCGGCGCAACGCGCCGGCGACCTCGTCGAGGCTCTGCCGGGTGGCCGCGATGAGCGCCGACTGGGTGTGGTCCTGGCCCGGGTCGCCGGTGTCGGCGGTGAGCTCGGTGAGTCTGGCCGTCTGGGCCTCGAACTCCTTGGCGAGGGACGTTCGTAGATCGGCGAGCCGGTCCCGCTCGGCCCGCTGGTCGATGCCGCTGCTCATGGTGATCTCCTTGGGGAAAAAGAAAAAGGGCCGAAGCGGAAAGCTTCGCCCTTGGCGTCCGTTGCGGTGGTAAACGGATTCGCCGGTGGGCCACGGCCGGTCGCGGCGCACGTTGCCAGCTCTCGGGTGACCCGGGCGGGCACGAGGCGCCCACCGGCGGACGGGCAGACCCGCAGCGAGACGGAGGCCGACCGGTGGGCAGCGTGAACCGCCGTCAACGTCGTGACGGTGGCGGCACCCGGACCGACCAGTGGCATCCGCCCACCATAGGCGGGCCCCGGCGGAAAGCCAACGAGTTCCGGTCGCGCCCCGCGGCCTCCGACCGTCCGCGTGGACCGGGCCGACGGCCGGATCGACGCGCGCCAGCCCGGTGCTATCCGGCCAGCGCCGGCACCGGCTCGGCGGGGCGCAGTCGACCCCGGGCCACCAGCTCGACGGTGATGACGACCGCGACGGCCTCCACGGCGAGGAGCCCGATCAGCACGAAGAGCTGCGTGATTCCGGCCGCCAGCGGGCTCGCCCCACCCAGCAGCACGCCGACGAACGCCCCGGGCAGGGTCACCAGACCCACCGTGCGGGTCTGGTCCAGCGCCGGTATCAGCGCCTGGGCGGCGGCCGACCGGCACACCAGCAGCACCGCGTCCCGGGGCAGAAGGCCGAGCGCGAGCGCCGCCTCGACCTCGCCCCGCCGGCCGGTCAGCTCGTCGAGCGCCCGCCGGCCGGCCAGCGACGTGGCGGTCATCGCCCCACCGATCAGAATGCCGGCCACCGGGATGACCGCGATCCCGCGCGCCGGCACCAGGCCGGCGACGAGCAGCCCCGCCACGACGGCGAGGCTGCCCGCGACGATCGGTACCCCCGCCCACCAACCGCGCGCGCCGCTGGTGATCCGCCGGCCGGCGGTGCCGGCCGCCACCACGCACATCAGGACGACGAAGCCGGCCGTCGCCCAGAGCGAGGCGACGATGGCCGTGATCAGCAGCGACACGGCCGTCAGTTGGGCCGCCGCGCGGCCGGCGGCGACCAGGATCTGCCGGCCGTGCCCCAGCCGCCCCAGCGTCGCCACGGCCGCCGCGGTGGCGGCCAGCGCGGCCATCGCCACCCAGAGCTTCGGCCCGAGCACCAGCATCGTCGAGGACATGCCGCCAGTCTCCCCACTCGCCGACCAGCCCGTCCCCGGCGGTGCCCTGTCCCGCGTCGTACCGGGCAGGGCACCGCCGGTGTCGGGTCGGCGCCCGAGCCGGCCGCATCCGTGCCTGGCCGCTGCCGTGCCTGGCCGCTGCCGTGCCGGGCCGCGTCCGTGCCGGGCCTGGCGAGCCCGGGCCGGTCGGGCGATTCGGTCAGCTGGCCGGCGCGGGGCGCAGCGGGGCGGGAATGTCCAGCCCGGCGGCGCCGAGCACGTCCTCCGCCTCGACCTGGGCGGGCGTCACCAGCGGGCGCGCACGGCGCGGCAGTCCGACGACGACGAGCACCGCGGCCAGCGCGGCGACGGCCGCGGCCACCGCGAGGAGCACGACGTACTGCGACACCTGCGGCAGCGGCACCGGCAAGCCCGGCACCGGGTTGCGGCTGAGCATAGTCACCACCAGCGCGCTGGCGATCGCGCTCCCGACCGACCGGGCGATCGAGTTGACGCTGTTGGCGATGCCGGTCTCGGCGGGCGTGACGTGCGCGACCAGCAGCGCCGGCAGGGCCGCGTAGCCCAGCGTGACGCCGTTCAGGATCAGGAACGCGCCGAGGATGAGCTGCCAGGTCGCGGAGTGCAGGACGGCCAGCAGGAGAAACCCGCCCGCGGGCAGGATCAGGGCGAGCGCCAGCGTCGGCTTCGCGCCGTACCGGGCGACGAGCCGGCCGCCGAGCGGCGCGGTGATGACACCGCTGAGCGTGCCCGGCAGCAGATAGACCACGCTGGTGGCGAGCACCGTCGCGGCGAAGCCGTACCCGGCCAGGGCGGGTGGCGTCTGCACGAACGCCGAGACGGTGAGGAACCCGACGAACATCAGCGCGCCGAGCAGCAGCCCGGCGAGGTTGGCGATGGCCAGCGGGCGGTGGCTGAACATGCGCAGGCTGACCAGCGGCTGGGCGACGCGCCGTTCCACCAGGACGAAGAGGGCGAAGGCGGCGACCGCCGCCGCGAACATCCCGAGGACCCGGGCGGAGCTCCAGCCCCAGTCGTTCCCCTTCTCCAGTGGGAGCAGCAGGAGGACCAGCGCGGCGCCGAGCAGGCCGGCGCCGGCCCAGTCGATGCGGCCGGTGGCGGAGGGCCGGCGACGGGGTACGACCAGCCAGGTGGCGACAAGTCCGAGCACGCTCAGCGCGCTGGCGAGCCAGAAGACCCGGTGGTAGTTCCCGCCGTCGCCGACCAGCAGACCGGTGGCGACCAGGCCGAGGCCGCTGCCGACCGCGACCGCGCCACTCACGATGGCCATCGGGCCGGTGAGTCTGGTCGGCGGCAGTTCGTCCCGCAGCATGCCGATGCCGAGGGGGAAGAGCGCGTAGCTGACGCCCTGCATCGCGCGGGCGAGCAGCAGCAGGGGCAGGTTGTCGGTGGTGGCGGCGAGCAACGAGCCGGCCAGCACGACGGCGAGCACGGCGAGCAGCACGACCCGCCGGCCGCGCAGGTCGCCGAGCCGGCCCAGGACGGGCGTCAGTACGGCGGCGGCCAGCAGGTTGACGGTGAGGACCCAGCTGACCGCGCCGGCCGTCGAGTGCAGTGCGACCTGGATCTGACTGAGGATCGGCACGACCATCGACTGCAGGACGGTGAGCAGCAGCACGCCGTAGGCGGCGACCGGCAGCAGTAGCCGGGAGGCGGGCCGGTGATCGACCGGGTTCGACATCGTGATGACTCACTTTCGCTTGGCGACGCGCCAAAGCTAGGCCGGACGAGCTGCTTTTTCAACGCGGCGTCAAAAAAATTCGACGTGACGTCGACTACCTTTGACGCGAGGTAGAGTGGCGGCATGGCAGCTTCCGGAGGCCGACGCGGGCCCACCAAGGGTGATCAACGCGAGCGGGCGTTGCTCGATGCCGCCGTGGGTCTGCTGCGCAGCAGGCCGGTGGCTCAGATCACCATCGACGAGGTGGCCGCCGCGGCCGGCATCACCCGCTCCGGCTTCTACTTCTACTTCGAGTCCAAGCAGGCCCTCCTCGCCGAGGTGTGCGCCCAGACGGGCGGCACGTTCGACCAGGAGATGAGCGAGTGGCTGGAGTCGGACGGCCTCGACCGCGCCGCGCTGCGGCGGGGGTTCGCGAGTGGGCTGAAGCGCTGGAAGGTCGACGGTCGCTGGCTGAGTGAGGCTTTCCTCTCCCCCGACCCCGGGCCCGACGTGCTCGCCGTCCGGGAGAAGGCGCTCGCCACCGGGTGCGGCGCGATGCGGCGGCGCATCGAGCGCGACGCCCGCTCGGGCCGCACCGTGCCGGCGCGACCCGAGTTGCTCGCCTTCATGGTGGTCAACCTGCGGTTGCTCATGTTCGCGCAGGCTTTCGCCCACCCAAACGAGCAGTCCGACGACGACCTGCTGGACGAGCTCACCGACGCGACCCTGCGACTGCTCTACGGCGTCGTGCCGGCCACCGCGGACGACCCCGCGGGCGCGGCGGCCGGACGCCGCTGACCGGGATCGGGCTGTTCGTCGAGGGGCGCTACGGTGGCGCCGCCCTGGCCGACGCGGCCACGGCGGCCAGGCTCAGGCGGGTAGCGGACGCTCGGTGACGACGTTCTTCATGACCAGGGTCGAGGTCAGCCGCTGCACCCCGGGCAGCGTGGCCAGGACGTCGTCCTCCAGGCGCTGGTAGGCGCCGAGATCGGCGGTGACGATCCGCAGCAGGTAGTCGGGGTCGCCGAAGAGTCGTTGGGCCTGCACCACGTTCGGTATCCGGGCGACCGCCGCCTCGAAGCCGAGCAGCGTGTCGCGGTCCTCCTGCCGCATCGTGACGAAGAGCAGCGCCTCGAAGGTGAGACCGAGCGCCGCGGGGTTCACCACGGCGCGGTAGCCCCGGATCGTGCCGGCGCGCTCCAGCTCGCGCAGCCGGCGGTGACAGGGGGAGACGCTCAGCCCGACCCGGGCCGCCAGGTCGGTGACGGTGAGCCGGCCGTCGGACTGCAGCTCAGCAAGAATCTTCCGGTCGATCCGGTCCACGCAGCAGATCCTTCCCAAAGAGCGGGGCTTAGAGGGTAAAGATGGAACCACTTTCCGGCCGATGACGCATAGCGTTTCCATCAACAGCCTCATCGATGGAAGAGTTTCCCATGGCCGTCACCTCGTTGCTCGCCTTCTGGACGGTGGCCCTCCTGCTCATCGTCGTCCCCGGCGCCGACTGGGCGTTCACCCTCGGCACCGCGCTGAAAGGCGACCCGGTGGCCCCGGCGGTCGGGGGTCTGGTGCTCGGCTACACCGCGATGACGCTGGTGGTCGCCGCCGGCACCGGAGCGCTCGTCGCCGGTACGCCGATGGCCCTGACGGTGCTCACCCTCGCCGGTGGCCTCTACCTGATCTGGCTGGGGACCAGCACTCTCGCCAACCCGGCCGGTCCCGCCCCGACGGCTGCGCACCCGAACGGGCCCGAGCCGCGCGGACGCTGGTCCATCCTGGTGCGTGGGGTGGGGGTGAGCGGCCTGAACCCGAAGGCGCTGCTGCTCTTCCTCGCCCTGCTGCCGCAGTTCACCGATCCGGCGGGGGACTGGCCGATCGCGGTGCAGCTCGGCGTGCTCGGGCTGATGTTCACCCTTTCCTGTGCCGCGTTCTACGCGCTGATCGGGCGCCTCGCCCGGACCGTGCTGCGCGCCCGGCCCGTCGCGGCCCGGGTCGTCAGTCGCCTGTCCGGCTTCGGCATGGTGGCCGTCGGCGTCGGTCTTCTGCTCGACCGCCTGCCGGACTGACGCACCCTGCGCGGCAACAATTCCTTCCCGCCACTACAGCTGGTGCAGGAAGAGCAGGCCGAAACCGGCGGCGAGCACGGCGCACCCGCCGACGGTGATGACGCGCAGCCGGGCCCGCAGGTCGGCGTCCCAGCCCTCGACCGCGCCGGAGGCGCGGCGGAAGAGCGGAGTGGCGGCGCGCCCCACCCCGAAACCGAGCCCGGCGAGCGCGGCGACCTGCAGGCGTTGGCCGCCGAGGAGAACCGCGACGGCGAGCACGTACGGGGCGGTGGCCGAGACGTACGTCCGCACGCCGGTGCCGAGCTCGAAGCCGAATCGCAGCGCCCCTCGTGAGGGGTTGCGCCGCAACACGTCCTGCGGCACCTGACGGGCGTTCTGCGGCATGCGGATCGTCACCACCCCGGTCTCCCGCAGCAATCCGAGCAGCGCCACCCCCACGATCGCCCCGTACCGCCAGGCCGGCGGCAACGGTGCCGACAGCCCGGAGAGCGCACCGAGGACCAACCCGCTGAGCAGGCCGCCGGCGATGAGCCCCAGGACGAACAGGGTGAGCAGCTTCCCCTGCGGATTCCGATCTCGCCGCCCGGGCGAGGCCAGCGCGTACGCGCTGTTGCGCGTTCAAACCGAGCCGGAGAGGGTGTAGCCGGCCAGCCCGCCGAGCACCGCCCAGGTGAGCGGGTGCCCGTACGCGGCGGCGAGCATCGCGCCCACGGCGAGCACCAGGACGGGGGCGAGCGGGTCGGTGGCCCAGCGGCGCACCGGTGGAACGCGCCGGACGGGTGACGGCTGACCCGTCACACGGCGCCGCCGGTGAGCGTCCGCCAGCTGCTCTCGCCCACGATGCCGTCGACGGTGAGCCCGTTCTGTCGCTGGAAGTCCCGTACCGCGGCGTCGGTCGCCGAACCGAAGACGCCGTCGACGGTGAGCCCGTGCGCGTGCTTGTTGAGCTGGCGCTGCACGGCCCGCACGACGTCGCCGTTGTAGGGGTAGTGCACCACCACCGTCCGGGAACCGACGGTCTTGGTCACCGTGATGCCGGTCGCCGAGACGGTGAAGACCAGGAGGCGCCAGGTCTGTGCGTCGACGACGCCGTTCGCCGGAATGCCCTTGGCAGACTGGAACTGTTTCACCCGGGTCTCGGTGCCGCTGCCGAAGACCCCGTCCTTGGTGGTGCTGTGGCCCCGCGCGCTCAGCAGGTACTGCACGGTGTAGACGTTCGCGCCGCTCTGGCCCCGGCGGGTGCTGGGCCAGTTGACCGAGGTGAGGCACCCGCAGTCGGTGTTCCAGCGGCAGATCGACCTGACCCAGCCCGAGCTGGTCTTCCGGTAGCCGTCGTGACAGCGCCGCTCGACCGAACAGGCGCAGGCGCCGCAGGCGCCCTGATAGCGCCACAGCCAGCCGTCGTACGTGCCGGCGTAGCACTGGTTCGGGCGCAGCTTCCAGGTGGTGCCGTCGTTCTTGTGGAAGCCCGCGTACGTGCCGCTGGTGTTGCAGGCGGCGGCGAAGATCGGGCTCGGACCGCAGCCGGGCGAACAGTTCTGGTCGCTGGCGTACGACGGGCAGCTGCCGTAGATGTCGTATCCGTCGGCGTAGGCGCGGCGGGCGGCCGGAAAGATGCTCAGCGCCGCCATGCCCACCGCGGTGCCGGCCTGCAGCAGCGTGCGGCGGGACAGCGCCCACGACTCGGTGAGCCGGCTCCGGGCCCGGCCAGCCGGCGGGCGCCGCCTGGACGCCGTGCCGGTGCCCGGGTCCGTCCCCCGCAGCGCGGGCACGGTGTCGAGAGTGCTCACCGCGAGCCTCCCCGCTGGATCGGGTGGACGGTCGGCGCGGCCGCGCCGCCGGACGGGTGGTCGACCTGATCGAGCAGCTGCCGCAGGGCTGCCCGGGAGCCGACGGCTTCGGATCGCCGGACGTGCCCGGTCGCGTCGACCACGACCGCGAACGGGGTGGCGATCGCGTCGTAGCGGTCGAACAGGTCGGCCTGCTCGCCGAGGACGGTCACCGGCAGGTCGGCCGGATGCGGCGGGGCGGCCTCCCGGTAGAGGACCCGGAGCACAACGTCGGGCCGGTCGGCCTGTTGGGTGGCCTCGGCGAGCAGATGGTCGCAGGTCGAGCAGCCCTGGTCGAGGAAGAGCAGGACCAGGGTGGCCGGGGCGGGTGGCGCCAGCTCGCCGAACCGGGGCGCCGGAGAGCCGGGCCGCAGGCCGACGGACCCGGGACGGGCGACGCTGCCGTTGGCGAGCGCGTGCACCTGACGGACCAGGCCGGACACCACGAGGGACAGCAGCAGGATCGCGATCCAGCTCAGGATCAGCGCGCTGGTCTGGAAACTCATCCGGGTACACCTCCTCGTCCCACCCGGGTGGGCGGGTGCTGCGCGTTCGGCTGGTGCATGGCGGCGGGCAGATGCGCCAGGAGCGCGGTGAACGTCGCCGCGGCGAGCAGCACGACCGCGAGTGCGGCGTCGGCCCGCCACACCGGCAGCACCGCGCCGGAGAGCAGCGACCCGATCAGGGCCGCGCCGGCGAGCGTGGCCGCGCGGGCCACCACCCAGCCGCTCATCGGCACCTCGACCCGCGAGCATCCGCAGGGGACGGCCCGCCCGGTCGACCTCAGGTAGAGGCCGTAGCCCGCGTAGCCGGCGAGCAGCGCGGCACCGCCGGCCAGGACCACGCCCAGCAGCCGGCCACCGTCGTCCCGGAGCAGGGCGAGCACCCCGGCCGCGCCGAGCAGCCCCTCGGCGGCGATGACGACCGCCGCGACAGCGGCCGGCGCGGGAACCACCCGGTGGGCGGCCAACGCCGTCGCCAGCGCCGCCGGTCTCGACAGGTGCTCACCGACGGCGACGAGGAGGGTGAGCAGCACGGTGTACGCCGCGACGCTGGCGACCAGGGTGGACACGGCGCCTCACCTGGCCGTCTGCACACGTAGCCGGCCCACCAGCTCCGGCACCTGGTCGACCGTCGTGTCGGCCAGCGGTAGCACGGTCACCCAGGTGTCCGTCGCGGCGAGGACGAAGTATGGCCGGCCGTCGGAGAGGGTGTCCCGGAAGAGTTCGCCGGCCCCGGTGGCCAACCCGCGCCACGTCGGCAACTGTCGGGTGCGCTCGGCGGTGAGCGGCGTCATGTCGAGCAGGCCGAGGCCGGGCACCTCCTTGATCACGGCTGCCGCCGCCGCGAACCGGCTGCCGGCCCGGGCGTTGGGCTGCACGACGAGACCGTCGTCGTGCTCGACGATCCGCAGCGTCCGCAGCATCGCGAGCAGATCGTTCGTGGTGGCGCCGTAGATCTGGGTGAGGAAGCAGTAGCGCCGTCCGCGCCACGCCGCCACCAGCCGATCCTCGTCGAGCCGGATCTGGGCGTCGTGCGACCGCACCCGGGTCGTCATCAGGGTGCCGCCCTGGTAGCTGAGCACCTCGTCGAAGTCGGTGGCGCCCAGCGCCGCTGCGAGGTCGTCGACGAGGCCGACCGAGCCGGCCGTGAACTCGTGCGGGCGGCCGGCGACGGTCAGTTCGACCACCGAGGTGAACGGCGCGCTGAAGTCGAGTGAGCCGCTGAGCAGGAAGCGCCGGCCGTCCATGGCGCGGTGTGCGACAGGTGCCTGAGTGGCTGCCATCCCCACCTCCCCCCTGAAGGTACGGCAACAGTGGTGCCGGTCACATCATCCGCGAACGCGAATCTTCCTGACAAGCCCGACGGGCCCGCGCACCGGCCACTTCAGCCGAGCGGGATGCCGGTGGGCAGCGGCAGCACGGGCAGCGAGGGCAGCGGCAGGGTCGGCGGGTCGCTGTCCGGGTCCGATGTGGGCAGTGGCAACGGTGGCAGGGGGAGCAGCCCGGGCAGGCCCGGACCGCCCGACGAGGGCGCCGGCCCGGGCGCGGACGGCGTCGGCGCGCCGCTGTCGCTCGGCCTGGGGACGGCGGTCGAGGGGCGGGGCGTCGGAGCGCCGGCCGAGGGGACCGGCGCGGGCGGCGGAGCCGGCAGCGCGGCGAGCAGTTCGCGGTCCAGCGCGTCGAGCTCGGCGCGCAGCCGTGCGACCACGGCCGGATCGGTCACCCCGGCGAGTTCCCGGTGGGCCTGCTCGATGAGGTGCCGCGCCTCGTCCAACTGGCCCGCCGCGACCGCGTCGCGAGCCCGGGCGATGCTGTCCTCGACGCCGCGTACCTGTGCCTGTTCGGGGTAGAGCACCCGGGTCAGCGACCAGAGCGGGCTGGTCGGGCCGGCGTGGCGGCTGCCCACCCCGAGCCCCGTCGCGATCACGAGAAGCGTGACGACGGCGGCGGCGAGGCGCAGCGCGCCCCGGGTGACGGGCGGCGGTCCGGCGGCCGGGACCGGAGGTCGGGCCTCCCCGCCCGCCCGGATCAGCCGCTGCTCACGGTCGCCGTCGACATCGCTCCGCCAGGCGGCCAGCAGCGCCGCGACGTCGTCACCGGCCGGCCCGGGCTCGCCCCGGCTCAGCGCGTCGAGGAGCTGGTCGTCCCGGGCGATCGTGGCCAGGTCCAGCTCGTCACCGCCGGCCCGGGTCTGCTCCGTCATGCCGCCACCTCGTCCAGTGAGTCGCCGGCCAGGGTACGGAGCCGGGCCAGCGCACGGGACTGGGCCACCCGGACGGCGGCGGCGGACAGGCCGACGATGGCGCCGACCTCGTCGGCGGAGAGACCAACCGCCACCCGGAGCACGACGATCTCCCGTTGCGCCTCCGGCAGGCGCTCCAGCAGGCCCGACAACCGGCGGGCCAGGTCGGTGGCGACCGCCCGCTGCTCCGGGCCCGGCTCCGCGTCGGGGGTCTCCGGAGGTGGGTCGGTGGCGGTCAGCGAGGCCGCCCGGACCGCGGCCCGCTGCGCGTCGGCCACCTTGTGCCCGGCGATGGCGTAGACGAAGGCGGAGAACGGGACGCCCTGCTCGCGGTAGCGGGGCAGGGCGTGCAGCACGGCTATGCAGATCTCCTGGGCGACGTCGTCGGCCGTGGTGTACGCGCCGCCGATCCGGCCGAGCCGGGCCCGGCAGTAGCGGACCAGCCCGGGGCGGACGTCGGCGAGCAGCATCGCGGTGGCCGTCCGGTCGCCCTGGGCGGCCCGGCGGACGAGCTGGGGCTCGATCGTGGTCGTCATCGCGTCGCGGGGCACCTTCGTTACCGGCCGGTTAACGGCACGCTATCGAGCCGGCCGCCGATTTGCCTAGCTCACTCTGCGTCACCTGACTGTGCCCCAAAGAAGTGTGTTGCATTCGGACGCTCCGGCGCGATGTCCCCAGTAACGAGAGCAACCGGGAGCCGACGAGAGGGGAGGGGACCGTGGGTGTCGAGGTGGCCGTGCGCGGCTTGACGAAGTCCTTCGGCGGGCAGCCGGTCTGGTCCGACATCAGCCTCACCCTGCCGGCCGGCGAGATCTCGGTGCTGCTCGGTCCTTCCGGCACCGGCAAGTCGGTGTTCCTCAAGACCCTGGTCGGGTTGCTCCGCCCGGACCGTGGCTCGATCGTCATCGAGGGCCGTGACCTGCCCCGGCTCTCCGAACGCGCGCTGTACGAGGTACGCAAGCTCTTCGGCGTGCTGTTCCAGGACGGCGCCCTCTTCGGCTCGATGACCATCTACGACAACGTCGCCTTCCCGCTGCGCGAGCACACCCGCAAGACCGAGGCGGAGATCCGGGCGGTGGTCGGCGAGAAGCTGGACATGGTCGGCCTGGTCGGCGCCGAACGGAAGCTGCCCGGCGAGATCTCCGGTGGCATGCGCAAGCGTGCCGGGCTGGCCCGGGCGCTCGTGCTCGACCCGCAGATCATCCTCTTCGACGAGCCCGACTCGGGGCTGGACCCGGTGCGCACCGCGTACCTGAACCAGCTCATCATCGACCTCAACCAGCGCACCGACGCGACGTTCCTGATCGTCACGCACGACATCAACACCGCCCGGACGGTGCCGGACAACATCGGCCTGATCTACCACGGTCACCTGGCCATGTTCGGCCCGCGGGAGATGCTGCTCTCCAGCACGGAGCCGGTGGTCCGGCAGTTCCTGAACGCCCAGCGGGTCGGCCCGATCGGGATGGCCGAGGAGAAGGACGCCGAGGAGTTGGCGGCGGAGGCGCAGGCGGGCGTCGAACTGCCCCCGCTGCCGCCCATCCCGCTCCAGCTACCGCCGTCGGACGGCCGGCCCCGGCGGGCCGAGCGCCCGGCGGGACAGTGGTGCCGTGAGCAGGGGGTCACCCCACCGCCGGGCTCCTTCGCCGGTGCCGAGGCTCCGTCGACGGAGCCGGACCGGAGCCCCGCCGAGCTGGCCGACAAGGGCGGTACCCGGTGAGCGCCCCGGTCAGCGCGGTACGCCGGTCCGGCGAGTTCTTCGCGTTCTGCCTGGACACGCTGCGGGCGCTCGGCCGCCGGCCGGTGCAGGTCCGGGAGTTCGTCCAGCAGGCCTGGTTCATCAGCTCGGTCTCCATCCTGCCCGCCGCGCTGGTGTCGATCCCGTTCGGCGCGGTCATCGCGCTCCAGCTCGGCTCGCTGGTCCGCCAGCTCGGCGCGCAGTCGTTCACCGGGGCGGCGTCGGTGCTCGCGGTCGTCCGGGAGGCCGGCCCGATCGTCACCGCGCTGATCATCGCCGGGGCCGGCGGGTCCGCCATCTGCGCCGACCTCGGCTCGCGGAAGATCCGCGAGGAGCTGGACGCGATGCAGGTCCTCGGCATCGACCCGATCCAGCGCCTGGTGGTGCCCCGGGTGCTCGCCTCGATGCTGGTGGCGGTGCTGCTCAACGGGCTGGTCAGCGTGGTCGGCGTGGTCGGCGGCTACACCTTCAACGTGGTGTTGCAGGGCGGTACGCCGGGTGCGTACCTGGCCAGCTTCCAGGCGCTCGGGCAGCTGCCCGACCTGCTGGTCGGCGAGGTCAAGGCGCTGCTGTTCGGCGCCACCGCGGCGCTGGTCGCCTCGTACCAGGGGATGAACGCGAAGGGCGGCCCGAAGGGGGTCGGCGACGCGGTCAACCAGAGCGTGGTGATCACCTTCATGCTCCTCTTCGCGCTGAACTTCATCGTCACGGCCGTGTACTTCCAGGTCGTACCGCAGAAGGGAAGCTGACGTGGCGGTGCTGCGACTCCTCGACGACCTGGGCGGTCAGCTCGCCTTCTACCTGCGCGCGTTCGCCTGGACGCCGCGTACGCTGCGCCGCTACCGGCGTGAGGTGGTCCGCCTGCTCGCCGAGATCAGCTTCGGCACCGGCGCGCTCGCCGTGCTCGGCGGCACGGTCGGGGTGATCTGCTTCCTCACCTTCTTCACCGGCACCGAGGTGGGACTGCAGGGCTACCAGGCGCTCAACCAGATCGGCAGCAGCGCCTTCACCGGCTTCGTCTCGGCGTACTTCAACACCCGGGAGATCTCGCCGCTGGTCGCCGCGCTGGCCCTCTCGGCGACCGTGGGCTGCGGGTTCACCGCGCAGCTCGGCGCGATGCGGATCTCCGAGGAGGTCGACGCGCTCGAGGTGATGGGGGTGCCGTCGCTGCCGTTCCTGGTCACCACCCGGATGATCGCCGGTTTCATCGCGGTCATCCCGCTGTACGTGGTGGGCCTGCTCGCCAGCTACCTCGCGACCCGCACCATCGCGGTCTTCTACTTCGGACAGTCGGCGGGCACCTACGACTACTACTTCCACCTCTTCCTGCCGCCGGGCGACGTGCTCTGGTCCTTCGGCAAGGTGCTGGTGTTCAGCGTGATCGTGGTGCTGGTGCACTGCTGGTACGGCTACACCGCCAGCGGCGGGCCGGCCGGGGTGGGCGTCGCCGTCGGGCGGGCCGTCCGGTTGGCGATCGTCGCGGTCAACATCGTCGACTTCTTCCTGTCCCTGGCCATCTGGGGCGCGACCACCACCGTCCGGATCGCGGGGTGAGCATGAGACATCGCATCCTCGGCATCGTCTTCGTCGCCGCGCTGACGGCGGCGCTGACCGCGTCCGTGCTGCACTACCGGAAGGCGTTCACCCCGGTCGCCTGGGTCACCCTGCACGCCGACCGCGCCGGGTTGCAGCTCGGCGACGGCGCCGACGTCAAGGTACGCGGCGTGCTGGTCGGCGAGGTGCGCTCGGTGCGCAGCGGAGGCGACGGCGCGGTGCTGCGGTTGGCGCTCGACCCGGCCACCCTCGGCCGGATCCCCGCCGACGTCACCGCCCGCCTGCTGCCCAAGACGCTCTTCGGTGAACGCTACGTCGAGCTGGTCCCGCCCGCCGGCGGCGCCGCCGCGCCGATCCGCGACGGCGCCGTCATCGACCAGGACCGCAGCAGCACGGCCGTCGAGCTGGAGCGGGTGCTCGACGAGGCGCTGCCGCTGCTCCAGTCGATCCGACCCGACCAGCTCGCTGCGACCCTCGGCGCGCTCGCCGCCGCGCTGGAGGGGCGCGGCGAGCAGCTCGGCGCGAACATCGAACGGCTCGGGGCCTACCTGCGGCAGCTCAACGCGGCGATGCCCACCATCGCCGAGGACGTCCGGAAGCTCGCGACCGTGCTGGACAGCTACGACGCGGCGCTGCCCGACCTGCTCGCCCTGCTGCGCGACGTCAGCGTCACCGCCCGCACCGTCACCGACCAGCGGACCCAGCTCGCCGCCTTCCTCGCCGACACCACCGGCACCGCCGAGGTCGCCACGGGCTTCCTCGACCGGCACGGCGACCAGCTCATCCGGCTCGGCGCGGTCAGCCGGCCGGTGCTGGAGCTGCTCGCCACCTACGCCCCCGAATACCCGTGCCTGGTCGACGGCCTGGTCGCCCTGCAACCCCGGGTCGAGGAGGTCTTCGCCGGGGGACGGATGCACATCACCCTGGAGGTCACCCGGGACGGCGGGCCGTACCAGCCGGGCCGGGACGAGCCGGTGTACGGCGCGCGCAACGGTCCACAGTGCTACGGCCTGCCGCACCCGAAGGTCCCGGCCCCCGAGCACCCGGTCAACGACGGCTACGACTACTCCGGCGCCCGTCCGCGCCCGCTGCTGCCGGTCGGCGTGCCCGGCAAGCAGCCCGCCGGCCCGGCCGGGGCCGCCGTCCCCGCCGGCGACGGCGCCTCCCCGGAGATGGGCCAGGCCGGCACCGGCGAGGAGCGCGCCCTGGTCAAGCCGCTCGTCGGCGCGCTCACCGGCACCCTGCCGGCGGAGGTTCCGGACATCGCGGTCCTGCTCTGGGGGCCACTGCTGCGCGGTGGGGTGGTGAACGCCCGATGACCGGGAAGACCGTGGTCCCACTCGTCAAGCTGCTGATCTTCGCCGCCGTGACGGTGCTGCTCACCGCGCTGCTCGCCCAGACCCTCGGCGCCTTCCCGCCCGGCGGGGTCGACTACCGGGCCCGGTTCACCGACGTCACCGGGCTGCTCCCCGGCGACGACGTCCGGGTCGCCGGCGTCCGGGTCGGCACGGTGCGCGACATCCGGGTGGTCGACGACACCGTCGCCGAGGTGTCCTTCACGGTCACCGCCGACCTGCCGGTCGCCACCGGCGTGCGGGCCACCATCCGCTACCGGAACCTCGTCGGCCAGCGGTACCTGGCGTTGACCGAGGGGCCGGGGGACGGCCGTCCGCTGCGCGCGGACGGGCTGATCCCGCTCGCCCAGACCACCCCGGCGCTGGATCTCACCACCCTGTTCAACGGCTTCCGGCCGCTGTTCACCGCGCTGAGCCCGGCGGACGTCAACACCCTCGCCTACGAGATCATCCAGGTGTTCCAGGGCGAGGGCGGCACCGTCAGCAGCCTGCTGCAACGGACCGCGTCGCTGACCAACACCCTGGCCGACCGGGACGCCGTCATCGGCCGGGTGATCACCAACCTCAACCAGGTGCTGGCCACGCTGGCCGGCCGGGACGCCGAACTCGACCGGACGATCACCCAGATGCAGCAGTTCGTCTCCGGCCTCGCCGCCGACCGCACCGCCATCGGCGACGCGCTGGTCAACCTCGGCGAACTCACCGACGTGACAGCCGGGCTGCTGCACGAGGCGCGCCCGCCGCTCGCCGCCGACGTCCGCGCGCTCGGCGACCTCGCCGGCACCCTCGACCGCAACGCCGCCGTCATCGACGGCACGCTCGGCCGGCTGCCGGAGCGGTACGAGTCGCTGACCCGGGTCGCCTCCTACGGCTCCTGGTTCAACTTCTACCTCTGCGACTTCGACGGACGGGTGGCGGTCGCCGGCCACGCCCCGCTCAACCCGGCGACCCTCAGTGCCCCGGCCGCGCGCTGCGCCACCGGAGGAAGCCGATGAAACCTTTCCGGGAACGCAATCCGGTCGTCGTCGGCGCGGTCGGGCTGGCCGTGATCGCCGCCGTCCTGCTCGGCGCCTTCCAGCTCGACCGGCTGGCCGCGCTCACCGGCCGCTCCTACCAGGCCGCCTTCCACGACGCGAGCGGCCTCGTCGTCGGCAACGAGGTACGGGTGGCCGGGGTCCGGGTCGGCGCGGTCACCGCGGTCGAGCTGGCCACCGGCCCGCAGCCGTACGTGCGGGTCCGGTTCCGGGTCGACGACGACGGCGTCCGCCTCGGCCGGGACACCGGCGCCACCATCCGGATCAAGACCGTGCTCGGCCAGAAGTACCTCGCGCTGACCCCGGCCGGACCGGACCGGCTGCCGGCGGACGGGCAGATCCCGCTGGAGCGCACCGCCGCGCCGTTCGACGTGGTGCAGGCGGTCACCGGGCTCGCCGACACCCTCGACCAGGTCGACACCGACCAGCTCGCGACGGCCTTCACCACGCTCTCCGAGACCTTCGCCGACACCCCCGGCAGCGTCAACTCCTCCCTGGTCGGGCTCTCCCGGCTGTCCCGCACGGTGGCCGAGCGGGACGCGGAGCTGCGGGCGCTGCTCGGTCGGGCCCGGCAGGTCACCGACGTGCTCGCCACCCGGGACGAGGAGTTCCGCCGGCTGGTCGCCGACGGCGAGGCGCTGCTGGCCGAGGTGAGCCGCCGCCGAGACGCCATCCACCGGCTGCTGGTCGGCACCGACGAGCTGGCCACCGAGTTGTCCGGGCTGGTCGCCGACAACCGCACCCAGCTCGAACCGGCGCTGCGCAAGCTGCGCGACGTGGTCGCCGTCCTGCAACGCAACCGCGACGAGCTGGAGCAGACCGTCCAGCGGATGGCGCCGTTCGTCACCGCCTTCGCCAACGTGGTCGGCAACGGCCGCTGGTTCGACTCGTACCTCAGCGGCCTGCTCCAGCCGTACCTGCCGACGGGAGGTCGCTGATGCCCGGCCCGATCCGACGCTGGCGCCGCCCGGTCGCCGCCGCCACGGTGCTGCTGACCGCGCTCGCCGCCGGCCTGGTGCTGTGGCGTCAGGAGTCGCCGCAGCGGAGGGTGGTCGCCTACTTCACCCGGGCCGTCGGAATCTATCCCGGCTCCGACGTCCGGGTGCTCGGGGTGCGGGTCGGCGAGGTGGAGTCGGTCACCCCGCAGGGCCGGGTGGTCCGGGTGAGCATGCGCTACGACCCGCGGGTGAGCGTCCCCGCCGACGCCCAGGCGCTGATCATTCCACCCAGCGTGGTCAGCGACCGGTACGTACAGCTCGCCCCGGCCTTCGCCGGCGGGGTCGCGCTCCGCGACGGCGCCGAGATCCCCGCCGAGCGCACCGCCGCACCGATGGAGATCGACGACATCTACCGGGCGCTCGACGACTTCAATCGGGCGCTCGGGCCACAGGGCGCCAACGCCGACGGGGCGCTCAGCGACCTGTTGACCACCGGGCGGGCCAACCTGGAGGGCAACGGCGACGAGCTGCACGGCACCCTGGCCGACCTGTCCCGGGCGCTCGACACGCTCGCCGACGGCCGGCAGGACCTGTTCGGCTCGGTGGCCAACCTGCAACGGTTCACCACCGCGCTGGCCCGCAGCGACCAGCAGGTACGCGGCTTCTCCCAGCAGCTCGCCGACGTCGCCGAGCAGCTCGCCGGGGAACGCGACGAGCTGGCCGCCGCGCTGCGCAACCTCGCCGCCGCGCTCGCCGACGTCACCGCCTTCGTCCAGAGCAACCGCGACGAGTTGACCGGCAACGTCGCCGCTCTCGCCGACATCACCGGGGTGCTCGTGCGCCAGCAGAAGGCGGTCATCGACATCCTCGACGTGGCGCCGCTGACGGTGAACAACCTCGCCCTGGCGTACAACCCGCGCTCGGGCACCCTGGACACCCGCGACAACGTCATGGGCCCGTACGACCCGGCCGGCTTCGTCTGCTCGCTGATCGTGGACCAACTGCCCGGCGCCAAGGTCCCCGAGACCTGCAAGGCGCTCGCCCAGACCCTGCACGCGCGGGGCCTGCCGATGACCGACCAGCTCCGCAAGCTCCTCAAGCTGCCGCCCGGCGCCCCGAAGGGCCCCACCCCACCGGTAACGCCTCCGGTCCCCTCCTCCGGTGGACCGGGCCCCGACGGGGCGCCGGGCGGCCCCGACCTCACCCGCGACCTCACCCTCGGCGGCATCCTGCGAGGTGTCGCATGAGGCGTGACGTGAGGAACCGGCTGTTGCGGGCGTGGACGGGCGCGCTCGTCGTACTGCTGCTGCCCGCCGGGTGCGGCCTGCCGGAGCTGGCCGACCTGCCGCTGCCCGGCGGCGCCCCGGCCGGGGACGGCTACACGGTGACCGCCGAGTTCACCGACGTGCTCGACCTGGTGCCGCAGGCCGCCGTCAAGGTCGACGACGTGACCGTGGGTAGCGTCGAGAAGATCTCCCTCGCCGGGTGGACCGCGCGGGTCCGGCTGCGCATCGACCGGGGGGTGCGGCTGCCGGCCAACGCCACCGCCGCCGTCCGACAGAGCAGCCTGCTCGGCGAGAAGTACGTGACCGTGGCCGCGCCGGCCACCGGAGCCGACGCGGGCCGGCTCGGCGACGGCGACGTCATCCCGCTGTCCCGCACCCGGCGCGGCGCCGAGGTCGAGGAGGTGCTGGCGGCGCTGGGCCTGCTGCTCAACGGCGGCGGGCTGGCCCAGTTGCGCACCATCACCACCGAACTCGGGCAGGCCCTCGACGGGCGGGAACCGGCCGTCCGTGACGCGTTGGGCCAGCTCGACACGTTCGTCGGCGGGCTGGAGCGGCAGAAGGCCGATCTGGTCCGGGCCATCGAGGCGCTGGACCGGCTCAGCGACCGGTTGAGCCGGCAGCGGCAGGTGGTCGGCGAGGCGCTCGACTCCCTTGCCCCGGGCCTGACCGTGCTGGCCGAGCAGCGCACCCAGCTGACCGAGGCGCTGACCGCGCTCGGCGAGCTGGGCAGGGTCGGCGCCACAGTGGTCAACCGCAGCCGAGACGACACCCTGGCCAGCGTACGGGCGCTGCAACCGATCCTGGAGCAGCTGGCCCGGGCCGGCGACAACCTGCCGAAGTCGCTGGACTTCATGCTGTCGTTCCCCTTCCCGCCGAACGTCACCGGCGCGATCGTCGGCGACTTCGTCAACCTGGCCGTCACCGCCGACCTGGACGCCGCCAGCATCCTGGCCAACCTGGTGGCCGCCGCGCCGACGCCGGCCGGGCCGGCGGCGCGAGCGGGCGGGACGGGTCCCGGAGCACGGTCGCCCGCCGGTGGCGGCACCCCTCGTCCCCGCCCGGGCCGCGACCCCGACGATGGCAGCCGGCCCGGGTCCGACCTGCCGCTGCTGCGCTGCCTGCCCGACCTGAAGGACTTCCCGGCGACCTGGAAGCCGCCGAAGGACTGCCTGCTACCCAAGGGCTGCGAGCTGCTCAAGCCGGGCTCGAAGGTGCCGCTCGGCGGGTTGATCCTGCCCAAGGGACTGGTACCACCGGGCACCGCCTTCCCGGCGGGCACGGAGCTGCTGCCCGGCACCGTGCTCACCGCGCCGTGCGTGCTGCCGGTGACCGGCGCGGTGACCGGGCTGATCGGTGACCTGACGGACGTGCTGGGCGGAGGGCTGCTGCCGTGATCGGACGTACCGCCAAGCTCCAGGTCCTCGCGTTCGTCGTGGTGAGCCTGCTGGGCATCTCCTACGTCGGCGTCCGCTATGTCAGGCTCGGCGACCGGCTGCTCGGCGGCAGCTACCTCGTCCACCTCGACCTCGCCCGCGCCGGCGGCATCTTCGCCAACGCGCCGGTGACCTACCGCGGGGTGCCGGTCGGCCGGGTCACCGCCGTGGACCTGCGCGACGACGGCGTCCGGGCGCAGCTGCGGATCCGCCGGGAGGTACGGGTTCCGAGCGCGCTGCGGGCCGTCGTGACGCACCGCTCGGCGGTCGGCGAGCAGTACGTCGACCTGCGGCCGGAACGCGACGGCGGACCGTACCTCGCCGACGGCGCGGTGATCCCGGCCGAGCGCACCGGCGTGCCGCTCGCCCCGGAGACGTTGCTGACCAACCTGGACGCGCTGGTCCGGTCGGTGGACCCGGACGACCTGACCGTGCTGATCAGCGAACTGGGCGCCGCGTTCGAGGGCAACGAGCAGGCGCTGGCCCGGATCCTCGACGCCGGCGACGCGCTGCTCGCCGACGCCACCGCCCGGCAGCCGGAGACGCTGGCGCTGATCCGCGACGGGCGTACGGTGCTGAGCACCCAGGCCGAGTCGGCCGAGGCGCTGCGGCGCTGGTCGGCGGGGCTGGCGGCGCTGGCGGAGACCGTCCGCGACGCCGACCCGGACCTGCGCCGGCTGCTCGCCGACGGCCCGCCCGCGGGTGCGGAGCTGCGGGCACTGCTGCGCGGGCTGGATCCGACCGTCGGCACGCTGCTCGGGAACCTGGTGACCGTCAACGGCATCGCCGCCCGCCGACTGCCCGGGATCGAGCAGCTGCTGGTGGTCTACCCGATCGCGGTGGCCGGTGGCTTCACCGTCACCCCGGGCGACGGTACCGCCCACTTCGGCCTGGTGCTCAACGTCAACGACCCGCCGTCCTGTGTGTACGCCGGCGGGGGCACCCGCTGCACCGACCGGGACCGGGCGGCCGGCGGAAACGTCCGCGGCGCCGGCAACGCGCCACGACCGTCCGGGCGGGAGCCGGCCCCGCCGCCCGTGGGCGGACCGGCCGCCCCGGGCGGATACGACCCGGCGACAGGCCTGGTGCTCGGCCCGGACGGCCGGCCGTTGCAGTTCGGTGGCACCGGCGGGCAGTACCGCACGGCGGGGGAGCAGTCGTGGAAGCAGCTGTTGCTCGCCGGGGTGACGCCGTGACCGGCGTCGGAGAGGAAGGTGGCGGCATGCCGATCCGCAGGGAGCGGACGCTCCGGGTGATCAAGGGCGCGAAGAGCGGCGGTCCGGCGCAGCGCCGGGTGGTCACCCGTCGGCTGCCCGCGCCGGCCGGCGGCATCGAGGAGGTGTTGGGGCGGCTGGACCGGGAGCCCGTGCAGGACCCGACGGAGGTTGCGGACCTGACCGTCGTCGGGGATCCGGCCGAGGTCGAAGACCTACCGGACCCCGACGCCGACGGCGCGATCGCCGACGGCGCGACCGCCGACGGACCGGACGGTGCCGGGGAACCGGCCCGCGACGCCGACGCGCCGGCCGGGTCGGGGCGACGCCGGGCCCTGGCCGGTCTGCTGGTGGTGCTGCTCGCCGCCGCCCTGGCCGGCGCCGGCGTCTACGGGCACCGCTGGTACACCGCCCGGGCCACGGAGCAGGCCCGGCAGGCCGCGCTGGCCGCCGCCCGGCAGGCCAGCGTCAACTTCGTCTCGGTCAGCGCGGCCAGCGTCGACCGCGACCTGCAACGGATCACCGCGGGCGCGACGGGTGACTTCAAGGAGGAGTTCACCCGGGGGCAGGCGCAGGTCCGCACCGCCGTGGTGGAGAACAAGGTCGACTCGCAGGGCACGGTGCTGCGCGCCGGCCTGGTCTCCGGCGACCGGCGGCGGGCGGTCGCGCTGGTGGCCGTCGACGCCACCGTCCGCAACGTCAAGGCACCAGACGGCCGTCCGTCGCACTACCGGATCCAGCTGGACCTGGTGCGCGACCGGGACTCGGGCGCGTGGCTCGTGGCGAAGCTCCAGTTCGTCGGCTGACCGGAGGAGGTCCTCGATGCGTATCCCCGCACTCCTGCGCCGCGGCCGTGCGGCGCGCGCCACCCGGCGACCCCGCCGCGTCCGGCTGGTGCCGGCGCTGGTGGCTGCCACGCTGCTCGCGGCCGTCGCGGCCGGTCTCGCCTGGTACGGCGACCGGGCCGCCGAGCGGCGCGACGCGGCTGTACGGCAGGCGCTGGCCACCGCGCCGGCCGCCGCCAAGGCGATCTTCTCGTACGACTACCGGACGTTCGACGAGAGCGTGGCGAACGGGCGGACCTTCGCCACCGGCGCCTTCGCCGAGGAGTACGCGCGGACCACGGTGACCCTGAAGGAGACGGCCGGCAAGCAGCAGGCGGTGGTGTTGGCCGAGGTCTCCGTCACCGGGGTGGTCAGCGCGGAGACCGATCGGGTGGAGTTGCTCGTCTACCTCAACCAGTACCGCCGCAACGTGAGCACGGCGGGGGAGAAGGTCGACCAGAACCGGGTGGTGCTCACCCTGGTGCCGGTCGACGGCGAGTGGAAGGTCTCCCAGGCCACCGCCATCTGAGCACCGGGTGCGGGCGCTCAGCCGCCGCCGCGCCTGTCGTAGCGGCCCGCCGAGTCGGTGAGCTGCCAGAACTCCTGGGGCAACTGGGTGACGATGTCGTCGTACGCGCCGGGTGGGAGGGCCTCCCGGAGGATGTCGAAGACGGCCCGCACCCCGTCCCGGGCGGCCGCGGCGTCCACCTCGGCGCGCCCGCTCACCTGCGAGATGAAGGAGTTGAAGCTGAACCGGCCGGTCTCACCGGGTGGCCCGTACGCGTACCCGCTCAGCTCCTCGGGGAGCTGCGCGGCCAGGTCCTTCGCCTCGCCCCCCTCGATCCGCTCGGCCAGCGTGGTGAGCGTGGCACGCGTGATGGCGGTCGCCTGCTCGGCCGAGGTGCGCAGGCGCTTCGCCACCGAGTCGATGAACTCGCTGTTCTCCACCTTCGCGGCCTTTCTCTGCGAGGAATAGCGGCGTCTACCCGCCTATCGGGAGGGCAAACGGTCACCGCGGCCCGCGACGCGTGGCCGGGACGTCGCCGGCGCTCAGGCCGCCGACCCCTCCTCGGTGCGGTGTACCGCGAGGACCGCGACGTCGTCGACGGCCGCCGCCTCGTCGAGCAGCGCCGCCATCGCCGTGGTGCACATCGTGTCGGCGGGCGCGCAGGTCAGTGCCGCGCGGAGCAGTTCGACGCCGTCGTCGAGCGGGCGGGTGCGTCGCTCGACGAGCCCGTCGGTGTAGAGGAAGAGGCAGCTGCCGGGCGGCAGCGAGATGCGGGTGCTGTGCCGGGGGGCGTTCCGGTACGCGCCGAGGGGCAGGTCAGGGGCGACGGCGATCAACCGGGAGGGCTCGTCGCGCTCGGTGAGCACCGGCGGCAGGTGTCCGGCGCTGGAGAGGGTGAGGTCGCCGGTGCTCGGGTCCAGGACGGCGTAGAGCGCGGTGGCCATGACGTCGGGCTCGAAGAGCTGCACCTTGCGGTCGAGGCGGGTGAGCACGTCGGCCGGATCGTCGGTCTCCAACGCGTAGGCGCGCAGGGCGCTGCGGATGCGGCCCATCACCACCGCGGCCCTCAGGCCGTTGCCGGCGACGTCGCCGATGGCGAAGCCGATCTGCCCGGACGGCAGCGCGAAGAGGTCGTACCAGTCACCGCCCACGCCGACCGCGGCGCCGGGGACGTAGCGGGCGGCGACGTCCAGCCCCGGCACCGCCTGCGGTCGGGCCGGTAGCAGGCTGCGCTGCAGGGCCACCGCGGCGGCGCGGTCCAGCCGCGACAGCCGGGCCTGGGTGGCGAGGCTGGCCCGGTCCGCCACCAGTCGGAGCAACTCGACATCGTCCTGGGTGAACCGTCGCGGGGTCAGCGTGCCGACGTGCAGCACCCCGATGACCTGGGTCCCGTTGAGCATCGGTACGCCGAGGACGGAGACCACACCGCGGGTCACCAGGATCGGATTGAGGACGTTGGTGTGGTCCACGTGGTCGAGCATGACCGGCTCGCCCCGGGCGGCGACGGAGCCGGCGAAGCCGCGGCCGACCGGCAGCCGGACGCCCTGCCGCACCTCCTGCTCGAGGCCGCTCGCGGCGGTGGCGACCAACTCGGTGCCGGTGGGATCGACGAGCAGGATCGCGGCGGTGTCGGCCCGGAGCAGGTCACGGGTCCGCACCAGCAGTTCGTCGAGCAGATCCTCCACACCCAGCTGGGACAGCGCGGCATCGGTGATGGTCTGTAGCCGGCGGAGTTTCTCCTCGCTGCCGGCCCGTGGGACGTCGCCGCTCATCACCATCGCATCCTCGACCCGGCGGACGGCGTCCATGCCGCGACCACTACCGGCTGGCCGGCGTGGCGAGATGCTCCCACACACCGGTCATCCGCAGGAGTTGACGGACCATACCCTGGGCGCCGGTCACGTGGTAGGGCTTGCCGTGTCCGTCGGCCAGCCGCCGCCCCTTGAGCAGGGCGTTTATCCCGGCGGAGTCCAGGAACGTCACCCCACCGAGATCGATGATGATCGCGGGGGCGTCCTCCTGCGCCGCGGCGGCGACCGCGCGCTCCAGGTCGTCGGCGGTGGAGAGGTCGACCTCGCCCCGCACGGCAATCGTGGCGGCGTCGGCCGTGCGGTGGCTGGACAATGACAGCGGCACGCCGAACTCCTCCTCTCGCGTCCCCGGACCGGACGGTCGTGCTGACTTTATAGTGGGGCACCGGCAACTGCGGCGACTCGGGCGCGCAGAGCTGGTGGCGGCTAGGCTCCGGCGGTGAGGATGTTGTGGATGTGACATCAGCCGATCAGCCGGATGAGGATCCGGCTGCGGCGACGATACGCGGTGTCACGCCGCACGGCGTGGCTGACGTCCGCCACCGGGTGACGCGCGCGGCCCTGCGTGCCGGCCTGACGCCCGAACACGCGGAACAGTTCACCATCGCGGTGAACGAAGTCGTGATCAACGCCATCCAGCACGGTGGTGGCGCCGCCGACGTCACCCTCACCCCCGGGCCGGGCGCGGTCACCGTCACGGTCCGCGACAGCGGCGGCGGGATCCCGGCGCACGTCACGCCCCGGCTGCCGACGCCGCACACCCTGGGCGGGCGGGGGCTCTGGTTGGTGCGGCAGCTCTGCCAGGACGTCACGGTCCACACCTCCGATGTCGGTACCGTCGTGACCTTGAGCGTCACCGGCACGCCGGACGTGACACCGGAGCGACCCGACTAGTGCGGGCCGCTGCACACGTCGGGCCGGCCGGGTGCCGGCGCCCGGCCGGGGCTCGCCCGGGGTCGCAGCTTCCGTCTCTCCTCGTACGTTGCCGACGGCATCGCGCACGATGTCCAGCACCGCCGCCGGGACGACGCCGGGGCAGGAGCACCGGACGCGGGCCCGGGAACGCGACGATCCCGATCGGTATCCAGCTCTCGACCGGACGCCCGCATCCGCCCGTGCGGGCCGGCATCGGCACCACGGACCGGCCGGCAAGGACAGCTCGTCGGTGACGATCGCGACCGCGGACGCGACGGGCGTACCCGCGAGCACAAGGACATTCGGACGGCCGTCCCCGTCCGGGCCCACCGGCCGCCGAAACCGCTGTGGACGGGCGGCGGAGTCAGCGGATCGAGGCGTCCAGCCGGTCCAGGGCGGTGAAGGTGACCAGGCCGAGGAGCGCCTGGGTAGCCAGCGCGGGGTCGTGGTCGGCGGCGATGCCGACGGCGAGCGCCACACCGATCAGGGCGAGTTTGCGCAGTGGGACAGCCCGCTCCCGCGCGGGCCGGGCATCGGCTGGTGGACAGGGCATCTGCATGGCGAGACTCCTCTCGGCGCAGCTCGACATGCCACTCAGCCTAGGTACGGGCAGTTGTTGCCCCGCGGGGTCGAGCCCGGTGGGCGACCGCCTCGGACGTCGTCGCAGTGGGCCGCCGCTCATCGTGCCCCGACGCCGACGTGGGGAACGGGATCGGGCAGGCCGGCTGGGCGGCGCACTCCGCCAGGTCCTCGCAGCCGGCGGCCAGCGCGGCACGCAGCGAGTCGGCGACGTCCCGCAGATCGGTGATCCGGGCCGTCACCTCGGCCAGCTTCGCCTCGGCGCGGGGGCGCAGACCGAGATCGGGGCGCCGGCCGGGGTGGCGGCGACCGGTGGCGAGCAGGTCGGCGATCTCGTCCAGGGTGAACCCGAGGCGCTGCGCCGCTCTGATCATCCGGAGCAGAGTGATCGCCTCGGTCGGATAGAGCCGGTGCCCGCCCGGGGTGCGCCGCGGCTCGGCGAGCAGGCCGCGACGTTCGTAGTAGCGCAGCGTCTGCGGATTCACCCCGGCGGCCTCGGCCAGTTGGCCGCTGCGCAGGCCGTTCACCGGGGCATCCGGCTGAGCGCCCGGGCGGCGAGCGCGTCGAGGACGTCGACGTACGCCGCCGGCACGGCGACGTCCACCCGCACCGCTCCCTCGACCGGCCGGACGGTGAAGGAGAAGAAAGCGCAGCAGCTGCTCTCCCGGCCCGCCAGGTCCCGGGCGGTGGGACCGGCCGCCGGGTCGAGCCACCACCGCAGCCGGGTGGGCGCCAGCCGGCGTTGCTCGCGCAGCGCGAAGGTGAAGAGGTCGTCGAACTCGGTGAGCCGCACCGGACGCTCCGCGGTGGGCAGGGTGCACGCCGGTGGCGCCCATTCGTCGTTCCGGGTCATCCTCCGACGGTAAGCCCGTACCCGGGTACCGGATGCAAGCCGGGGGGGGGGGGGGGGGGGGGGGGGGGGGGGGGGGGGGGGGGGGGGGGGGGGGGGGGGGGGGGGGGGGGGGGGCGGGGGGGGGGGCCGGGGGCGCG
>NZ_JBITFP010000029.1:32867-85029 GCF_044456245.1 Micromonospora sp. NPDC051006
CCCCCGGGCCCCCCCCCCCCCCGCCCCCCCCCCCCGGCCGCCCCCCCCCCCCCCCCCCGCGGCGGGAGGGGGTTCCGCGGCGCGGTGCCGGCGCCGCGGAACCCGCTTCCGGCCGGGTCTCAGTGCGAGACGCCGGCCGCCTGCGCGGCGGCTTCCTCCTGGGCCCGCCGCTCGTCGCCGCTGAGCGTGTGCAGCGGCTTCTCCTTGATGAAGATGACCGCCACCATCGCGAGCAGGGCCAGCGGCGCGCCCACCAGGAACAGGTCGGCGGTGGCCGTGCCGTAGACGTCCTGCACGATCCGGAGCACCGGCTCGGGCAGCGTGGTGAGGTCGGGGACCTGAGCGGTGGAATCCCCGCCGGCCGCGGCGGGCCCGAGCTTCTCGGCCATCAGGTCGGTGATCCGGCTGGCCAGCACGGCGCCGAGCGCGCTGACGCCGATCGCGCCGCCCATGCTCCGGAAGAAGGTCAGCGTGGAGGTCGCCGCGCCCAACTCGTGGGCGGGCACGTCGTTCTGCGCCGCCAGCACCAGGTTCTGCATGAGCATGCCGACGCCGATGCCGAGCACGGCCATGTAGATCGACAGGACCAAGACGCTGGTCTGCGCGTCGATGGTGCCGAGCAGCACCATCCCGGCGGTCATGACGGCGCCGCCGGCGACCAGGAAGATCTTCCAGCGGCCGTACTTGGTGATCAGCTGACCGGCGACGGTCGACGAGACCAGCAGCCCGAAGATCATCGGCAGGCTCATCAGGCCGGCCACGGTCGGCGACTTGCCCAGGGAGATCTGGAAGTACTGCGACAGGAAGACCGTGCCGCCGAACATCGCCACGCCGACCAGCACGCTGGCAACGGTGGCCAGCGAGACGGTGCGGTTGCGGAAGATGTCCAGCGGGATGATCGGCTCGGCGGCCCGGGACTCGACGAACACGGCGAACGCAAGGAGCGCGAGACCGCCGGCCACCATCAACGCCGTCCAGCCGGACGCCCAGGCGAACTTGCTGCCGGCCAGCGACGACCAGACCAGCAGCACCGACACGCCGGTCGTGATCAGCGCGGCGCCGAGCCAGTCGATCTTCACCTGGCGGCGGACGACCGGCAGGTGCAGCGTCCGCTGGAGCAAAAAGATCGACAGGATGGTGAACGGGACGCCGATCAGGAAGCACCAGCGCCAACCGAGCCAGGACGTGTCGACCAGGACCCCGCCGATGAGCGGCCCGGCGATGGTGCCGACGCCGAAGACGGCGCCGAAGATGCCGGCGTACCGGCCGAGTTCCCGCGGCGGGATCATCGCGGCCATGACGATGGTGGCGAGTGCGGTCATGCCGCCGGCGCCGACGCCCTGCACGATCCGGCTGAGCAGCAGCACCTCGACGTTCGGCGTGAAGCCGGCGATCAGCGAGCCGACCACGAACAACGCCAGGGACGACTGGATGAGCAGCTTCTTGCTGTAGAGGTCGGCCATCTTGCCCCAGAGCGGCACGGTCGCCGTCATGGCCAGCAGTTCGGTGGTGACGATCCAGGTGTAGACGGTCTGGCTGCCGTTCAGGTCGGCGATGATGCGCGGCAGCGCGTTCGCCACGACCGTGGAGGCGAGGATCGACACGAACATGCCGACCATCAGGCCGGAGAGGGCCTGCAGGACCTCGCGGCGGGACATGCGGGCCGGGCCGACCTCGACGGGATCGGCGGGCACGGTTGATGCGGACATCGTTTCCTCAACTTGTGGCGGGAGCGGTCAGGGGGGTCAGGTCTTCGGGCCGGGATCGGCCAGCCCGGCGGCGAGCGCGTCGAACGCCTCGTCGACCAGGTCGGCGAGGGACCGGGTGCCGCCGGCGGCGGCCCAGCGCAGCATGGCGGTGCGGAACGCGGCGCCGGTGACGGTCGTGAGCAGGGTCGGGAAGCCGTGCTCCGGGGATACGCCCACCCGGCCGGCCACCACCTCGATCATCGCCCGCTCCGCTTCGGCGCCCACCGTGACCAGGCGCGGCAGCAGGGCCGGGTGCTGCGTGACGACCGTCATCCGCAGCAGCCACAGCTCACGCTCGGCCTGCATCTCGTCGATGACCTCGGCGAGGGCGGTCCGGATGGCCGCGAGGGCGGGCACCTGCGGCGGCACCTCGGCGACGCGGGCCACGAACCGGGCGCTCTGCACGGCCTGGTCGCCGATGAGCGCGTCTTCCTTGCTCGGGAAGTAGTTGAAGAAGGTCCGGGACGAGACGTCGGCGGCGGCGCTGATCTCCTCCACCGTCACCTGCTCCAGCCCGCGCTCGGCGACCAGCCGCAGCGCGGCGGTGGCCAGCGCGGCGCGGGTCTGCCGCTTCTTGCGGTCCCGGAGTCCGGGCGCGGCGGGGGAGGGTTCGGCCGTCACCGGGCAACCCTAGAAACGATCTTTCAGTCCGTGCAAACTTTCGCGTCGTGAAGTGAGCAGGCTAACCTCCGGGCGACTCCTGCTCGGTCCGCGCGGTGTCCGGCACCCGGGCTTCCTCGTCGGTCAGCGCGTCGTCGTCGTGCTCGGTGAAGCGCTCCGGTTCGCGGCGTTCGGTCTGTCCCAGGCGGTCGCGGGTGGGTGCGCGCTGCTCCTCGGAACCGGATGACACTGGGGGTGGCCTCCCCGCGTTCGGCGATGCCCGGCGGTCTGCCGGCGTTTTCCGGATACCCGTCGCCGCCAATCCGACACACGGGCCCGGCCGGCGGTCACGGTGGCCCGACGACATCCCCGCCGGGCGGGTTGTGTGGGCCGCGCGCATATGGACTGTGATGTATGTCTCGGTACCGTCGGCGCACGCCGGCGTCGCCGGTGCCAGGCGACAGGAGTGGATCATGAGAGTGTGGTGGAAGGCGCTGGCCGCCGCCGTCGGCCTGCTGCTGGCCGTGCCTCCCGCGAGCGCCGCGCACGCGGCCGGCACGCCGTACACCGTGCCGCCCGTCGCCGGCTCGCTGAACACGTACAACGTCTCCGCGGTGTACGTCGCCGGGGTCTCCTCGGGCGGGTACCTGGCCACCCAGCTCCAGGTGGCGTACTCCGGGCGGATCCGCGGCTCGGCGATCTTCGCCGCCGGCCCGTACTACTGCGCGCAGAACACCGTCAGCCAGGCCCTCTACGCGTGCGGCGACAACATTTACCCGACGTACCTGGCCAACCTTGAGACCTACACCCGCACCTGGGCGTCGTACGGCTGGGTCGACCCGGTGGCCAACCTCGCGTCCCGTCCCGCTTACGTCTTCCACGGCAACTCCGACAACACGGTGAAGAAGTCGGTCACCGACGACCTGGTCCGCTATCACCAGCGCTTCGGCGCCAGCGTGCAGTACGACAGCGGCTCCGCCGCCGGCCACGCCTGGGTGACCCCGTACGGCACCGGCGGCTGCATGGTGACCGCCTCGCCCTTCCTCAACGACTGCGGCACCGACCCGCAGGGCGCCTTCCTGCGCAAGCTGTTCGGCTCGGTGCAGGCGCCGAACACGGGACCGCTGCGCGGCACGCTCACCCGCTTCGCCCAGAACACCTTCGCGGTCAACGGCTGGGCCAACGGCATCAGCATGGACACCGCAGGCTTCGCCTACGTCCCGGCGTCGTGCGCCGCCGGCCAGTCCTGCCGGCTGCTGGTCGCGCTGCACGGCTGCCTGCAGGGGTACGGCAAGGTCGGCACCGCCTTCGTCGACCGGGCCAACCTCAACCAGTACGCCGACACGAACAACACGATCGTGCTCTATCCGCAGGCCACGACCTCGGTCGCGAACCCGAACGGGTGCTGGGACTGGTGGGGCTACCTCGGCGCGACGAACTACCCGATCAAGGGTGGTGCGCAGGTCGAGACGATCATGAACATGGTCCGCCGGCTCGACGGCTGAACCCGGCACGCTCGGACCGGGCTCGCCGGTCGTCCCGCCCGCCCGTCAGTGCTCCGGGTGGCGCCGGACGAAGTCCTGGTAGGTCTCGTTGGCCAGTTCGAGCTCCCGGACCTGGGCGGCCAGTTCGGCCCGGCGCAGTTCGGCCGCCGACCGGGCTCGGGCCAGCCGCAGCTCGTGCCTCCGGTCGCCGGCCCGGGACCAGCCCCGGACGGCGGCCCAGGCGATCCAGCCACCGCAGGCCGCCAGTCCGGTAAGCACGAAGGCGAGGAGGAAGTCCATCGCGACACCCCTTCCGGTCAGTTCACGTCCCGGCGCACCGCCACCCAGGTACCCAGCCCGAAGGTGAGCAGCACGTAGCCCACGAGAACGACGGCGGGCGGCGCGGCACCGGCCGATTCGAGCACGCCCGGGGTGCCGCCGTCGAACTGGGACCGGGCGCCCAGCGCCCCGGCCAGCGCGCCGGAGCTGGGTGCGAGCATTAGGTTGCGGACCGCCGCCAGCGGGCTCAGCACGAGGGCGAGCCCGCTCACCGCGTTCTCCAGCACCAGTGTCCACACCAGACCAACGGCGATGGCGGTGGCGGTGCTGCGGAACGCGATCGCCAGGAAGTAGCCGAGGCCGGCGTGTGCCGTGCAGATGAGCCAGGCGGCCGCCACGGCCGCGGCCAGCTCGCCCGGCGGCGGCCAGGCCAGGCCGCGCCGCTCGACGAGGGCGATCGCCGTGCTGGCCGCGGCCACCGCGGCGAAGGTGAGCACGGCCAGCAGCAGGGTCAGGGCGGCGAGCGCGACGGCGTGCCCGGCCAGCACCTGCGCCCGGCGGGGACGCTGGGTGAAGATCAGGTTGAGCGTGCCCCACCGGTACTCGTTGCCGACGACCAGGGCGCCGAGGACCACCACGATCGCCCCGCCGAAGAGCGGGAAGAGCCCGATCCCGGTGGTGACGAGTTGGCCGGGCAGCACGGCGTCCAGCAGCGAAGCGGCGGCGTCCGACTGCTCGGGGTCGCCGGCGAGGGTGAGGTGCACCAGGTAGGGGACGCCGACGCCGAAGGCGAGCGCCAGCGCGGTCCAGGTGAGGGTGACGGTCCAGACCGCGGGGCGTTTCCGGTCGGCGAACCAGGCCGCGCGTACCGAGTCGATCACCGGCTGCCTCCCGTCGTGGTGGTCTCCCGCTCCGGGTCGGCACGTTCCGGCGCGGTCAGTTCCAGGAACGCCTCCTCCAGCGAGTGGCGCACCGGTCGTAGCTCCCGTACGTCAACGTCCGCCTCGACCAGCAGCCGGTTCAGCGCCGCCGCCAGCGAGGGATCAGCGGTGACCTGCAACCGTCCGTCGACCACCGCCACGGCGCGGACACCCGGATGGTCGCGCAGGCAGGCGGCCGCCTTGTCCACCGGGTCTGCGGCGATGAGCAGCGCCCCGTCGCCGAGCGCCGCGCGTAGCTCGTTTGGGGTGCCGTCGGCGACCAGTCGGCCGCGGTCGATGACCGCGATCCGGTCGCAGACCTGCTCCACCTCGCCGAGCACGTGGCTGGAGAGCAGCACGGTGCGGCCGCGCCGGCCGAGCGTGCGGAGCAGCTCCCGGATCTCCGACACGCCCGCCGGGTCGAGGCCGTTGGTGGGTTCGTCCAGGATCAGCAGGCTGGGCTCCTTGAGCAGCGCGGCGGCCACCCCGAGCCGCTGCTTCATGCCCAGCGAGTAGGTCCGGAACGGCGAGTGCCCGCGTCCGGTCAGCCCCACCTCGGCCAGTACCCGGTCGACGGCGCTGTCGGAGACGCCGGCGTAGCGGACGGCCAGCCGCAGGTTGTCCACTCCGGACAAGTGTGGATAGAAGGCCGGCGACTCGATCAATGCGCCGACCCGGGCCAGCTCCGCCGGGGTCCCCGGTGGTTGACCGAGCACTCGGATCCGGCCGGATGTCGGGCGGACCAGCCCGACCAGCATGCGCATGGTGGTCGTCTTGCCGGCGCCGTTCGGCCCGAGGAACCCGAAGACCTGCCCCGGGGGCACCCGCAGGTCGAGGGCGTCGACCGCCGTGATCCCGCCGGGATAACGCTTGGTCACCTCGTGCAATTCGATGGCGAAACGGTCATTACCCATCGGATTGTCGCAATCCATCGGCGACGCGGTGGGGCTTGAGGACGGAATTTTCCGCACCGTTCATCCAAGGGTCCTTCGAATTCCCGACCGCGACACAGGGTTAATTGCGCGTGGTCAATTAACTGTTCGTTAAGGCAAAGTCGAGAGGCTGCGAACGGCTGGCCCGCCGACCCGCAGTCAGCCTCTCGCCGGCCTGCACCCCGTCGGTCGTGGAACGATGTAAAGGCTCCTGACCTGCGGTGCTGCCCGGCGACGCCCACAGCGTAGCGGAGGTTGATCGGCGCGGGAAGGCCCTGCCGCGGTGCGGGCCGGAGTTCTTGTTCCCGGCCCAGCTCAACGACCGTTAATTCACCGACGCCGCTACCCGACACGAAACAATCTGTTGACGTATGAGTTGATCTTGGGCAGCATGAAGGCACTTTCAAGTCGACCGTGATCGTTGGCATAGGAGCCCGGATGAGCCTGCCGCCGGACGGTGTACAGAGCCTGGAAATGCGGCCCAAGCTGCGGCATGACGTGGTCTTCCTGGACGCGCCGGCCGGCGCCTACCTCCGCGGGCCGGACACCGCGTTCCTGGTCAAGGGACGGTCGGCCTTCCGCTGGCTGACCTCGCTGAGCCCGTACCTCACCGGCGAGCACACCCTGGCGCAGCTCACCGCGTCACTGGACCCGGGACAGCGGCAGACCGTGCTCAGCCTGGTGAACGCGCTGCTCGCCCGAGGCTTCGCCAAGGACGCCGCACGACGCAGCGAGCTGGCCGAACCGGTCGCCCGGCGGTTCGCCGCGCAGATCGAATTCGTCGACCACTTCGCCGACGACCCCACCGCCCGGTTCCAGCGCTTCCACACCGCCCGGGTCGTGCTCGCCGGTGGGGGAGCGACCCTGCTCGCCGCGGCGAGTGGCCTGCTGCGCAACGGATGCCTCCAGCTCGACCTGTACCCGGACGACGGACCGACCCGGTACGGCGAGGCGCTGCGGCCGGAGGTGGCGGAGCTGCGCGCCGACGGGCTGGCGGCGGAGGTCCGGGCGCACGCGGGGCCGGTCGACGTGACCGGGGCGGACGCGGTGCTGCACTGCGCCGACCGCACCGGGCTGCCCCAGCTGGCCGCGCTCGCGCGCGCCTGTCACCGCGACGGCCCGCTGCTGGTGCCGGTGGTCTGGGACGACGAGCGCGCCGTGCTGGGGCCGACCGTGCCGTCCGGCGGCACACCCTGTTGGCTCTGCGCCCAGCTCCGGCTCACCGCCGGCGCCGACCCGGCCGCCGCCGCCGAGTTCTGGCGGCAGCTCGCCGTCGGCGCCGGTCCCGACGAGACCGCGCCGCTGCCCGAGGTGACCGCGCGGATGCTCGGCAACGCCGCCGCGTTCGAGCTGTTCCGGGTGCTCACCGGGGCGCTCGGGCCGGACACCGCCGACAGAGTGCTGCTGCTCGACCGGTCCACCCTGGAGGCGGTCCGCGAGCCGGTGCTGCCGCACCCCGCGTGCCCGGTGTGCCGGAACGTCGAGCTGCCCGCGCCGGCCGGGCCGGCCGGCTCCGAGGACGAGACGTACCAGCGGGCGCAGGCTCTGGTCTCGCCGAACGCCGGCGTCTTCACCCGCTTCGTGGACGATCCGCTCGAGCAGGCGCCGCTCAAGACGGCCCGGCTGCGGCTGCCGGGGCGGCGCGGCCCCCGCGAGCTGACCGCCTTCGACGTGCACACCGTGATGAGCGCCCGGCTCGCCGCCTACCGGGTGGCGGTGCGCGAGCACGCCGCCCGGTACGCCGACCCCGACGCCGGCGTCCGGGCCACGGCCGCTGAGCTGCGCGAGCGGGGCGAGAGCCCGGTGCCGTGGACCGAACTGGATACCGCGAGCGGTGCGCTGCCCTACGACCCGCAGCGGTCGGTCCATTGGCTGCCGGCGACCGTGCTGGGCCGCCCGGAGAGCGTCTGGGTGCCGGCCGCCGTGGCGCTGCCCACCTCGGCCGCGAACGGCGACGCCCTGGCCGAGCGGACCGTCGCCGGCGCGGTGGCCGCCGACAGCCTCGACGGAGTGATCGACCAGGGTCTGGCCGACGCGCTCGCGTACCACGCGCTGACCGCCGTGCTACGGGGCGCCGCAGGTCTCGGCCGGCTGGGCGAGGAGGAGCTGGTCGCCGACGACGACACCGCGTTCGTGGTGAAGGCGGCCCACCGCTTCGGGCACCAGCTCGCGGTCTTCGCGCTTCCCGCGGCAGCGCCGGCTCACGCGGTGCTCGCCGTCACCGGCTCAACGGACGGCGAGGGCCGGGACTGGCGACTCGCCGCCGGCTTCGATCCGGTCGCCGCCCGGCTCGCCGCGGTACGCGACCTGGTCGGCCGGATCCAGGTGCGGCACTTCGAGGGCGGCGAGGCCGACCTCGGTGAACCGGCGCTCGCGGACCTCGACCCGGTCACCCTCACCGCCGGGGCGCCGTCGGCCGAGCCAGCCCGAGCCGCCGGCACCGACCGGGACGCCGTCCTGGCCACCCTGGCCGGGCAAGGAATCAGCGCGCTGCTGGTCGAGACCACCCCCCGCGACATCCGGGCCAGCGGAGCCTTCCGCAGCGGCGTGGTCCTGCTGCGCCACCACGGCCGTACGGCCGACTGAGCCACCACATCAGTGGACCGAGCGAGGCACGCACCGTGGAAGGAGGTGGAAACATGCCGATCACCCTGAACGACGAACTCCGCGAGTTGGAGACCGAGACCTTCGAGATCGAAGAGGTCGAGGACGGCGGCGAGGCGCTCGCCGCGACCAGCTCGAGCTGCTCCTGTTCGAGCTGCTGCAGCTGCAGCACGTCGAGCTGCTGCAGCACGAGCACCAGCACCTCCAGCTGCGGCTGACCAGGTGGGGCGGGGTCGAACCCCGAAACTGGCGCAGTCCGGTCCTGGTGGGACACGCATCCGACGCACCATCCGCCGCCGGCCCACACCGGCGAGCAGCCCCTGCGTGCCTCCGCCGGATCCACCGTGGTGGTGCGGACGCAGAACCATCGACGACCGGCGTTCATCGCGGCGCAAGGAGAGGCCCGTGCCGACACAACCCCTGGCACCCGTGGCACTGCCCGACTCGCTCCGCAGCGAGTTGCGCGACCTGCAGACGGAGACGTTCGAGGTCGAGGACATCGCGGATCTGTCCGCGGACCTCATGGACATCTGCAGCAGCAGCACCAGCACCTCCAGCTGCTCCAGTTGCAGCACGTCCAGTTGTTGCAGCTGCACCTCGTCGAGTTGCAGCAGCACCAGCTGAGCCCCGGTGTCACCGGCCGCTCCGGACGGCCGGCCGACGCCGCGGCCCGCACACCCCCGAGGGGAGGTAGAGGAAATGCCGGAACTGACTGAGGAACTTCGCGCGCTCGAGACCGAGACGTTCGAGATCGAGGACGTCGACGCGATCGACGCGATGGTCATGGACTGGTCGAGCTCCAGCTGTTCCTGCTCGAGCTGCTGCAGTTGCAGCACGTCGAGCTGCTGCAGCAGCAGCACCAGCACCGGATGCGGCGGCGGGTAACCGATCCCGCCGCGACAGTCCCCGCCGGCGAGCCACGCCGGCGGGGAGCCCGGTCCCGACCCGCCCCGCACGAAGACAGGTGAAACCGCATGATCGTCGACGTTCGGACCACCTCCACCGGGTGGGACACCAGCCTCAAGCAGCTCGGCGAGGCCTTCCACGAGCGACTCCAGAGTCAGCCGATCGCCGTCGGCGGGCAGCTCGACGCGGTCGCCGTCCGGATCGCCGCCCTCGGCCTGAGCGACGCGTACGCCGACGCCGACGACGGCTTCACCGGCACGGTGGTGCCGATCTGGCTGCACGGCGCGACCGCGCTGGTCGGTCCCCGCTGGTCCGACGCCGCGGGGAGCCGGGCAGGCCCCTGCCCGCTCTGCGTGCAGCGCCGCTGGCAGGCCATCCGGCTCCGCGAGGAGCGGCACGCCCTGGAGCACGGCGCGCGGGTGGGCGTGGTGGCCGCCCTGCCGCACCTGACCCCGTTCGCGGTCGAAGCGCTCTGGCAGCTGTTCCGCCAGGCCTGCCGGCCGTGGCCCGGCCGGCCCGGCGTGGGGCGGCTGCACCAGCTGCGGATGGACACCCTGGAGACGACCGTGGTCGAGGTGCTGGCCGACTCCGAGTGCCCGGCCTGCGCGGCCCCGCAACCGGACACCGCCGAGGCGGCGGTGCTCGCGCTGACCCCCCGGCCGAAGCCCAGCCCGACGTCGTACCGGCTGCGGTCGGCCGACGAGCTGGACCTGCCGGTCGGGGCCCTGGCCAACCCGATCGTCGGGGCGCTGGGCGGCAACGCGCTGCGGGCGTACAACGCGACCGCCACCGCGCCGGTGACCGGCTACTTCCGGGTCCGCAGCCGCTACGACCTGCACGAGATGTGGTGGAGCGGGCACGCGAACAGCTACGGCGGCAGCGAGACGTACGCCCTGCTCGAGGGCCTGGAGCGGTATGCCGGCCAGTTCCCGCGGGCCCGCCGGACGGCGATCTTCGACAGCTACACCAACCTCGCCCCCGACGCGCTGGACCCGGCCGGCCTGGGCTACCACCCGGCCTTCTACCACGGCCACGGGCTCTACTACTCGCCGTACTCCCCGGACGAGCCGATGCACTGGGTCTGGGGTTGGTCGCTGCGCGACGGCCGGCCGCGCCTCGTCCCGGAGCAGCTCGTCTACTACCTGGATCGCCGGACCGACCAGCGCAAGTTCGTCCAGGAGTGCTCCAACGGCTGCGCCAGCGGCAGCAGCCCCGAGGAGGCGATGCTGCACGGCATGCTCGAACTCGTCGAGCGGGACGCGTTCCTGCTCGCCTGGTACGGCTCCGCCCGGCTGGCCGAGATCGACCCGGCCAGCTGCCGCGACGAGCGGGTGCACTTCATGCTCGACCGAGTCGACCTGCTCGGCTACGACATCCGGCTCTTCGACACCCGCGCCGATCTGCCGGTCCCGGTGGTCACCGCGGTCGCGGTCAAGCGCGGCGGCGGTCTCGGCCAGCTCTGCTTCGCCGCCGGCGCCAGCCTGGACCCCGACGACGCGGTTCGCGCGGCGCTCTGCGAGACCGCCTCCTACGTCCCCGGCTTCGACGAGCGGGTCGCCGCCAGTGAGCCGGAGCTGCGGGAGATGGTGCGGGACTACACCAGGGTCACCGAGCTGAGCCACCACGCGCTGCTCTACGGACTGCCGGAGATGGCGGGGCACGCCGCCTTCCTCCTCGACGACCCGCCCCGGCGCCCGATGGCCGAGCTGTACGGCGACTGGCTGGCCACCCGCCCCGCCCACGACGACCTGCGCGCCGACCTGACCTACCTGGCGGGGGAGATCGCCGGCCTCGGCGACGACGTCGTCGCGGTCGACCAGACCTGCCCGGAGCAGGAGGTCGCCGGGGTGCACACGATGGCCGTGGTGGCCCCGGGCCTGGTGCCGATCGACTTCGGCTGGCAACGCCAGCGGGTGCTCTGGAGCGCCCGGCTGGAGCGGTACCTGGCGCGCGGCCGGCACGGACCGGACGGGCTCGGCGCGACCGGCCGCAACCCTCACCCGCACCCCTTCCCGTAGGAGCGCCGCCATGCAGCAGGAGGCCCGCGAGGTCGTTCGGGACTACACCGAGGCGGTTTTCCGCCGGGCCCGGATCCCGATGGAACCGCTCAACTACGAGGTGGACTGGGCCGACCAACCCTCCCGGCACAAGAGCTACCCGGACGCGCCCCGCCTGCCGCTGCCGGCCCACCTGCCCGAGCTGCCCACCCTGCGGGACCTGCACACCGGCGCCGGCCTGCCACCGGTCAGCGGCTGGTCGCTGCCCCGGCTGGCGACGCTGCTGCGGCTGTCGTACGGGGTGCTGGACCGGCGGCTGACGGTCAACTGGAACCAGGACGTCGCCAAACGGGCGCACTTCGAACACGCGGTCTGGGGGCGGGGCACCGCCTCCGGCGGCGGGATGTACCCGGTGGAGCTGTACCTGGTGACCGGCGGCGAGGGGCCGGTGCTGCCGGGCGTGTACCACTACCACACCGGTGCCCACGTACTGGAGCGGCTGCTGCTCGGCGACGTCAGCGGCACCGTCCGGGCCGCCCTCGCCGGCGACGCGTCGGCCTCCGAACCCCCGGCCGACAGCTACCTGCTCGCCAGCATCCGGTTCTGGAAGAACTCGTTCAAGTACAACAGCTTCAGCTATCACGTGGTCACCCAGGATCTCGGCGCGCTGCTCGGCAGCTGGGACCTGCTGGCGCCGGCGCTGGGGGCGTCCGCGCGGCGGGTGCTCCGGTTCGACCCGGCGCTGCTGGACCGGCTGCTCGACCTGGACAGCGACGCCGAGAGCATCTTCGCCGTCGTACCGCTGGACTGGGCGGACGCGGAACCGGCGGCACCCGGCGGGGGGACCCCGGCCGGGCGGGCCGGCGGCGGCGCGCGGGCCGCCGCCGCGCCCCGGGTCCGGTACGCCGCCTTCGAACGGTCCCGCCGGGTGCGGGCGTTTCCCGCAGTCACCGCCGTGCACCGGGCGGCCGCCGCTACCGCGTCCATCCCGGACGCGGTCGACCTGGTCGGTCCCCGGGATCTGCCCGGTGAGGCGGTCCCGCTGCCCACGCCCCGGCTGGACCGGCTCGACCAGCCGCTGTCGACGGTGCTGACCACTCGGTCCAGCAGCTTCGGCCGGTTCCGGCGGCCCCCCGAACTGACCGCCGACGACCTCGGCACCACGCTCGCCTTCGCCGCCGCCGGCCGCCGCTACCCGGCGGACGTCAAGGGGCCCGACGGTGCGCCGGCGCTGACCCGGCTCTGGGTCTTCGCCAACCACGTCGACGGCCTGCCGAGCGGCGGATACACCTACAGCGAGCGGCGGCACGCGCTGCTGCCGGCCGGCCCCGAACCGGACGGCGGAATGTCCGCCTTCCTGCAACAGCAGTACTTTCTCACCAACTACACGATGGGCCAGGTCGGCGCGGTGCTCGCGATCTCCGGGCGGCTCGACGCGGTGCTCGACGCGTTCGGGCCGCGCGGCTACCGGATTCTCAACGCCGAGGTCGGCACCGTCGCGCAGCGCACCTACTGCGCCGCCACCGCGCAGCGGCTCGGCTGCGGCGCGGTGCTCGGCTTCGACAACATCGCCATGGACGCCGCCCTCGGGTTGGCCGGCAGCGACGAGCGGACCGTGCTCTTCCTGCTCCTCGGGCGGCACCCGGAGACCACCGCCGACCTGGCGTACCGGCTGTGACCGCCCCGACCGGCGCCGGCGCGCCCGCGCCCCCGACCAACCGCAGACGAAGGAGAGACCCGTGACGGTGTCCCTGCCCGCACCACCGGCGAGTGCGATCTCCTGGCGGATGCCCGAGGTGTTCATGCTGCGCACCGCCGGACTGCCGATCGAGGTCGCCGACCGGTTGGCCTTCGACCGCACCGCCGCGTGGGCGCGCCGGGTGCTCGACCTGGAGGACCAGCTGCGCGGCGGCGGTCGGGACCTCGCCGACGCGCTGCAGGCGGCGGTGGCCCGGAACCTGGCCGACGACGGGTTGCGGCAGCGGCTCATCCGGCTCCGCCGGGATGTCTTCAACCTGCGCCGGCCGCGTCCCGCCGACCCCGCCGACTGGCCGGTGGGCGCGCTCGGGGTCGAGACCCACCGGGAGCTGACGGGATGGCTGCGGACCTTCGCGGCGTACCAGCAGGAGTTGGACGCCGGCCCGGCCGTGCTCGACGACGAACTCGCCCGGCGGCGGGACGCGCTGCGCGCCCTCGCCGACGACCCGGACCTGCGCGGCGGCATCCTGCTCGCCTCCCCGTCGCTGGACCGCTACCTCCCCGGTTACCTGGCCGCGACCGGCCCGCTCGGCAAGCGGGCCCGCCGGGCGGAGCGATCGCTGCTGGAGTACGCCTACCGCACCGCCACGAAGACCAGCCCGTTCAGCCGGCTGACCACGGTGAACGTGGGCACCTTCGGCAGCGGGACCTCTCGGCTGCTCGACGTCACCCCGCAGGTCGACGGCGGCGGTACGGCCAAGCGGGGCAGCGCCCGCCTCAACCTGGCCGCCCTGGGCCGGCTGTCGAGCATCGTGCTGGCCGACGAGACGCTCCGCGCGGACCTGCCGGTGGCCGTGACGACCGGCTGGCGGATCGCGCACGGCCGGCTGCGCTACCTGCGCCGCCGCCGGACCAGCTCCGAGGACGGCGACGCGGCCATCACCCTGGAGTCGATCCACGAGTCGCTCTTCGTGCTGCCCACCGGCCGGGTGCTGCACGACATCCTGGCCGCGCTCGGCGGCGGCCGGGTGCGGCGGATGGCCGAGCTGGTCGCCGAGCTGAGCACCGACGGCCGCCCCGCCGACGAGATCGCCCAGTACCTGCATCACCTGCTGCGGGTCGGCCTGCTGGTGGTGCCGCCCCTGCACCTGGACATCCATGCCGACGACCCGGTGGAGGGCTACCGGTTGGCGCTGCGCCGGATCGGCCGGGACTGGGCCGACCGGCTCGCCGAGCGGGTGGCCAGCGCCAACCGGTTGGCTGCCGGCTATCCGAGCCTGGACGTCGACGGGCGCCGCCGGGCGCTGGACGGGATTCGCGACGAGCTGGTCGCCGCCCACCGCGACCTCGGCCGCCCCGAGGTCCCGGCCCCGCGGACCCTGCTCTACGAGGACGCCGCCCTGGACACCCACGCCCCGGTCACCGCTGACCGGGCCCGCTGGGAGCGGAACGTCCTGGCACCGCTGCGCGCGCTGGCCCGGATCATGCCGGTGTTCGACATCAACCTGCCCCGCCGGCTGGCCACCAAGGGCTTCTTCCGGGCCAGGCACGGGGACGGGGGACGCTGCGACGACCTGCTCACCTTCGCCCACGAGTTCCAGCAGGACTTCTTCGAGCACTACACCGGCCGGATGATGCGCCGCCGGGCGTTCGACGAGCAGAACCGTTACGTCCGGCAAGAGAACTGGTTCCGGCAGGAGGAGATCAGCGCGCTCGACGACGCCCGGTCGGAGGTGGCCCGGCGGATGGATGAGGCGTATCACCGGCTGCCGCCCGGCGCCGAGGAGCTGGTCCTCGACGAGGCGTTCATGACCGACGTCGCCGCGATGGTCCCGCGGACTCTCGGCACGCTGGACCCGCGCTCGTTCTTCCTCCAGCTCGCCGACCAGGGCGGACGGGACCGGGTGGTGGTAAACCGGATCTACTCCGGGATGACGCTGCTCTTCTCCCGCTTCGCCCACCTCTTCGCCGCCGACGACCTGGCCGGCGCGCTGCGCGACGAACTCACCCGGCTCCAGCCACCCGGGGTGGTGTTCGCCGAGCTCAAGGGCGGGTACGACGCCACCAACCTGAACCTGCACCCGGCGGTCACCCCGCACGAGCTGGTCTGTCCCGGCGAGATCAGCTTCCGGCCGCCGGCCGAGCAGATCCAGATGGACGACCTCAGCATCGAGCACGACCCGGCCGAGGACCGGCTGCTGCTGCGCTCGCGCCGGCTCGGCGCCGAGGTGATACCGGTCTACCTCGGGTTCCTGCTGCCGATGGCGCTGCCCGAGGTGCAGCAGGTGCTGCTCACCTTCGCCTACCTCGGCATGGCCCAGCCGGACCTCTGGGCCGGTACGAACGTGCCGCTGCCCGGCCGGGGCATCGCCGGCTATCCACGCATCGTGCACGGCGATCTGGTGCTACAACGGCGGATGTGGAAGCTGCACCCCGGCCACCTGCCCACCCGCGTCACCGGGCAGGGCGACGCCGAGTGGTTCCTGGCCTGGCAGCGGTGGCGGCGGGCGAACCACCTGCCCCGACGGGTCTTCGCCACCCCGGAGGGGACCCGGCTCTCCCCGGCGGCCGGCGACGAGCCCGGCCAACCCGCGCAGCCCGGTGGCCGACCGGACCACAAGCCGCTCTATGTGGACTTCGACAGCCACTTCTCGTTGCAGCTGCTGGACGCGACGGCCCGCGCGGCGGGCAGCCGGCTGGTGCTGACCGAGATGCTGCCGGGCCGCGACGAGCAGGTGCTGCGCGGCGAGGCCGGCACCTACGTCACCGAACTGACCGTCGAACTCAACGGCGTGAAGAGTGGGAGCAGAGCATGACCGACTACCCGTCGCCGGTCGACCACGGCTGGCTCAGCGTGCACGTCTTCTACGCCAGCAACGCCAACCCGATGCTGGTCGAGGGCGTCCGCCCGCTGGTGGACGACCTGCGCGCGGAGGGGCTGATCACCCGGTACTTCTTCATCAAGTACTGGATGGAGGGCCCGCACGTCCGGCTGCGGGTGCTGCCGGCGCCCGGCGTCGACCCGGCCGTCGTCCGCGCCCGGGTGGACGCGGTGATCGGGGCGTTCCTGCGCCGCCGTCCCGCGCTCTACGAGGTGGACAGCGCCGGACTGGGCGACCTCTACAAGCAGATGTTCCTCGCCGAGTACGGCCGGGCGCGGTGGGACGAGGGGTACGGCCCGGACGGGGTCATGCCGATGCGGGCGAACAACAGCCACCACCACATCCCGTACGAGCGGGAGTACGCCCGCTACGGCGGGCCGGTCGGGATCGAGATCGCCGAGTGGCACTTCGAGCACTCCAGCGACGTCGTGCTCGACCTGCTGGCCACCACGAACGTGCACGTCCGGCCGGTGCTGCTCGGGCTCTCCGCGCAGCTCACCATGATGACGTGCGCGGTGTTTCTCGCCGGCGACCGGCGTATCGCCGAGTTCCTCGACGAGTACCGGCGGTTCTGGGAGGTCTCCTACTCCGAACCGAGCGACGACTACCACGCCAGCTTCGACACCAGCTACCAGCGGATGGACGCCGTGCTGCGCGGCCGGCTGGCCGACATTCGGGCCGCCGCCCGGGACGACGCGTCGGTACGCCCCGGCGGGGTCGAGGGCCGCTGGCTGGCGCACTGCCGTGCGCTGCGCGAGCGGGTGACGGCCGCGGCGCACCGTGGCGAGCTGGTCTTCCAGCGTGGTGGCGGCGCACCCGCCCCGGTCACCGAACTCGGCGCGGTGCTGCCGATCCTGCTCAGCTCGTACGTACACATGACCAACAACCGGCTCGGGGTGAGCATCCTCGACGAGATCTACCTGTCGTACCTGATGCGGTCCGCGCTGCGCGACGACACCCCGGCCGGCACCCGATGACCACCCTCGACGCGACCTGGGCCCGTCCCCGGCTTCGCGCGGGGGTGGTGCTCGGCCCGGGCCAGTGGCGCAGCGGGAAACTGGTGCACCACGTGAAGGACCGCGAGACCGGCTGGTTCTACCGGATCGGTCCCCGGGAGCATTTCCTGCTCTCCCGGATGGACGGCACCCGCAGCCTCGACGACCTCGCCGCCGAGTACGCCACGACCTACCGGCGCGCGCTCGGGCCGGAGAACTGGCAGCAGATCTTCGGCATGCTGCAGAAGCGGCAGTTGCTCGACGGCGCCGCGGACCCGGCGACGATAGCCCGGCTCACCGCCACGGCGGCCGAGGGCGCGGCCCGTAACCGACGCGGTCCGCTCTCGGCGCGGTTCCCGCTCTTCGATCCGGATCGGCTCTTCGGCCGGCTGCTGCCCTGGCTGCGACCGGTGTTCAGCTGGGCGTTCGTGCTGCCCGCGCTGCTGGCCGTGCTCCTGGTCGCGGGCTACGTGGCGCTGCACCTGCCGGACCTGATCGGTGGGGTCGGCGGCGGTCACCGTCCGCTCGCCGAAATCGTCGCGTCGGTGGCGATCACCTGGGTCATCGTGCTGTTGCACGAGTGCGCGCACGGGCTGACCTGCCGGCACTTCGGCGGCCGGGTCACGGAGATCGGGGTGATGTGGCGGTTCCCGCTGGTCGCGCCGTACTGCAAGGTCGACGACATCGTGCTCTTCACACCCCGTCAGCGGGTGGCCACCGCCTTCGCCGGCATCTTCGTCAGCATGCTCGCCCTGGTGCCCTTCGCCGCGATCCGGGCCTGGGCCGGGCCGGGGTCACCGCGTGACCTGGCCGGCACGATGCTGCTCTTCGGCACCGCCACCGCCGCGCTCAATCTCGTCCCGTTCCTGCGGCTCGACGGCTACTACATGCTCAGTCACGCGCTCAACCTGGCGGACCTGCGGGCGGACACGTACGCGTTCTGGCGGCGGCTGCTGCGCGGCGGGCCGGCTGCGGTGGCCGACCAACGCCGCCGGGACCGGCTGATCTACGGGGCGTACGGGCTGGCCTCGGCGCTCTTCGCGGTGACGGTGCTGACCCTGCTGATCCGGTTCTGGTACGTCTCGCTGGCCGGCTGGGTCGGGCCGGGCTGGGCGCTCGCCGTGCTGGTCACCGAGGGGCTGCTGCTGCTCGCGGTCGCCGGCCGGCTGGCCCGGCGCAGGCGTGCGGGCGGCGACGCCTCGATACCCGGCGGCGCGGCGCCCGCCGGAGGCTGAACGGCACCGCCGTGCGGGTTTCGGCCGGGGCGGAACGGGGATGCAACCGCCCCCGGTGAGCCCGCCCTGACCCGGCCGGCCGGTGACGCGGGCCGGCGCGTCCACCCCACCGCGACGTCCGGGGAGGTGGTCATGGTCGACAACGATCCCCGCCCGGAGGGCGGCTTCGGCCGCCAGTTGGACGAGCACGAGGTCAGCCCGAGCGGACGGGAGCCGGAAGAGCCGGCGACCCCCTTCGGCGGTCTGATCGACAGCGCCGTCTACACCGGAGGGCGCCGGCGCGCGTCACCGTCCACCCTCGCCGACACCTACCGCTGCCTGCAGGAACTGACCGACTCGATGGCCTGGATCGGGCTGTACCGGCCGGACAGCGATCAGATCATCTCGCTCGCACGGGAGTTCCGGCTGCACGACCTGGCTGTGGAGGACGCGATCAACGCCCACCAGCGGCCGAAGCTGGAACGCTACGGGGAGACGCTCTTCGTGGTGCTGCGCGCGGCCCGCTACCTCGACCAGCGCGAGGAGGTCGAGTTCAGCGAGCTGCACCTCTTCATCGGCCCCGGGTTCGTCATCACCGTCCGGCACGGCGAGGCGCCGCAGCTGTCCGCCGTGCGGCGGCGGCTGGAGGACGAGCCGGGAATGTTGGCCCGGGGCCCCCAGGCGGTGCTCTACGCGATCCTCGACCAGGTGGTCGACGGGTACGCCCCGGTGGTGGCCGGTCTGGAGAACGACATCGACGAGATCGAGACGGAGGTCTTCGGTGGCGACCCGAACGCCAGCCGGCGGATCTACGGGCTCAGCCGCGAGGTGATCCAGTTCCAGCGGGCGGCGCGCCCGCTGCTGGGGGTGCTCGGCGCGCTCGCCGCCGGCTCCGGCAAGTACGGCAGCGACGAGGAGCTGCAGCGTTACCTGCGGGACGTGACCGACCACCTCACCCAGGTGGTGGAGCGGGTGGACAGCTTCCGGCACCTGCTGCAGAACATCCTCGCCGTGAACGCCACTCTCGTCTCGCAGCAGCAGAACGAGGAGATGCGCAGCCTCACCGCGGCCAGCTACGCCCAGAACGAGGAGCTGAAGAAGGTCTCCTCGTGGGCGGCGATCCTGTTCGCCCCGACCCTGATCGGCACCGTCTACGGCATGAACTTCGTGCACATGCCGGAGCTGCGTTGGCGGTTCGGCTATGTCTTCGCGGTCGGGTTGATGGCGCTCGTCTGCGCCACCCTCTATCTGATCTTCAAGCGCCGCGGCTGGCTCTGACCCGCCGCTGCCAGCCGGTAGATCCTGGCCGGAAACGGCCCATCGAGGTGCCGCTCGAATCAGGATCCCAACGGGTTCGGGCTACTCGAAGCCGCGCAGGATGTGCCGCTCGTACTCGGTGTCGTCCTCGTCGGTGCCGATCCGGCCGAGCATGGCGGCAGCGCCCCAGATCGCCAGGGGGGTGGCCGGCCCGGTGGTGCCGCCGCCCTGAGGGTCGTCGGTGCTCCGGCTCCGTTCGATCGGTGGCGCGCTGCGCTGAGCCTGCATGGCACTGCCTCTCTCGTCGCAGCCGTGCCCGTTGGGCGGGGCGGCCCCGCGACAATGCGGATCGCACGCCGGCCAGCCCGCGGTCGGTGTGACACGGCTCACTGCAACCATCGCATGCCGGGGTGCGTAGGCACACGCGGTTTCCCATTACCCGACTCTTCTCCAGCTCACGCCGCGTTCAGGGCAGCGGGCAGGAGATGCCCCGGGCGTGGTCGGTGAGCGCCGCGCCGACCACGGTCGCCTCCACCGGCAACACCTCCAGGCAGCGCCGCACCGCGGCGGCCATCAACGTGTTCGGTACCCGCATCGACAGCGTGCAGTGCGGTACCCACCGCCCGGGCTGGTAGTGCTCGACCAGGGTGATGCCGGCCGCGGCGAGCCGGGCGTGCACCTCCCGGTGGTGGGCGAGCAGCTCGGCGGTGGGTGTCGCCCCGAGCCACAGCACCCGGCCGACGAACTGCCCGGCGTGCTGGAACGACAGCCGCAGCGGCGCGGCCACCACCGTGTCGCGCAGCGCCGCGCTGACCCGCTCGGGGTCGAAACTCGGCGCCACCGCGAGCGAGACGTGCGGGCGGTGCCGCTGTTCCAGCAGGGAGCGCATGCTCTGCACACCCTCGGATTCCAACGCGTCCCACAGCACCCGGATCCGCCGGGTGGCGTCGGTGTCCAGGTAGAGCTCCAGCGCCGCAACCACATGATCACGGTAGCGGTCAGGTTTGATCGTTGCCGGTGGCGGTACCTCTGCCGGCGAGGGCGATGACAGGAGGCGTGACCCGAGTGGACGTGAGTGATCTGCTGACCGAGACATACGACCGGCTGCCGGACCTGGTCCGCGCGGCGGTCGACGGGCTCAGCCCGGAGCAGCTGCGCCAGGCTCCCGGGCCGGGCGCCAACCCGGTGGGCTGGCTGGTCTGGCACCTGACCCGGGTCCAGGACGACCACGTCGCCGACCTGATCGGGACGGAGCAGGTGTGGGCCACCGGCGACTGGGCCGCGCGCTTCGGTCTCACCAGCGATCCGGGCGACACCGGCTACGGGCATACTGCCGAGCAGGTGGCCGCCGTCCGGCCGGAGAGCGCGCGGGCGCTGCTCGACTACTACGAGGCGGTGCACGCCCGGACCCGGGACTTCCTGGCCGGTCTGCGCCCGGCGGACCTGGACCGGGTGGTCGACGAGGCGTGGGATCCACCGGTGACCCTCGGCGTCCGGTTGGTCAGCGTGGCCGAGGACGATCTCCAGCACGTCGGACAGGCCGCCTACGCCCGTGGCCTCGTCGAGGCCGGCTGACCGCTCCCGGGGGCACGGAGGTGGGCGGCCGGTCGTTCCCGCTATACCGAGGCGAGGCGGGGCGGGTGGCGCCCGCCCGCGTCGGACCACCCGGTCCGGGTGAGGCCGGCTCACCCTGGCCGGTGCGACCCTCCGAGGACGAGGGGAGGGCCGATGGCGAGCACGGCGCGGGACTATCTGCAAGGGCTGGCGCCCGGCCGGCGACCGGAGCTACCGGAGCGGACCGCCGGGACGCTGCGGCTGGACGCGCACGAAAACGGCACCACCGAGAGCTGGTACCTCACCGTCGCGGACCAGCACGTCGAGGTGAGCCGGTCAGCCGAGGGCGCCGACCTGGTGGTCCGGGCCGACCGGACGGTCTTCGACCAGCTGGCGGCCGGGCAGACGCACGTGTCCAGTGCGCTGCTGCGCAACGACCTGACCGTGCAGGGCAACATCCGGCTGCTTCTGCTGCTCCGGCGGATCTTCCCCGGTCCGCCGGACGCCCGGCACCCGCGCGCGCTCGGCCGGCAGCGCACCGCAGGGTCCGAGCGCCGCGGTGGGCCGGAGCGCAGCGGCGGACGGGACGAGCGATGATGCCGCAGCAGCCGGTGTGCGTGATCGCGGGGAACGCCTTCGCGGTCAGTGACATGCAGGGTGACATGGAGGTCGACCCGCGCCACCCGATCGGAATCTTCTCGTTCGACACCCGGTTCCTCTCCCACTGGGTGCTCAGCGTCGACGGGGAGCGGCTCAACGCGCTCTCCCGCGACGACATGACCTACTTCGAGACCCGGTTCTTCCTGGTGCCCGGGAAGGCGAGCCACTACGTCGACGCGGACGTCTCGCTGATCCGGCACCGGTCCATCGACGACAGCTTCAACGAGCGGATCACGCTGCTCAACCACTCGGCCGAACCGGTCGAGCTCAGCGTCCGGCTGGACATCGGCAGCGATTTCGCCGACACCGCCGAGATCCGGCAGCCCCGCCAGCGCACCGTCGTGGTCACCGCGGATCAGGAGCGACGCCAGCTCCGGCTGCGCTACCAGCGGGAGCGCTTCACCCGGGAGGCCACGGTGACCAGCACCGCGCCGGTCGACGTGGACCAGGGTGGGATGACGTTCCGGATCCGGCTCGAACCGGAGGGCAGCTGGGTCACCGACCTGCACGTCGGGATGACGATCCACGGTGAGGGCGGGCGGGACCTACGGGCCAGCCTGGAGTCGCACCGGGACATGGTGCGCCGGAGCATGCGCGAGGATCTGCAGGATTGGCTGGACCGGGCACCGCAACTGATCACCGAGCGGAGGGAGTTGGCGGCGTCGTACGTGCGCAGCCTCACCGACCTGGCGTCGCTGCGGTACGTGCCGCTGGTGAACCCCGGCCGGGTGCCGATCGGTGGCCTGCCCTGGGCGATGGCGCTGTACGGGCGCGACAGCCTGCTCACCTGCCTGCAGAGCATCGCGTTCACCCCCGAGCTGACGCCGGCCACACTTCGCATGCTCGCCAATCTGCAGGGCGGCCGGCTCGACGACGAGCACGACGAGGAGCCGGGCAAGATCCTCTCCGAGCTGCGCTATGGCGAGTCGGCCGCGTTCGGCGACCGGCCGACCTCCCTCTACTACGGCGCGGCGGACACCACCCCGCTCTTCGTGGTGCTGCTCGACGAGTACGAGCGCTGGTCGGGCGACGCCGATCTGGTGCGGGAGCTGCGGCATCCGGCCCGGATGGCGCTGGACTGGATCGACGAATTCGGCGACATGACCGGCGACGGCTACCTGCGCTACCAGACGCGCAACGACCGGCACGGCACCGTCAACCAGGGCTGGAAGAACTCGCCGGACGCGATCAGATACGCCGACGGCCGCACGCCCGGTCTACCCCGGGCCACCTGCGAGTTGCAGGGGTACGCGTACGACGCGAAGCGGCGCGGAGCCCGGCTGGCCCGGGAGTTCTGGGACGACCCGGCGTACGCCGACCGGCTGGAGCGGGAGGCGGCGGAGCTGAAGCGGCGGTTCAACCGGGACTTCTGGCTGCCGACCCGGGAGTACTACGCGCTCGCCCTGGAACCGGACGGGACACCGGTGGACGCGCTGTCGTCCAACATGGGACATCTGTTGTGGAGCGGGATCGTCGACGACGAGCGCGCCCCGGCCCTCGCCGCGCACCTGGTCGGCCCGGAGCTCTTCTCCGGCTGGGGGGTGCGGACCCTGGCCGTTGGGCAGCACTGCTACAACCCGGTCGGCTCGCACCTGGGGGCGGTGTGGCCGTCGGACAACGCGCTGATCGTCGCCGGGCTTCGGCACTACCGGCGGGACGCCGAGGCCGCCCAGATCGCCGCGGGCATCTTCGACATGGCGCACACGCTCGGCGGCTCGGTGCCGGAGCTGGTCGCCGGTTACGAGCGGGAGTTCACCAAGTATCCGGTCCAGCTGCCGGCCGCCGGCCGCCCCCAGTCCTGGTCGGCGGGCGGGCTGCTGATGCTGCTCGGCGCCCTGCTCGGACTGCGGCCGATCGGGGACAACCTGCTGGTCAACCCGAGCCTGCCGCCCGGTTTCGGGCGAATCGAGCTGCTGGACATCCCGGGCCGCTGGGGGCACTCCGACGCGTACGGGCGGGATCGGGCCGCCTCGCCCCGGGAGAGTCGACCCCGGCTGCGCTGACCAGCGGCGGGCGCACCGCCGGCTCAGCGGACCGGCCACAACGGCGCGGCCACGTCGTACCCGGCGGAGATCTCCTTGGCGACCGTCGGGTCGTCCGTCACGAGCAGCGCCGCCTCCAGCACCCGGGCCGGCGCGGCGCTGGCGTGCCAGGCGCGTACCGCCCGCGCCCAGGGCAGCGGGTCGTCGGGCTGCCAGTACGCGAGATGCTCGGCCAGATGCCGGGCGGCGGGCTGGCCGCCGTCGTCCGCCCACGTCGACAGGTACGGCCGGAGGTCCATCCCGGTGGCGCCGATCGCGGCGAGCACGTCGGTCACCTCGACCGGCGCCGGAAAGTCGCTGAGAGTCCGTCGCCACCAGGCGTCCAGGTACGCCTCGATCGCCTGCTGCTCGTCCGTGGGCCAGCTCCGCCAGTGCTCCCCGATCGTGCGCAGCAGCTTGCCCGGCACCAGCGGGTCGTCGAGCCGGCCCGCAGCCAGCAGCTCCAGCAGCCGGGGCAGGAAGTAGCGCAGGTCGGCCAAGTCGCCCCAGGTGGTGACCGCCTTGCCCGCGTAGCGGCACAGTTGCCGGGCGGCCAGCGCGCGCAGCGGCGCGCCGAGCAGCGCGACCACCTCGTCCGGATGGACGCAGTGTTGGCAGTGGGCCATCCGGGTCGGGCGGGGATGCCGACCGAACGCCGCGTACAGCTGTCCGACCGCCCGGTCGAGCCCGGTGCTCATCCGGGCAAGCTATCAGCCCGGTCCGCCCCGCTCAGCCGCCCGAACGACCGTCGGCGGCAGGGGTCTTCTGCCCTGCGCTCGGCGGCCGTTGTTCGCCGTCGCCCGGTTCGTCGGGACGCCCCGGCGGCTCGTTCGGCGGGTCGGTCGGTCGGCTGCTCGGGTGGGCCGGAGCCACCGGCCGGTCCGAGGGCTTGCCGCGGGAGGGTTCGTCGGCGAACACCTGGTCGCAGTAGTCGGCCACCCGGCCCGGGCCACCGGCCGCGGTGACCAGGCCGGCGAAGGCGGGACTCTCCAGCGCCCGACCACGGTCGTCACCGGTCTTCTCGCGGTAGGCCCGGCAGAGACCGACGACGGCCGCGTCGGGAGTCGGCCGGCCAGCCGTGCCCGGACCCGCTTCCGGCACCGGGTTGCCGCCGGGGGAGCGCTGACCGGGTGAGGCGGACGTTGCGGGAACGGTGGTGGCCGGCTCCGGCGGCGCCCCCGGCAGCGTGCCGGTGGCGGCGAGGGCAACCCCGCCGGTGGCGGCGAGGGCGAGCGTGGCCAGGGCGGCCCGCAGGCCCACCCGGACCGTGGTGGCCCGCCTGCGTCGCGGCCGATCGGCAGGCGCGGCGAGGGCGCGGTGGAACGCCTGCACGGCGGCGTGCTCGCCGTCGAGCTCACCGGGGCGCGGCGCGGCGCGTAGGGCCGTCAGGAGCAGCACGAGCGGGCGCAGGCCATCGTGGTCAACGACGGGACCGCCGAGCAGACGCTCGACGGTCTCCGGGTCCATCCGGTGTGCATTCATCTCGTGTCCCTCAGCGCCGCGCGCCGGTGGGACGTCACATCGCACCCGGTGGCATCGGCTCCGGGGACCGGAGCCGGTGGTGGTGGCCGGGTCTGGATGCGGGGATCAGCCCATGGTCTTGGCGCCGTCGATCGACTCGCGCAGGATGTCGGCGTGCCCGGCATGCTGGGCGGTCTCGGCGATGACGTGCAGCACCACCCGTCGCACCGACCAGCTCGCCCCCGGCTCGAACCACGGGGCCACCGGCAGCGGGTGCGCGGCGTCGAGGTCGAGCGTGGCGACCAGGTCGTCCGTCCGAGCGGCCACCCGGGCGTATTCGTCGAGGAGGCCGGCGAGGGTCTCACCCTGCTGCATCTGGAACTGCCCGACCCAGTCGACCGGCTCGGACTGCATCGCCTCGGCGCCGCCCGCCGCGAACCGCAGCCAGCTCTGCTCGGTGAGCGCCACGTGCTTGACCAGGCCGCCGAGGCAGAGCTCGCTGACCGTGGTGCGGGCGGCGGCCTGCTCGTCGGTGAGCCCGTCGACGGTCTGGCGCAGGAAGCCGCGGTGGCGGCGGAGCGACTGCATGAGATCGGCCCGTTCGCTGGTGCCGACCTGCTCGGAGATGGTCATGGACGCCGCCCTTCGGTGGAGGTGGACCACGCCGAGCCTAGGACCGGGCACCGACATTTCGGTGTCCCGCGCGGCGGCCAGCCGGGGCCGGCCCCGGCGCACCGGTTGCCGATCCGGGCCGAAGGGGGTGAACTGAATGACATGGGTGTGATTCGGGTGGGCACGTCGTCCTGGGCCGACCAGTCGCTGCTGCGCTCGGGCTGGTACCCCCGCTCGGTGAACACGCCTGCCGGTCGGTTGCGCTACTACGCCGAGCGCTTCGGACTGGTCGAGGTGGACACCTCGTACTACGCGGTGCCGGCACCGGAGACCACCCAGGGCTGGGTGGACGCCACCCCGGCGGAGTTCACCTTCGACGTCAAGGCGTTCAGCCTCTTCACCGGGCATCCGACGCCCGTCGCCGCGCTCCCGCGCGACCTGCGGCCGGCCGGCGGCCCGAGCCGGATCCGCCGTCGTGACCTGCCCGCCCCGGCGTACGACGAGCTGTGGGCCCGGTTCCGCGCGGCGCTCGACCCGATCGCGGCGGCCGGCAAACTCGGCGCCGTGCTGCTCCAGTTCCCGCCGTGGTTGGTGCGTGGGGCCGCCGCCGAGCGGCGCATCGCCGAACTGGCCGAGCGGTGCCGTCCGTGGCGGGTCGGGGTGGAGCTGCGGCACGGGTCCTGGTTCGACGGCCGGTCCGCCCTCGACACCCTGGAGTTCCTGCGCACGCACGAGCTGAGCCTGGTCTGCGTCGACATGCCGCAGGGGCATCCGTCGTCGGTCCCGCCGATCCTGGTCGCCACCGCGCAGCCGGCGGTGGTCCGGTTCCACGGGCACAGCGACGCCTGGGAGAGCGGCGACAAGCAGGAGCGGTTCCGCTACGCCTACGGCGACCGGGAGCTGCGGTCCTGGTCCGACCTGCTGACGGAGCTGGCCGGCCAGGCCGACGAGCTGCACGTGCTGTTCAACAACTGCTGCGCCGGGCAGGCCCAGCGGGACGCGGAGCAGTTGGCGGAGCTGCTGGCCGGCGCCGGGCACGCTCGTCCCACCGCGGCCGGCGCCACGAGCTGACGGCGTCGCGCGGCCGCGCCCGTGACCGTCCGGGATCGACGGTCGGGTGTCCCGGGTCGGACCGCTCCCGGCGGGGCCCTCAGGTGGTGCGGCGGCCCCGGGCGCGGAAGGCGTCCTGCGCCCGCTCGTCGATGTCCGCGTCGTCCGGGAAGGAGCGGCTGGGCGGCGTCGGGTCCGGCGGTGCCCCCGGCCCGGCCTCCGTCATCCGGGTGGGTTCGACCGAGCCGAACCCGTGCCGACCCTGCGGCCCGGACGGCCCGGCCGGCGCTCCGGCCCGGCGTTCACCGCGTCGTCCCTCCGGCACCGCGGTCTCCTCGCTGCCCTCGTCCATCGGCGAGTCCTCGTCCGAGCCCCAGGGCGGTTCCGTGTCGTAGACGTCCCGGGTGCCCCACGGGACCGTCACCTCCGGATCGCGCGGAGCCCCACTGCGTCCCTTGTCCGCCGTCATGTCCACCTCGCTGCTCGGTCCGCCGGTACCGGCGCTGATTGCCCGTCACCGCGCCGGTCATGCCCGCCGAGCCGCGAGGGCGGACACCGCTCGGGTCGGGCGCGGCCGGTTGCCCGCGGACGCTGGCCGGCACCCCACCTGAGGAGTCGGCGGGGTGCCGGTCGTGCCGGCCGTTTCAGCGGCCGGACATCGCCATCGGCTTCTTGGCCGCCATGCCCAGGCCGGCGACCTTGGCCACCCCCTTCGGCGCGCTGATCAGCCCGCCGGCCCTGCCCAGCATCCCGCGCCACATCTGGCCCGGCTTCTGCTGCTCGCTCATGTACGCGGTCACCACGACCAGCGCGCCGGTCATCGCCGGGACCGCCCACTGGAGCAGCTTCATCTGCCGCTGGTTGGCGGCGACCTTGCTCGGCGTCTGGTGGTTCGGCTCGGTGATGCCGTCCACCGGTGGTCCACCGGCCTTCTGCAGCCGCATTCCGAGCAGTCGGCTGTAGCCGGTGATCGCGAGCGCGCCCACGGTCAGCGCCGTCTTGATCGTGCTGGCCCGGGCCACGCCGGCCTGGCTGGCCACCCGAGGGCTCTCGGTGACCAGTTCGCCGACCGCCCCGGCCAGGTGCGCGCCGATGGCGGCCGCGTTGACCGGCGTCCACCGGGACCAGCCCATCGAGGCGACCGGGAGGCGCTGGGTCGCGTCACTGATTTTCGCCGCCGCGCCGTTGACGCCGAGCGCCCCCATCAGGGAGCCGCCGAACCAGGCCGCCAGACCCAGATCGTGCATCGAGCGCAGTGCGGTATGCCGTTCGGACATCTGATCCCCTTCCGCCGTGTCGGGCGGTGCGGCATACCCACCGCCCGCGCGGCTAACCCCGTCCGTCACCCGCCGAGACCTCCGGGCAGGGGACAGGCGGGACAGCCGGCGCGTACGGGTCGTAGCGGCGGCGGCAGGAGTCGTCCGGGCCTGCGGGGGTAGAGCAGTCCTCAGCCACGAGGAGGGGGAACGGGATGAGCCAGCCCGAGGAGAGCCGGGAGAAGACCCCGGAGACCGACGCGGTGCTGATGCACCCGGGCAACGACCCGAAGCGGACCACCGCCGAGGTGCCGCCGCGACGGGACCACGGGGAGATCCGGGTGGAGCGGGACGGGGAGCTGGTGCCGCTCGATCCGGACGAGTGAGGTCTAGCGCCGCCGCGGCAGGCCGGCGGCGAAGGCGGCCACCCGCCCGGCCAGCGGTGACGCGGCCCGTACCCAGGTGAAGTGGTCCAGCGGGGCGCCGGCGTCCGCGACGGTGTAGTGCTCGCGGAGCACCGGGGCCGCGGTCAGCTTGGCGCAGAGGTGGTCCATCGTGGCGTGCGGCGTGTACTGGTCGTCGTCCACGCTCACCGCGAGCACCGGGAGGCGCAGCCCGCGCACCGCGGCCTCGGCGTCCACCCCGTCGAGCCGGGGGAAGCGCCCGGTCCGCGCGGTGTGCGCCCAGTCCCGGATGACCCCGCGCGCCTGCCGGCCACCGAAGCCCCAACCCGGCCAGACTCCGAGCAGCGCCGCGGTGGCGGCGATGCCCTGGGTGTACGGCAGTACGCCGTACCCCCGTCGGCCGGGGTAGCTGCGCCAGTGGGGGATGCCGACGGCCACCAGCGCCAGCCCGTCCACCGCGTCCTGGCCGTGCAGCGCGAGGTGCAGCAGCGCCGCCTGGCCGCCGAGCGAGTGCCCGAGCAGCAGCCGCGTCCGCCCGTCCAGCCGGGGCTTGAGCGCCTCCAGCACGGCGCCGACGTCGCCGGCCAGTTCGGCGTAGCCGTAGCGGGACCGCCGGCTCGGCGCCGGCGTGCTGGCCCCGGTGCCACGCAAATCGGCGACGACCACGGCCAAGCCGGCCGCGCGCAACGCGGCGGCCAGTGGCCGGTAGTAGCGGGCCCGCACTCCCATCGCCGGCCAGACCAGCACCACCGGCGCGTCCGGCTGCTCCGGCTCGGGATAGACCTGCACCCCGATCCGCTCGCCGTCGACGTCGACGAACTCCTGGGTGTACTCGGCGGCTGCGCTCACCGGATCAGCGTACGACGGGAAGCTACCGGCGGGTAGCTCCGCGTCGACGTGGCGCTGATGGGCGCCCCGGTGCCGGCCGACGCGCGACCGTACGACGAGAGCCCCGCCGGCTCGGCGGGGCCCTCGTCGTACCCGGGTCAGGAGACGGTGATCGACCCGTTGCTGGCGCGGACGCAGGAGACCGCGCGGGCGGCCGTGGTGGCGGCGCCGGTCAGGCACTGGCCGAGGACCTGGTGCCCGGTGGCGTTCGGGTGCCAGGACTCCTGGCAGGTCTGGAAGTAGGTGGCGCAGGTGTTCGCGATCTTCTGGATGGCGATCTTGTCCTTGCCGCTGAGACTGGTCACGAAGGTGCCGTTCGGCGGGCTGTCCTGCAGGCGGATGGGCGTGGCCAGCGCCCCGCTCGGGCTGGTCGCGTTCTCGCAGAGCCGGGCGCCGTCGAAGGCCCGCTGCACGTTCAGGTAGACCAGGTCGTCGGCGGGGAACTCGGCCGCGAGGGTGTCCCGGGTGGACTTCACCAGGGTGCCCAGGCCCTGCGAGAAGCGGTGACCGGGAGCCAGGCTGGCCCGGTGGATCGGGCAGCCGGCGGCGTAGCGCTCGGCGCCGAGCGCCCGGAACTTGTCCCGGGTGTCGTCCCGGCTGTCCTCCTCGTGGAAGCTCGAGTAGAGCTCCAGCGGCAGCGGGTTGGTGTAGTCCTGGAAGACGATGCGGTGCTGGCCGTCCGCGTCCACCTGGTCCAGGGTGGTCAGCAGCTGGCGTACCGCGGCGGTGGTCTCCGCGGTCGCGGCGCTGAACTGCGCCGCGGTGGCCAGGTCGGCGTCGCTGCACGGCTCCTGCGGTACCGGGCCGTTCAGGTACGCCCAGAACTCCCACCAGCCCGTCCAGGCGTCGGCGATGAACCTGTTGGCGCACTTCTCGGCCACGTTGCCGAAGGTGAACGAGCTGTTGTTCGAGCCGAGCCCGAGCAGGACCAGGTCGATGTCGTTGGTCTGCGCCACAGCGCGGAGCTGGTCGAGCTGGGCGGCCACCTGACGGCCGTTGGTCCGCGCCGACGACGCGGCGGCCATGTCGTGCGGCTGCCCGCCGGAGCAGGCCAGGTTGAACCGGTTCTGGATGCCGGGCAGCGTCGCCCGGTGCAGCGAGGCGTTGGCCGAGCGGTGGCAGAAGTACGCGTTGCTGTTCGGCGCCGTCCACCCAGGGAAGCCCTGGGCGACGCCGTTGGCGTCCACCACCGGGGTGTACGCCCCGGCGCCCTCGCCGCTGATGAAGCTGTCCCCGAGGGCGATCGCGGCGGTGGGCAGCGCGGCCGAGGCCGGTGCGGGCAGCGCCACGGCGGTCGACAGGGCGGCCGTGGCGACGGCGAGCGCCGCCAGCAACGTGGTACGGCGGAACCTGGACATACGTCTCCCATCCGTCCATCGAAATATGAAAGATTCTCCGGAGAGCGCGATCAGATCACCCGCTGCTGACGGGCGTCAATGGTTCGTCACGGAATCTTTCGATGACTGACACATCCGCCCGGAGCGCTGGCGGCGGCATCCCGCCGCACCGGGGGAGAGAGCGCGGCAGCGTTGTGGGGTCGGCACCGGGCCGCCGTAGTTCGCCCCGGACCTCGGGTGGCAGGGTCGGGTCAGGCGGCGCGGTGCGCCCGCGCCTCGGCTGGCGGGGTCGGGTCAGGCGGCGCGGTGGAAACGGGCGCGCCAGCGGCGTACGCCCGAGCTGTCGATGATCTCCTCGACCCGCAACGGCGTGAGCCCCGATCCGGCGAAGGCGTCGACCTCCGCCCGGGTCAGCGGCCACGGCGGGGCCACCGGCGGCTCCTCGTCGTCGGCCCGGCCGGCGGCGATCACCAGCAGCGTGCCACCCGGGGCGACCAGCTCGCCGACCGCGGCGAACGCGCCGGAGCGGAGCTGCGGCGGCAGTGCCTGCACGTTCATGCTCTCCAGCACCAGGTCGAACCCGTGTCGCCAGGCGACGGGCGGGTCGAACAGGTCCGCGGTGCGGTAGTCGACCGGCGAGCCGGGGTGCCGCTCCCGGGCCACCCGCACCGCGGTGGGGGAGATGTCGAAGGCGGTGGTGTCGAAGCCGAGCCCGGCCATGAACTCCGCGTCCCGGCCGTAGCCGCAGCCCACCACCACCGCGCGCCGGCCCGCGCCGGTCACGCCGTGCGCCGCCACCCACTCGACCAGCAGCCCGTGCGGCGAGCCCCGGTCCCAGGGCACGGCTGACTCACCCCGCTCGGCCTCGGTGTAGAGCCGCTCGAACCAGCCGGTCGGATCGCCCGCGGCCAGTGACTCGGCCGACAGCCGGCTGGTCGCCTCGTCCTCGTCCACGTCGTCTCCCGCCGCCCGCCCGACGCCGGTCAGCGTAGCGGCCGCCGGCCGGCGTGCCCGTCCCCGCGGACCGCCCGTACCCGGGAGACAGCCGCCCGTGCCGGAATCCGGGGAGCGCGCCCGGCGTTGCACCGTCGGGCGCCGCACTCCGCGCCGGTCAGCCACGTTCGCGGCCGGCGTTCACGTCCGGACGCGGCGGGTCGCGCGGGGTGTCACGGGCTTGTCGGGGCATCGGGCTAGGCTCGCTGCGGCGCGCCGCGCCGGCGAGGCCCGCCGGTGAGCGGCACCACACCGCCGAGACCGGGGAGTACGACCAGTTGACCGCATCGCCTGAGACCCTCTACGGGGCCGACGACCTCACGCACCTCGAGGGGCTGGACGCCGTCCGCAAGCGCCCCGGGATGTACATCGGCTCCACCGACAGCCGTGGCGTGGGTCACCTAGTCAACGAGATCCTCGACAACTCCACCGACGAGGGTGTCGCCGGTCACGCCACCAAGGTCGAGGTGACGCTGCACGCCGACGGCTCGGTGCAGGTCGACGACGACGGTCGGGGCATCCCGACCGACGTGCACGCCAAGTCCGGCATCTCCGGCGTCGAGCTGGTGCTCACCCGGCTGCACGCCGGTGGCAAGTTCGGCGGCTCCGGCTACAAGACCTCCGGTGGCCTGCACGGCGTGGGCGCCTCGGCGGTCAACGCGCTCTCCCGCCGGTTCGACGTGACCGTCCGCCGCGCCGGCAAGACCCACTCGATGTCGTTCCGGCACGGCGTGCCCGGAATCTTCGACGGCGACGGCCCGGACGCCGCGTTCACCGCCGGTCCGGGCCTGCAGGTGGTCGGCGGCATGAAGCGCGGCCAGCGCACCGGCACGTCGATCCGCTACTGGTACGACCCCCGCTACTTCGAGACCGGCGCCGGGCTGGACACCGACGCGGTCCGCACGAAGCTGCGCAACACGGCCTTCCTGGTCCCCGGCGTGAGCTACCTGCTGCGCGACCACACCGGCGAGGCGCCGACCGAGGAGCGCTTCCACTACCCCAACGGCCTGACCGACATGGTGGAGTTCCTCGCCCCCGCGGGCGACCGCCCGGTCTCCGGCACCCTGCTGGTCACCGGCGAGGGCAGCTACCGGGAGAACGCCGCCGACGCCAACGGCGTCATGCAGTCCAACGTGCAGCGTCGTGCCGAGGTCGAGGTGGCCTTCCGCTGGGGCACCGGCTACGAGCGCACCGTGGAGTGCTTCACCAACACCATCCGCAACGCGCACGGCGGCACCCACCGCAAGGGCTTCGAGCGGGCCCTGGCGCGCACCCTCGCCGAGGCCGTCCGCAACACCCGCGGCCTGCTCAAGGCCAAGGAGGAGCCCCCCACCCTGGACGACGTCCTGGAGGGGATGACCGCGGTGGTGCACGTGCGGATCCCGGAGCCGCAGTTCACCTCGCAGACCAAGGACGAGCTCTCCACCGCCGGCATCACGAAGGTGATCCAGGGCGTGGTCGAGCAGCACCTCAAGGCCTGGCTGGAGGACCGGAAGACCAAGGCCGAGGCCCGCACGGTGCTGCAGAAGATCGTCGACGCGGCCCGGGTGCGGCTGACCCAGAAGCAGCAGAAGGACGCCGCCCGGCGCAAGACCGCCCTGGAGGGGGCGTCGATGCCGGCCAAGCTGGTCGACTGCCGCGCGGCGGGCATCGAGCGCAGCGAGCTGTTCATCGTCGAGGGCGACAGCGCCCTGGGCACCGGGCGCCTGGCCCGCTCCTCGGAATACCAGGCGTTGCTGCCGATCCGGGGCAAGATCCTCAACGTCCAGAAGGCCAACCTGCAGCAGGTGCTCGACAACGCCGAGTGCGCGGCGATCGTGCAGGTGCTCGGGGCGGGCTCGGGTCGTACCTTCGATCTCTCGGCGCTGCGCTACGGCCGCGTCCTGATCATGGCGGACGCCGACGTCGACGGCGCGCACATCCGTACGTTGCTGATCACGCTCTTCGCCCGCTACATGCGACCGTTGATCGAGGCGGGCCGGCTCTTCGCCGCGATGCCGCCGCTGCACAAGATCACCACCAAGGGGCGCAACCCGCAGACGATCTACACCTACACCCAGGCCGAGATGGAGGCGACGGTCCGCAAGCTGGAGAAGGCCGGCAAGCAGATCGTCACCCCGATCCCGCGTTTCAAGGGTCTCGGTGAGATGGACGCCGACGAGTTGTGGGAGACCACGATGAACCCGGCGACCCGGGCGGTGCGCCGGATCACCCTCGACGACGTCGACGCCGCCGAGCGGATCCTCGACCTGCTGATGGGCGAGAAGGTCGAGCCTCGCCGCAACTGGCTGATCGACTCCGCCGACCGGGTGGACCGGGGGGCGATCGACGCATGAGCGAGGGCAGCGTGAACGGGAGCACCCGGTCCGGTCGAGGGGAAAGCTGAGTCATGGCACGCCGCAAGGAAACCAAGGTCGACCTCTCCGCGTTCGACCAGGCCGGCGCGCGGGTTTTCGACAACCCGCTGGTCACCGAGGTCTCCGACTCCTACCTGGAGTACGCCTTCTCGGTCATCCACTCCCGCGCCCTGCCGGACGCCCGCGACGGCCTGAAGCCGGTGCACCGGCGCATCCTCTGGTCGATGTACGAGCAGGGGCACCGCCCCGACCGGGGCCACGTGAAGTCGGCCCGGATCGTCGGCGACGTGATGGGCAAGTACCACCCGCACGGCGACACGGCCATCTACGACGCGATGGTCCGGCTGGCACAGGACTTCTCACTCAACGCACCACTGATCGACGGGCACGGCAACTTCGGCTCGCCCGACGACGGCCCGGCCGCGTCGCGTTACACCGAGGCGCGGATGTCCCGCGAGGCGATGCTGCTCGTCGGCGAGTTGGGCGAGGAGACCGTCGATCTCGAGCCGAACTACGACGGCTCGCTGACCCAGCCGACGGTGCTGCCGGCCGCCTTCCCCAACCTGCTGGTCAACGGCGCGTCCGGGATCGCGGTCGGGATGGCCACCAACATGATCCCGCACAACCTGGGTGAGGTCGTGACGGCGGCCCGCTGGCTGATCAACCACCCGGACGCGTCGCTGGACAAGCTCATGGAGTTCGTTCCCGGCCCCGACCTGCCCACCGGTGGGCTGCTGCTCGGCCTCGACGAGGTCCGGCGGGCCTACGAGACCGGGCGTGGCGTGGTCCGGATGCGCGGCAAGGTGGAGATCGGCCCGCTGGAGGGCAGCCGGGGCCGGCAGGCGATCACCGTGGTCGAGCTGCCCTACGGCGTCGGCGCCGAGAAGGTCATCGCGGCGATCACCAACGAGGTCACCAAGACCAAGCGGCTCACCGGCATCGCCGACGTCAAGGACCTCACCGACCGCGAGAGCGGCACCCGGCTGGTCATCGAGTGCAAGGTCGGGGTCAACCCGCAGGCGCTGCTCGCCGACCTCTACCGGCTCACTCCGCTGGAGCAGTCCTTCGGCGTCAACAACCTGGTGCTGGTCGACGGGCAGCCGCAGACCCTCGGGCTGAAGGCGCTGCTGGAGGTCTTCCTGGCGCACCGCTACGAGGTGGTGACCCGCCGCACCGCCTACCGCCGCCGTAAGCGCGAGGAGCGGCTGCACCTGGTCGACGGTCTGCTGATCGCCCTGCTCGACATCGACAAGGTGGTCAAGCTGATCCGGGCCAGCGAGGACGCCCAGGCCGCCAAGGACGGCCTGATGCAGCGGTTCAAGCTCTCCGAGATCCAGGCGACCTACATCCTGGACACTCCGCTGCGCCGGCTCACCAAGTACGACCGGCTGGAGCTGGAGTCCGAACAGGAGCGGTTGCGTCGGGAGATCGCCGAGCTGAGCACCATCCTCGACGACCCGAAGGTGCTCCGGAAGGTGGTCTCCGACGAGCTGGCCGCGGTGGCGAAGCAGTTCGGCGCGGCTCGCCGCACCACCCTGGTCGACGGTGACCTCAAGGAGGTGCTGGCCGCGTCCGTGCCGGCCGGCCCGCTGGAGGTCGCCGACGACCCGTGCCAGGTGATCCTCTCCGCGACGGGTCTGGTCGCCCGCACCGCGGCCGAGTCCGAGGAGTCCGCCGAGGGGCGGCGCCGGCACGGCCGGGTGAAGCACGACACCGTACGTGCCGTCGTGCACTCGACCGCCCGGGGTCGGGTGCTCCTGGTGACCAGCGCCGGCCGGGCTTTCAAGATCGACGTGCTGCCGCTGCCGGTGCTGCCGGAGCAGGCCGGCACGGTGTCGCTGCGCGGCGGGATGTCCGCCGCCGAGCTGGTGCCGCTGGAGCCGGGCGAGACCGTTGTGGGCCTGGCGCCGCTCGGCCCGGGCGCGGACGGCTCGCCGGGTCTGGCGCTCGGCACGCGGCAGGGTGTGGTGAAGGTCTGCTCGCCGGATTGGCCGGTCCGCTCCGACGAGTTCGAGGTGATCAGCCTCCGCGAGGGTGACGAGGTGGTCGGGGCGACCTGGCTGACCGATGGCGCCGAGCACCTCACCTTCATCACCTCCGAGGCGTCGCTGCTGCGCTTCCCGGCCACGCTGGTCCGCCCGCAGGGCATCCGGGGTGGCGGGATGGCCGGCATCAACCTGCCCGGCACGGCCCAGGTGGTCTTCTTCGGCGCGATCCGCACCGACGATCCGAAGCACGGTGAGCCGATGGTGGTCACCTCCACCGGGGCGACGGTCAAGGTGACGCCGTTCAAGGCCTACCCGGCCAAGGGGCGGGCTACCGCCGGGGTGCGCGCCCAGCGCTTCCTCAAGGGCGAGACCGACGTGGTGGTCGGCTGGGTCGGTGCGCGACCGGTCGGTGCCACCGCCAACGGCGAACCGGTCGAGCTGCCGGCGGCGGACCCCCGCCGCGACGGCTCCGGCTTCGCCGTCATGCTCGGCCCCACCGTCATCGGCCACCAGGTCGAACGCGACTGACCCGCACCACCCCCGCACCGACACGGCGCCCCGGACCGACTGGTCCGGGGCGCCCCGGCTCTGGGCGTTGATCATGAAGTTGTTGCCGTGACACGCCGGTGCCGAGGGCAATAACTTCATGATCAACAAGGTGGGCGGGGCGGATCGGGGTGGGGTGGGTCAGAGTTCGGGTTCGGGGCCTCGGCGGGAGGCGGGGGTGGTGTTCCGCAGGCGGGCGATCAGGCGCATGCCGTGATAGATCACCAGGGCGGCGGCGGTACCGAGGGCGATTCCGTTGAAGGACAGGTCGCCCGCGATGAGGGTGTAGTTCGCCGCGCCGACGATCACCGCCACGGCGGCCGTCATCAGGTTCACCGGGTCGTGGAAGTCCACCCGGTTCTCGATCCAGATCCTGGCGCCCAGGATGGCGATCAGCCCGTAGAGCGCGGTGGTGGCGCCGCCGAGGACCCCGGCCGGCACGGTGAGGATCAGCGCGCCGAACTTCGGGCTGAGCCCGAGCAGCACCGCCGTCAGGCCGGCGATCCAGTAGGCGGCGGTGGAGTAGACCCGCGTCGCCGCCATCACGCCGATGTTCTCCGCGTACGTGGTGGTGCCGGACCCGCCGCCGGACCCGGCGAGCACGGTGGCGAGACCGTCGCCCAGGAAGGCCCGGCCCATGTCCCGGTCGAGGTTGCGACCGGTCATCGCCGCGACCGCCTTGACGTGCCCCGCGTTCTCCGCGATCAGCACCAGGACCACCGGCACGACCAGCACCACGGCCCGCAGGGAGAAGCTCGGCGCGTGGAAATCGGGCAGCCCGACCCAGGCGGCCTCCCGCAGCCCGCTGACCGCCGCCGGGTCCAGCTCGCCGAGGGCGAGCGCGAGCAGCCAACCGACCAGCACGCCGAGCAGGATCGACAGCCGGGCCAGGAAGCCGCGGAAGATCACGGTGGCGAGCAGGATCGCGGCGAGGGTGACCACCGCGATCAGCGGCTGCGCCTTCACCCCCGTGCCACTGCCGCCGCCGTCCCAGGCGACCGGGGCCAGGTTGAGCCCGATCAGCGCGACGATGGCACCGGTCACCACCGGCGGCATCAGCGCGTCGATCCAGCGCGACCCCGCGAACTGCACCACCAGCCCGACCACGGCCAGGGCCGCCCCGGCGACGAGGATCGCGCCGAGCGCCGGGCCGATGTCCCCACCGGCCTTCGCGGCGAGCACCGGCGCGATGAAGGCGAACGACGAGCCGAGGTACGACGGCAGCCGGTTGCCGGTGACGAGCAGGAACAGCAGGGTTCCCAGCCCGGAGAAGAAGAGTGTGGTGGCCGGCGGGAAGCCGGTGATGAGCGGCACCGTGAAGGTGGCGCCGAACATCGCCACCACGTGCTGCACACCGATGCCGAGCGTGCGTGGCCAGGAGAGCCGTTCGTCGGGGTGGACCACGTCGCCGGGGTTCACGGCGCGGCCGTCGCCGTGCAGCGACCACGGGGCCCAGCGGGATCGGGGTTCGGTGGGGGGCAGGGTCACGGGTACGCCCTTCGCGTCGGGGGAGCGGGACGGGGGCAGGAGACCCTGGGCGTAGTTTCTAGCACGACCCCGCACCGCCACCCGCCCGCGGTCGCCAGGCGATCGAGAGGGCCCGGCCGCCGGCCCGGTCCGAGACACCATCGCGGAGAGACGGGCGTCTACAATGAACCGGCCTGTCCTCGTCGATGGCCCGGGTGCGCCGCGAAGCACCTCACAGATGACCGATCTCTCCTGCGGTGGAGCCGCCTTCGCGGCGTGAGCGCCGCCATCCGGGTCCGGCCTCGGCGCGAGCTTCGCTCGGCCCGCCGACCCCGCCCACATCGCTGCTGGCACCATCTCGTCGCCGCTCCGCTCTGGCCGCTGCACGGCGCCAATCTGGGCACCCTGCTGCGCACCTGCGACGCCGTCGGCGCCTGCCTCGCCGTACCGCCGTTCCGCTGGGGTCGACGAGGCGGTGGCCCGAGGAAACACGCTGCGCCGGCCCGGCTGCGTGCACCGGGTCGGGAGCCCGCTGCGCTGGCTGGCCGACGAGCGGGCCGCCGGCAGCCGGATCCTCGGCGTCGAACTGGCCGACGAGGCGGTCCGCCTCGGTGACCTGCCGGCCGCCCGGGGTCGCACCGTGGTCGTGCTCGGGCACGAGGCGACCGGCATCCCGCCCGAGGCGCTGGACTGCCTGGACGCCGCCGTGGAGATCCCGATGGTGGGGCACGGGCACAGCCTCAACGTCGCCGTGGCCGGCTCGCTGGTGCTCTACAAGCTCGCCGGCCTGCTCTGACCGCGAGGCGCGGCCCGCCCGGGGTCGCGGCCCGCCCGGGGTCGCGGCCCGTCCGGGGCGCAGCCGGCCTGGCCCGGGCCGCCCGACCTGCGGTCAGGCGACGCCGACTGGGCGGAACTGCACGCTGACCCGGGGGCCGACCGGACGCGCGGTCTTGGGGATGGTGTGCTCCCAGGTGCGCTGGCAGGAGCCGCCCATCACGATCAGGTCGCCGTGGCCGAGGGGGAACCGCAGGCTCGCCCCGCCGCCGCGCGGGCGCAGCAGCAGCGACCGCGGCGAACCGAAGGAGACGATCGCCACCATGGTGTCGCTGTGCGCCGAGCGGCCGATGGTGTCGCCGTGCCAGGCGACGCTGTCGCGCCCGGAGCGGTAGAGGCACATCCCGGCGGTGACGAACGGTTCGCCCAGCTCGGCGGCGTAGTGCCGGGTGAGCGCCGCCCGTGCGTCGGTGAGCACCGGGTGCGGCAGCTGCCGATCGCCGTCGTACCAGCAGAGCAGGCGCGGCACGTCGACCTCGGTCTCGTACATCGTGCGGCGCTCGGCCCGCCAGGGCACCTCGTGCAGCAGGGTGTCGAGCACCTGATCGGAGCCGCGCACCCAGCCCGGCAGGTGGTCGACCCAGGCGCCCCGGGTCAGCTGCTGGCGACGAAGCCCGCCCGGCAGCCGCGCCAGGGACGGCCCGGCGTCGGTCAGGTCGAGCATCGACGGCTGGTAGGCGGCCGGCGTCATGAGCCCACCCTAGCAGCACTTTCGTACAACCGTACGACCGGCGTTCAGCCGGTCACGGCGGCTCCGCGCAACGTGTCCAGCACCGCGTCGACAACCCTGCCGCGGCCCAGCCCGTCGACCGTCGCCCACCCGCGGGCGGCGAGCGCGGCGCGCCGCTCGGGCGAGGCGAGCAGGCCGTGCACGGTCCGTGCCGCGGCTGCCCGGGCGGTGCGCCCGGGCAGGCCGACGGCGGCCAGCTCCGGCAGCTCGCCCAGCCCGGCGACCAGGCCGTGCCGGACCACCCGGTGGTACGACTCGCGCTGGTTGTCGACCACGCAGACCAGCGCCGTGGGCGCGCCGAGGCAGCAGAGTTCCCAGGTGGAGGTGCCGGCCGCGCTGACCACCAGGTCCGCGGCCCGGATCAGCGTCGGCAGCTCGTCGGTGGGCGGGACGGTTCGTACGAACTGGTTGCGTCCCGGGGCGAGGTCCTCCAGCTCCGCCTCGATCTCCGGGCGGCCGACCACCACGGTCAGCTCCATCGGGTGGCCGGTGGAGAGCAGCACCCGGGTCAGCACCGGGGCGGCCCCGACCGCGTCGGTCCCGCCGAAGAAGGCGAGCACCCGGGGGCGGCCGGACACGGTGGGAGCTGGGGGCGCCGGCGGCCGGGCGGTCACCACCGAGTCGCGCAGCAGGGCGTAGGTCGTACCGGCCAGCAGCCGGCCGGGCAGCTCCGGCGTCGCCGCGCCGAAGTTCTGGTCCAGGTAGAGGTCGGCGTCCTGGCCCCGGCTGTCGCCGTCGATGATGGCCACGGTGCGCACCCCGGCGGCGCGCAGCGCGCCCGCCCCGGCGGGGTCCAGCTCGTAGGAGTCGAGGACCATGACGTCCAGCTGGTGCCGGCGGGCCGTCTCGACCAGCTCCGCGGGGGTCGCCGGGCCGGGGTGCAGCGGGATGCCGCGCGCCGCGAGCTGGGCGGCCGCCCAGCCGACCCCGTCGACCGAGCCGAACATCTCGACCCGCGCGCCGCGGGCCAGGAACTCCTCACCCAGGGCCAGCGACCGGACCAGGTGGCCGACGCCGCGCCGCGGCCCGGCGTCGCAGCGCAGCCCCACCCGTACCGTGTTCAGGACTCCTCCAGCTGCTTCTGGCGTACGTCGGCGTTCAGCGCGCGCAGCGCCGGCTGCCCGTCCAGCCAGTCGGCGAGCTTGGCCAGTGGCACGCTGACGTCACCGAAATGGTCGGTCACCGCCCGCACAAGGGCCCAGTCCCGGTCGGTGTCGAGGGTGAGCCGCAGCCCGGAGCGGTCCGGGGTCAGCGTCACGCCGAGCACCCGGAACAGCTCCGGGTGGGTGTACGCGTACGAGGTGACGTGCACCCGGTGGTGGTCGGTGGCGAGCCGGTCGAGGGTACGCAGCGCCTCGGCGCGGATGATCTCGACGTCCAGCCCGCGGGGCAGGGTGCGGGCGATCGACGTGCTGGCGTAGTCCAGCCCGGGCACGGCCCGGTAGACCGACGCGACCAGCGTGATGATCTCCGGGTCGAGCAGCGGGCAGTCGGCGGTGAACCGCATGACCGCGTCCCCGGGGTGCGCGTCGAGCGCGCCGATGAAGCGGGCCAGCACGTCGTCGACCGGGCCCCGGTGGCACGGCACGTCGAGCCGGGCGCACTCGGCCGCCACCGCGTCGTCGACGCTGTCCGTGCTGGTGGCCACCACCAGGTCGGCGAGCACCCCGCTGTCCTGGGCGGCCCGGACCACCCGGCCCAGCACGCTGCGCCCGGCGAGCGGACGCAGCACCTTGCCGGGCAGCCGGGACGAGCCCATCCGCGCCTGCACCACACCCACGATCCGCAGCCCGTCGGTGTGCGGGGCCGTACCGCCCGGCTGCGCTCCGGTGGCCGGCGCGGCGGTGGCGCCGGGCCGGTCCGACCTCGTCGCGTCGGTCACTGCTGCTCCTCCTGCTTCGGGGTCAGCGCCTCGCGGGCCCGACGCTTGGCGGCCCGGGCCCCCCGCTTGGCCAGCCGGGCCGGGGTGATCGCCAGCCGGCCGACTCGGTAACTCAGCGAGCCGCTGAGCAGGTTGATCGTGGCGTCGGCCCGGCGCAGCGCCCGCTCCCGCGAGGTCAGCAGCTCCTCGGTCCACTTGAGCAGCGCGGCGAGCCGGGTCAGCTCCTCGCGCTGGCGCAGCCACGCCTCGCGCAGCTGCTGGTAGCTGCGCGGCCCGCCCGGTGGGTCGGTCGGCTCGACCGCCTTCAGCTCGGTGGCCAGGGTGACCCGCCCCTCGGCGTCCAATCCGCGCAGCGCGGCGGTCACCGCCGCCTCGGTCTCCACCGCCGCCGAGACGGTGGCCCGGTCCAGGTCGCGTCCGGCGAGTCCGCCGAGCACCACGGTCAGGCCGGCGACGTCCAGGGTGGACGCCCAGGGGTGGGCGTAGCCGCCGGTGAGCAGGGTGGCGGCGAACCGCCACAGGCTGCGGGCGAGCACGACGTCGCCCGGCAGCGGCTCGCTCGCCCGCCAGCTCGGGTCGAGCACCTCGTACCCGCCGTCGAAGACCACCGTGTTGTCGGCGCCGGCCAGCGCGACCGCCCCGGCGAGCCGACCGTCCGGGTCGGCGTGCCCGGCCAGCCACTGCGCGTACCCGTGCAGCAGCCGCCGCAGCGCGTCCAGGTCGCGTCGCAGGCTGGCGTCGAGCAGGAGGGTGCGCAGCAGCCGACCCTCGGGCACCGGCTGCCCGTCGAGCGCGGCCAGATCCCGGTACGCCGCCTCCCGACTGGCGAAGGGGGCGGCCGTCACCTCGCCGCGTCCGGCCGTGGCGGTGGCCCGCCACTGCCAGCCCAGCGGTCCGTCGACCACCTCCACCACCTCGGCGCCGGGCGGTCCGGTCTGCACCATCGCCACCGGCAGGTCGGCCGGCGCGGCGGCGGCCGGGGTCACGTCCAGCGGGGTCACGTCGTTCGTCCGGCGGGCGAGCACCAGCCAGCCCGGGGCGAGCGCGGCGGCCTGCCCGGCGTGCAGGGCGTCGACCGCCAGCCGGGCCGGGTCCTGGAGCACCGTCGCGGAGCCGTCGGCGCAGGCACCGTGCAGCACGGCGTCGAAGAGTCCGGACGCGGTGCGCCACTCCAGCTGGTCGGTGTCGAGCAGCGCGGTCGCCGCGCCCGCGTCGGGATATCCGGCGAAGGTGGGCCCCGGTCGGAGGCCGACCTCGGTGAGCCGCTCGCGCAGCTGCGCCCGGTTCGCCGGGCGTTCGGCGTCCAGCACGCCGGGGATGCTCCAGGCGGCGTCGTCGCGCCGGGCGTACCAGGGGGCGGTGTCGACCAGCCGGTGCAGCCCGATCGGGTTGTCCACCCGCAGCAGCAGCGTGCCGCCGGGGCGCAGCGCACCGGCCAGCCGGGCGAGTACGCCGCCCCAGCCCAGCCGGGCGCCCTCCACCGACTCGACCGGATCCAGGCCGGCGCCGGCGATCACCACGTCGAAGCGCTCGTCGTCCGGGAGCGCGGCCGGGCCACCCACCATCACCCGTGCGCTGCGCGCCGCCAGCGCCACCCCGTCCGGGTAGCTGCGCAGCAGGCAGGTCACCTCGGCGTGCCCCAGCCGGTCGAGCAGCGCGGGATCGTGCGGCCCGGCCAGCAGCACGCGGGCGCCGGCCGGCACGATCCGGGCGGCCAGCGCGGCGAGCGGGCCGCCGTCGACGAGGCGCTTCTCCGGCAGGTCGGACCAGGTCAGCATCTCCCCGCCCGGTAGCGCGATCCGGTCGGCGGCCGCCGTCTCAGTGGTCAACTCGTTCCTCCTGGAGGTTCGCCCACCCGAGCAGCTCGCGCAGCTCGGCCGGCGTGCAGCGGTGGTCGGTGCCCAACTCGGCGCGGGCGATCGCGACGGCGGTGGGCAGATCCACCGACTCGCCGTGCAGCTCCGGCCACTGGCGCCGGATCCGGGCGGTCCCGCCGAAGGTCGGGTCCTCGTTGGCGAGCACCATCGGGTCACCGTAGACCGCCGGCTCGCAGCCGGCGGCGATGCCGTAGAAGATCGCGCTGGTCAGCCGGTTCGATGCCACCCGGCGGTGCCGGCGCAGCTCGGTGAGCTGCTTGTCGAGAAAGTACGGGTCGGTGTCCCGCCACCAGTGCCCCCGATAGCCGTGGCAGATCACCCGGAAGCCGGCGTTCTCGTAGAGGCGGCGTACCCGGCGCATGCCGAACTCGTGCCAGTAGAGGCAGACCGTGACCGGGCCCGGCTCGGTGTCCCGGATCCGGGCGATCAGCTCCTTGTGGTCGCCGCGGACGTGCTGCCCCTCCCAGCCGTGGAACGGGTACCAGATGGTGCCCTCCCGCTCCGCCTCCGGCGGGTCGTCCGGCCGCATGGCCAGCAGGTACGCGAAGGGAGCGCCGATCACGACGACGTTGCGCCGGCCGACCGACCAGGCGCGCCGGCGGGTCTGCTCCGACCAGAGCAGGCTCGGCGTTCCCTCGGCGTACGGGTGGCCGGGGGCGAGCCCGTCGCCGATGTTCCAGCCGTGCTGCACGTACCCGTTGATCCGCGGCGGGTGGCCGTCGCCCAGTCCCGCGTAGCGCGCCAGCACGTGGGCGTGGCCGTAGAAGTGGTTGGCGTGGTGCATCAGCGTCCCATCAGGCGGCGACGGGCCTCGCCGGGCGGCCGCGCAGCGCCGCGCCCAGCGCGTCGATGACGCGGTCCTGGTCGGCGTCGGTCAACGTCGGGTAGAGCGGCAGCGAGAGCTGCTGACGATAGAACGACTCGGCGACCGGGCAGGATCCGCGCCGGTAGCCGAGGTCGGCGAAGGCCGGGTGCCAGTGCACCGGGATGTAGTTGACCTGCACGCCGATGCCGGCCGCGCGCATCGTGTCGTAGACCTCGCGGCGACGCCCGTCGAGCACCCGGATCGGGTAGAGGTGCCAGGCCGGCTCCGCCCAGGAGCGGCGTCCCGGGGTCAGCACGCCGGGCAGGTCGGCCAGGGCCTCGTCGTAGCGGGCCACCAACTCGGCGCGGCGGGCGAGGAACGCGTCGAGCCGGCGCAACTGGCTGCGGCCGAGCGCGCAGAGCACGTCCGGCAGCCGGTAGTTCAGCCCGAACTCGTGCACCTCCTGGTGCCAGCCGCCCTCGTCCGGCCAGCGCAGCTCGTCGCGCTCGCGGACCAGCCCGATGTTGCGGAACCGGCGGGCCCGCTTGAGCAGCTCCGGGTCGGGCGCGGCGACCGCGCCGCCCTCGGCGGTGGTGAGGTGCTTGGTCGGGAAGAACGAGAAGGTGGTCAGGTCGGCGAGCGAGCCGACGGGCCGGCCCCGGTAGGTGGCCCCGATGGAGTGCGCCGCGTCGGCGAGCAGCAGGGCGTCCGAGCCGGCCATCGAGGTGCGCAGCGCGTCGTAGTCCGCCGGGTGGCCGGCGTAGTCCACCGCCGAGACCACCTTGGTGTGGGAGGTCGTCGCCGCGGCCACCGCTGCCGGGTCGAGGGTGAAGGTCTCCTCCTCGACGTCGGCGAAGACGATCTTCGCACCGAGCAGGGCGGCGCTGCTGGCGGTCGCCACGAAGGTCATCGGCGGGACGATCACCTCGTCGCCCGGGCCGACGCCGGCCGCCGCGTACGCCACGTGCAGCGCCGCGGTGCCGTTGGAGACCGCAGCGCAGCCCGCCCCGCCGGTCACCTTGGCGAGGTCGGCCTCGAAGCCGTCGACCTGCGGGCCGGTGGTGAGCCAGTCGCCGCGCAGCACCTCGGCCACCGCCTGGATGTCGTCCTCGGCGACCGAGTGCCGGCCGTACGGGAGCATCGCCATCACGCGGTGAGGCCGAGCATGGTGCGCAGCTGCTCGACCGTGAGCCAGTCGTCGTTGGTGTCCGACTGGTAGGCGAAGCCGTCCGGCACCGCCTCGCAGTCCACCGGCGGCTGGTAGCCCCAGCCGGCGATGGTGGGCTGGACGATGTAGCGGTCCTTGGCCCGCAGCGTCCGGCGGCTGTCGTCCGGCGCGATCATCTCCTCGTGCAGCTTCTCGCCGGGCCGGATGCCGATCTCGTGAGTGGTGGCGTCCGGGGCGACCGCCTCGACCAGGTCGAGGATCCGCATGCTGGGGATCCGCGGTACGAAGAGCTCGCCGCCCTGCATCTGGTCGAACGAGTCCATGACGAACTGGACGGCCTGCTCCAGGGTGATCCAGAAGCGGGTCATCCGCTTGTCGGTGATCGGCAGGCTCTTGCCCTCGGCGGCCAGCCGGCGGAACAGCGGGACCACCGAGCCGCGGCTGCCGACGACGTTGCCGTAGCGGACCACCGCGAACCGGGTCGGGTGGTGGGCGGCGTAGTGGTTGGCGGAGACGAAGAGCTTGTCGCCGACCAGCTTGGTCGCGCCGTACAGGTTGATCGGGCTGGACGCCTTGTCGGTGGAGAGGGCGACAACCTTCTTCACGCCGGCCTCGATCGCCGCGTCGACCACGTTCTGGGAGCCGGTGATGTTGGTGGCGATGAACTCCGAGGGGTTGTACTCGGCCGTGTCCACCTGCTTGAGCGCCGCGGCGTGCACCACGTGGTCGACGCCGTGCATCGCCCGGGTCAGCCGGTGCCGGTCCCGGATGTCGCCGATGAACCAGCGCAGCCGCGGGTCGTCGCCGAGCTGCTGGCGCAACTCGTACTGCTTGAGCTCGTCGCGGGAGAAGACCACCACCCGGGCCGGGTCGGCCTCGGCGAGGATGTGTCGGAGGAAGGTCCTGCCGAAGGAACCCGTTCCCCCGGTGATCAGAATGGACGATCCATTCAAGTCACTCAATTTGGTGCTCCCGTGATCGTGGATGAAACGGCGGCCCTCGGCCGGCCGACCGGACCGAGACGCTAACCGCGGCGGGTTAACGGGCCGACGCTCGCGGGTTAACCGCGGCCCCTCGGGCCGTGAATGGCGGGCACCCGGCCGGCGAACACTTCCCCGCAGCTCAACCGCGGGCTGACCGGGCCGGATCCGGCGGCTACAGTGACCGCGCGTACGCGACGCGGCCCGCGATCCGGGCCTGGTGTCGCACCCGTTCCGCGGGCCGGACGTCGCGGTGTCGCGACCGGCCAACCCCAGTGCGAGCAGCCCGGCCCCGTTCGCCGTGCGTACCGGAGCAAGGTCCGGCGCCGGCGCGTGGCCGGTGACCCCAGGAGGCGGCGATGGCATCCGGCACCGACGTGATGGAGCGGGCGGCGACCCCGAGCGGCGCGCCGGCCGGCTCGCACCGGCGATGGCTGGTGCCGCTGCTGCTGGTCGTCGGGTGGCTGCTCGGGGTGGCCTGGCGGATGTGGCTGGGCCGGCACATCAGCCTGCCCATCGCGCACACCGACGAGGACAGCTACCTCAACACGGCGCGGGCGCTCGCCGGTGGGCCGGGCGGATTCAGCAGCGAGAACGAGCTGCTGCGCCGGGTCGGCTACCCGATGCTGATCTCCCCGGCCTTCCTCGGCGACGGGGACTTCACCCAGAGCTACCGGCTGGTGCAGCTGATCAACGCGATGGTGAACGCGGCCCTCCTCCCGCTGGCGTACCTGCTCGGCCGTCGGCTGCTGCGCCTGGACCGCGGGCCGGCGCTGCTGGCCGCCGCGGTCGCCGCCACGTTGCCGGCCACGGCGTTCTACGCGAACGTGGCGATGATCGACACCGTGATGGCGCCGCTCGTGGTGGCCTGGCTGCTCGCCGTGCACCGGTGGATCGAGCGACCCGGTCCGCTCGCCGCGGCGACCGTCGGGCTGCTGGTCGGTGCGTTCCACCTGCTGCACTCCCGGGGTTTGGTCATCGTGGTGGTGCACGCCGGTCTGGTGCTGCTGCTGCTGGTCCGTCGCCGGATCACCCCCGGCGTGGTGCTCGCCGCGCTGCTGCCGGTGCTCGCCCTGGCGCTGGTGAACGAGGCCGGGATCCGGCTGCTCGGCGAGAAGGTCTATCTGCTCGGCAACGAGCCCTCCGGCGGCACCGTGCAGGCGATCGCCTCCGGCCCGGGTCTGCTGCGCCTCGGCGCGGCGGTCGGCACCCAGCTCTGGTACCTCGTGGTGATCACCTTCGGGTTGGCCGGTGTCGCCTGGGTGGGCGCGCTGCGGGAGCTGCGCCGTCCCGAACGTGGGCCGGCGGCGCGGTGGACCCTGGGCGTGGCGCTGGCCACCACGGTCGGGGTCGCCGGTGGGGCGTCGGTGATCCTCGCCGGCATCACCGGCAAGCCGCTGGACGCGATCTACGGGCGCTACGTGCAGATGCTCGCCCCGTTCTGGCTGCTGGTCGGGCTCGGTGTGGTGCTCGCCGCCGGCTACCGGGTGGTGCTGCGCCGCACGGCGGTGGCGGCGGCGCTGTTGGTCGTGGGTGCCGCCCTGATCAGCGCCCGACTGGCGTACGTGCAGAGCCGGGGCCACAGCCTGCGCTACGGCGGGTTCGGCGCTCCGGACCTGTTCGCGCTGACCGGCGGCTGGCGGGAGTTCCGCCCGTTCACCGGCGCGCTCGTCGGCGTCGCGGGCTGCGTGCTGTTGATCGCCGCGGCGCGGCTGCCCCAGCTGCGGGTGCCTCTGTTGGTGGCGCTGCTCGCGGTGAACGTGGGCACCATGCAGGTGATCTCGCACCGGATGGTCCGGCCGATGGTGGCGGCGACCGCGCCGACCCCGGCGGTCGCGGACCTCGGCATCCGTCCCGGCGAGCGGGTGTACGCCTCGACCGGCGTGCACTACATCCTCCGGTTCAACCTGAGCCACCAGGTGACCTGGACCGACGTGCGCTGGTTCAGCGACCGCCCGCCGGCCGCGGCCGAGGCGGTCTTCACCCGCTGGGCGCCCGGCGAACCGGACGACTGGCCGGGCGAGCAGTACGGCTTCGTCCGGCTCGGCGGCAACCCGCAGCAGCACTGGGCGGCCTGGCGGCGCGGCTGAGCGCAGCGGCGCCGGTCCGGCCGTTCTCCCGCCGTCCGTGCCATTTCCGGGCACTTCAGTTAACGACGGGTGTCCGGCCGGTGAATGGCGCACGGACAATTGTCGAACGGCCCGAAATTCAGCGCCGACGACGGTTCGAGCGGTCGAGGGAAATCGGGATGACGGTGATTTCCCGGCCGTCGGAAACCTCCGTCCGTGGCGTGCCCTCGACGAATCGGAACCGACGGTTCATCTGCCGCACGACGGTGTTGTGCGCGAGCACCTCGCCGTCGAGGCGATCCAGCCCCAGATCGTCGAACGCGTGGTCCACCGCCGCGCGCACCACGGCCAGCCAGGCGGGCAGGGTCTCGCCCCGGGCGGCCAGGCCGTCGGCGTCGAGATAGAAGCCCCAGGAGCCGCTCCGTGGCTCGTCCCGGCGCAGGTCGAAGAAGGTGACCACGCCGCACGGCACCCCGTCGTGGAGGTACATCAGCACCCGCCGGGACGGGTCGCCGCGCACCGCCGACCACCACCGGGCGTGCTCCTCCGCGGTGATCTCGTGGCTGGTCTTGCTGACCTGCCGGTTGGTTTCCTGATTACGCCAGGACAACATCAGGTTAACGTCGTCCCCGGTCGCTTCGCGCAGCACGTGCCTCTCGCTTTCCCTGGTGTTTCCCGCAATCGTCTGAGCACCCTACCCGGCCCCGGGAAATGTGATGTCCATTCGCCGGGCCTGTACACTCCGGCGCATGAACGAATTGAGTCGCGCGCAGATCCGCGACCTCATGGCGCAGGTGCTCAAGAACCAGGGCAAGGTGCTGCCGGAGGACGACGCGGCGGATCTGCGGGAGATCGGTTTCCGCTCCCTGGACTTCTCGGAGCTGGCGCTGCGGGTCGAGGACGAGACGGGCGAGGAGCTCAACTTCGACGCCCCCGGGCTGCGTCGGATCTCCACCGTCGGGGACGTGCTCGACTTCCTCGTCGAGCTCCAGCGGCAGTGACCGTCGCGACCTCCCGCGCCGGGTCCACCGCGCACCCTGAGCCGGCCGGGATCGACAACCGGATCGTCGTCGGCGGCACCCCACTGACCTGGCGGGAGCTGCCGGAGCTGACGCTGCCCGCCCCGGCCGCGGTGCTGGCACACGGCGCGCGGGACGCCCTCGCCGCGGCCCGCCACCACGCGACGCACGGCACCGAGCTGCTGCTCAGCGGTGCCGGCCGGGTCGACGCGGCGCTGCGGGCCGAGCTGCGCGACGCCGGCTTCACGCTGACCGAGCTGGTCGACGGTGAGCCGCGCGACGAGGCCCCGACCCGGGCCCGCGCCGCCGACCCCGGTCGGCTCTGGCTGCTCACCTCCGGCTCCACCGGCCGGCCCAAGCGGGTCGGCCACACCCTCGACTCGCTCACCACCGTGCGGGGCGAGCAGCCCGCCCGGACGTGGCTCTGCCCGTACGCCCCGGGCACGTACGCCTGGTGGCAGGTGGTCACGCTGTCGCTGACCCAGCCCGGCCAGCACCTGGTGGTGGTCGAGCAGGACCAGCTCGACGACTGGCCGGCCCTCGCCGCCGCGCACGGCGTGGACGCCGCCTCCGGTACGCCGACGTTCTGGCGCCGCACCGTCTACCGCGACGCCGCCGCGCTGGCCCGGGTGCCGCTGCGCCAGATCACGCTCGGCGGCGAGCCGGTCGACCAGGCGATCCTCGACCAGTTGCGGGCCCTCTTCCCGGCCGCCCGGCTCTCCTGGATCTACGCCTCCTCGGAGGTCGGCGCCGCGATCGTGGTGCACGACGGCCGGGCCGGCTTCCCGGTGCAGTGGCTCGACCGGGTCGTGCCCGGCCGGCCGACGCTCAGCGTGCGGGACGAGGAGCTGGTGATCACCTCGCCCTACCACGGCGCGGGGCTGGACGGTGCGGTCCGCACTGGTGACCGCGTGCAGGTGGTCGACGACCGGGTGGTCATCACCGGCCGGCTCGACGCCGACGAGATCAACGTCGGCGGGAGCAAGGTCTCCGCCGGGCTGGTGCGGGACGTGCTCACCGCGCACCCGGGAGTGGCCTGGGCCCGGGTGACCGGCCGGCGGGCCCCGATGCTGGGCCGGATGGTGGTGGCCGAGGTGGTCCCGCAGCCGCGCGCCGACGCCGAGCCGCCCGACGAGGCGGCGCTGGTGCGCTGGTGCGCCGACCGGCTGCCCGAGCACGCCGTACCCCGCCGGATCCGGATGCTGACCGAGATCCCCGTCAAGGAGACCCTGAAGAGCGATGTCTGACCGCGCCGAGACCCCGATCGTTCCGCCCAGCTCCGTCGTCCTCGTCTCCGGCGGTTCGCGCGGGCTCGGGCTGGCCATCGTCACCGACCTGCTCGAGCAGGGCGTCCGGGTGGCGGCCTTCGCCCGGACCGTCACGCCGGAGCTGGCGAAGCTCGCCGCCGAACACCCCGACCGGATCCACGTCGGGTCGGTGGACGTCACCGACCTCCCGGCCGCCCAGTCGTTCGTCCGCGAGGTGGAGCAGCGGCTCGGGCCGATCGACGGCCTGGTCAACAACGCCGCCGTCGGGCAGGACTCGCTGCACGTACACACCGCCACCGCTGACATCGCGCGGATCATCGAGACGAACCTGACCGCGCCGTTGCAGCTCACCCGGCTGGTGATCCGCCGGATGCTCGGCCAGGGGCTGCGCGGGCGGATCGTCAACGTCACCTCGATCTGCGCGCAGCGCGGTTTCCCGGGCCTGGTGGCGTACTCGGCCACGAAGGGCGGGATGGACGCGGCCACCCGGTCGCTCGCCCGCGAACTCGGCGGCCGGATGCTGGTCAACGCGGTGGCACCCGGCTTCTTCGCCTCGGAGATGTCCGCGGTGCTCGGCCAGACCCAGCTCGACCAGATCGTGCGCCGCACGCCGACCGGTCACCTGACCGAGCCGGAGGAGGTCGTGCCGGTGGTCCGGATGCTGCTGCGCGAGCAGACGAACATCAACGGCCAGGTCATCGTGGTGGACGGTGCCGCCTCCATCTGAGCTGGAGCGGGCCGTGCTGCCCCGGCCGCCGGCCGGGGCAGGACCGCGTCCGGTGCCGGCGCTGGTGGCGGGAGCCGAGCGCTATCTGCGGGTGGGCACCGCCGCCGAACTGCACGCGGCGCTCACCCGCAGCCACCTCGACGACGGCCGCTGCGTCGGCTGGTACGGGCCGCCGACCCCGGGTTGGCGGGTGGCGATCGACGCCGAACGGGCCGACGCGCCGGTCCCGGTGGCGCTGGCCCGACGCTTCGGGGCGGCCGACTTCTGGGCCCGGTGGACCCGGGCCGAGTGCTACTGCAAGCTGGCCGACGTGCCGGTGGTGGCCTGGTGGCGCCGGCACGGGCTGGGTACGCCGGCGCAGAGCCCGGCGGTCTGGCGCACGCTGCGCCTGGCCGACCTGGTGGTCACTGTCGCCTTCGCGCCGCAGCCGGACGGCTGCTGATCTCCCGATCTCCCCCGACCCGGTGGGGGCGGGGGAGATCGGCGCGGGTTCGGCGACGTCACGGCGGCCGGCGGGTGTGGACCCCCCGACGTCACCGACCCGAGCCGCGCGCCGCCGGCGGAGGGCGACGCGCGGCGGACCCGGCGGTCAGCCGGGCGGCCGGACGCTCCTATGCCGCGTCAAGTGGTTGTGGTGGGGTTTCGAGGCGTCGGTAGAGCTCTCGGGCGATGTAGCGCTTGAGGTAGCGTTTG
>NZ_JBITFP010000030.1:0-84600 GCF_044456245.1 Micromonospora sp. NPDC051006
CTGCTCGCGGGTGTTGCAGCTGCCGCTGACGGTGATCCAGTGCGGGAACAGGTCCCGCGAGTAGCCACTCGTCGAGCCCTGCGCCGCGACGGTCAACGCGTTGAGCTGCGACTGCGCGGTCGCCTTCGACGGGATCCCCGGCGGCGTAGCCGAGGCGGGTCCGGTGGTGACGAACGCCAGGGAAGCGCCAGTGATAGCCGCGGCGACCGTCACGGCAGCACGGCGTCGGGTCGAGGATCGGGTGAGTCGTCGGATCATGCGCATGGCAGGCCTCCTTGGCAACCGCGTGGACAGCGACCATCTCCAAGGATCATGTCTATCGAGATATGTCTTTGGGAAGAGGCCGAGATGGTGTCACGAAGATTCCCGTCGCCAGCCACGATGCGGTGGCTGCGGGTAGGGCGGGTCGCCCAGGCCTCGTTCCGGGGTCTCGATCGCGGATTGTCGCCTTACCCCGGTTAGCCTGGCAGCTCCTCAATTATCGCTGCGGTCCACAGTCCCGCCGGATGCCAGCAGGACGCCGGAGTCGCGCTCCTGCGCCCGAATGCCGCCCCGACGCCAGTCCCACTCCCACGCAGTATCCGCGCCCGCAGTGACGCGCCTCAACGGCTGCTCTGCCGGCCTGCTCGCTCAGGGCCACCTTGTGGGTGTTGCGTTCCGCGAAGGTGTAGGAGCCGAGGCTGACCCAGGTGCCGGCGTTGGTGCGTTGGTTCGCCGTGCGCACCGTGTCGCCACCGCCGTGTCGGCGGTGTACCTGGCGTCGGTGGCGGCGCCGGCCACAGCCGGGTACCGGGTAAACACCTGGTAGGTGCCAGCTTGCGCGATGTCCAACTGCCAGGCGAAGGTGTTTGTGCCGGTGTCATCGGCTACTTGTTAACTGGCGCTACGACGTCAGCAGCGCAGGCCGGCGACAGAGTTGCGGCGAACGGCCATCTCAGTGAAGAGCGGAACAGGCCACCTTCCCTGCCTCGCGCTGTAACGCACGACCGACGGGCAGCGCCTATCAATGGTGAAAGGTCGGGTGCGCGGCCTCGTGAACAGGCCGGGACCGCCCGACCCCCGCGGTTCCGCCGGTTCAAACCCGAACAGCGCACCATGACGCCCGCCGGAGGCGACCCGATCATGGCTAAGCTGATCCCCCGCACCCCACCGCCACGCCGGCCGGGCCGCCATGACGGCACGGCTGCACCCCCGGGCTGGAACTTGCCGACTCAGCCCCTTCCGCAGCAACGGCAAGCTGCCGGCCCGTGGTGGCCGCTCGCCATGTTCGGCGGAATCACCTTGCTGATCGGGTGCCTCGCCATAATCGTGGTCATGTTGGCGCGATGACGCTTGGCGGCTCGCCCCCGGTGCCGCAGCCTGATGGTGCCGAAGCGGCACCTCCATCGGTTCACCCCGCGCTGAGCAAACGCCCTGTCTCACAACGGCGCCCACTTGGTTGCGTAAAGGGGTCAGTGCTCGTACGGGTTTAGCGACCTACGCGGACGTCGCCGAGCCCCTGCTCCCAGCCGTGGTGCGCGGCGCCGCCGCCACCGACCTGCCCCGCGATGAAGCCCTGCGCACGACCACCCACCCCACGCTGATCCTGGCCCGGGAGACCGATCCCTGCCACCCGGTCTCCACCGCCGAACTGCTGGCCAGGGTCCCGCCAGACGCGCACCTGCACGTCTCGGCAACCGCTGCCGACGTCCGACCTGGCCCGACCGAATCGGCACCTTCCTGGCCGGCTGACCGGCAGTTCTCGGCCGGATAATCCATCGCCCCGTGGGCGCCGAAATGCTACGAAGGGGACGTGCCTGACCTGACAAGCTCCCGTGATGCCACGTCCCTGGAGACTCCGCGGCTGCTGTTGCGCCGCTGGCAAAGCGATGATCTGGACGGGTTCGCCGCGGTCAACGCGCAGCCCGAGGTGATGCGCTACATCCACGACGGCCGCACCCTGGACCGGGCCGCGACCGCGGAGCGTCTGGTTAACTATCAGCGGCACTGGGACGAGCACGGCTTCGGCCTGTACGCGGTGGAGATCAAAGAGACCGGCGAGCTGGCCGGTTTCACCGGACTGGCGGTGCCGACCTTCCTGCCCGAGATCATGCCGGCCGTGGAGATCGGCTGGCGGCTCGGCCGCGCGTACTGGGGCCGCGGCCTTGCCACCGAGGCGGCCCAGGCCGTTGTCGCCCACACTCGTGCCGAGCTCGGCCTGCGGCGGCTGGTCAGCATCCACATCGTCGGCAACGAGGCGTCCGCGCGGGTGATGGTCAAGCTGGGCATGTCGCTGGAGCGCGAGACCGTGCAGCCGGACACCGGCCGCCAGGTCCGGGTCTACGCGATGGAGTTGTAAACAGATCTTCGCAGCCAGGACCGACGCCGCCGACACGAAGGGCCGGCCAGAAAAGGGAACGCTCAGCACGGAGGCCAAGCGGCACGATGTTCGCCCCGCACTCGGCGGTGGCCCCAGGTCGGGTTCTCCCGGGCCAGGCGCAGCACCAGGGCGCGGATCTCCGCCCGTATCGGTGGACGCCCGGTCGTCGTTGCGGGTAGGTCCACTTCCGGGCGGCCAGTTCAAGGTGCCAGCGCAGCAACGTGGCCGGGGTGACGAAGAAGGTCGACCACCGGGAACGAGGAAGCAGCCGTGAAAGGGCTGACAGCACCGCTCGGGCGTGCCACCTGCCGGCGCGGGACCTCGACCTGATGACGCAGCACGAGAATCTCGATGTCCTTGGACCGGTCGCCGCGCAGGCCTTGGCCCACCAGCCGCAGACAAAAGATCAGGTACCCGAAAGACAGGAACATGCCCGACGGCCGGCCAGCCCAGCCGCACAAAACCGCACCCCGGAGGCCAGAACCGGGTTTCCGAACGGTACAGGTCCAGAGGTCCAAGGCGGAACCGCAGCCGCCGTCACCTACTGGCTCGACGTCAACCCGCGGATGAGTCTCAGCGAGATCGAAACAGAAATCGGAAAGTCGGAACGAACAGTCCGCCGCAACCTCCCCCAGGCTATCGGCAGACCAACAAAAGCGCACTGGCGTAGCACCATCGCCGCGGAAGCGCTATGCGGAGGATCAGTCGGGACATGACTCACTTAAGACGAGCCGCCAGCCGCTGCCCGGGCAGCTTGCTCGATCTTCGCCCGGTAGGCCTCGCGGGCCGCCGTATCGATCTGCTCCTCGTACTCAGCTGTTACGCCGGTCCGGCCGTCGAGCTGCTCGCGGAGGATGTCGGCGTTTCCGGCATGTCGGGTGGTGTCTTGGAGGACGGCCCCCAACTCACCCGGCCGGGCCTGCCGCACCCAGCCGCAGAAAACGCGGTCGAGCAACCCTCGACCGACGCGAACAAGCCCGGCGGACCGTCGAACAACTCGGACGAGATGGCCACCGCCAACGGCCCTGGGGACGGATCGTTAAAGCCCGCACGGACGGGAAGCTACCGCAGGCGACATCGGTCTCGTGGCCCAGAGCGGCGGGGACCGCAGTGTAGGAGCAACCGCCGGCCATAGGCGAACCCGTCAGGGCCGATTCCGGGTCTGTAAACGAACGGTGTAACTCCTGATCAAGAATCCGCCCATGCGGAGGAAGACGCGATCGGGCCGTGGATAACCGCTGGCCGGTTGTCGTTCCGTTGGTTGTCGGCGTTCCAGCTCGCCAGGAGGCGCATCGCGTCGGCTTCGGGGGTGCCGGGTCGGGGGGTATAGACGGTCAGCACCTGGCCGGAGACGGCGTCGATGCGAAGCGTCTCGTAGGGCAGTGTGACCTGGCCGATGAGTGGATGGCGGAACGCCTTCGTCCCGGCCCGCTGGACTCGCACATCGTTGGTCGCCCAGCGCGTCCGGAACTCTGTGCTGCGGGTCGCGAGTTGCCCGATCAGTTCGGTCAGGTCGGGGTCGTCGGGGTGGCGGCCGGCCTCGATCCGCAGCATCGCCACGACGTCCGCCGTGATCCGCTCCCACTCGGGGAAGAGGTTTCGCGCCCTGGGCTCGTCGAGGAACAGGAAACGGGCGCTGTTCGGCTGCCCGGGCTGGTCGCACATCGGTGCGAGTAGTGCGCGCCCCAGCGTGTTGACCGCGAGGATGTCGAACCTGCCGTTGAAGACCATCGCGGGTAGGTGGTCCAGCGAGTCGAGGAGCACCCGGATTCCGGGGGTGACGAGATCCTTTGCATGGCCACGGCTCCGCCTGCGGGCGGCCGGGGCCAGCGCGGCGAGCAGCCGGTCGAGGTGAGCGCGTTCGTCGTCGTCCAGTCGCAGGACGCCAGCGACGGCATCGACCACTCCGGCGGAGGGCCCGGTCGCCCGGCCTCGTTCGAGCCGCACGTAGTACTCGGGGCTGACCCCCGCAAGCAACGCGACCTCCTCCCTGCGCAGGCCTTTCACCCGACGGCGCGCGCCCTGGGGAGGAAGGCCGGCGTCGGCCGGGGTTACCCGAGCGCGGCGGGTGGTCAGGAACTCACGGACCGCCGCCCGCGCGGCTTCCTTCTCGTGCATGAGATCGAGAGTATGCCAGGCCCACATGCCGCAAGGGGTCCCTGTGAGTACCCCTCTTCGCAGTGGCTGTCCGGATGTGATCAACCGATGTTGGCTGGGTGCCGGCGAGATCGAGGCCGAGAACCAACCCTCAAAGGAGAAGGACCATGTCCACACCTACATCGCTGACCGAGCAGAACCGCGCGGTCGTCGAAGCCATGTTCGAAGCGGCGAACAACGGCGACGTCGATCGGGTCGTCTCTTACCTGTCCGACGACGTCACTGTCATCGAGCCGCGGTTTCTGCCCTTCGGAAAGGCCTACCACGGCAAGAACGAGTTCTTCGGCCTCGCCCAAGTGCTGCCGAACTACCTCGACCTTTCCGCAATCACGGTGCACTACACCATCGCCGACGGCGACCGCGTCGCGGCGTGCGTCGGCATCCCCGACGTCACGACCGGAGAGCTGACCCACTTCATCGAGCAGTTCACCGTCAAGGACGGCAAGATCGTAGAGAATCGGCTGTTCTACCACGACGCCGGCACCTTGGTCGACAAGCCCAAGGTCGTCTGAAGCCGTGCCGTTTCTCCTGGAGTTCGCGCGTGACCCGATGACGGTCGGCGCGGTCGCCCCGAGCGGCCCGGCACTGGCCCGGGTCGCGACGGCAACGGTGCCCCGGACCGGTTCCCCTGTCGTGGTGGAACTCGGTCCGGGGACCGGGGCCTTCACCGCAGTCGTCCAGCAGCGCCTCGACGGGCGTGGCCGACACATCGCCGTCGAGCTCAACGCCCGGTTCGCCCAGCGTCTCGCGGCCCGTTATCCGGCGGTGGACGTGGTGCACGCGGATGCCATCGCACTCTCCGAGGTGCTGGCGCGCCGCGGGCTCGAGTACGCCGACGTCGTGGTCAGCGGTCTCCCCTGGGCGGCATTCGGCGACGGTCGGCAGCGCGACGCCCTGGCGGCGGTGGTGGCCGCACTGCCGCCGGACGGTGTGTTCACCACGTTCGCGTACGTGCACGCGCGCTGGGCTCCCCCGGCGCGGCGACTGTTGCGGTCAATGCGGTCGCGATTCGACGAGGTAGTCGTCAGCCAAACGGTCTGGGCAAACCTGCCACCCGCGTTGGTGTACTACTGCCGCCGTCCGAAGACGGACGGCGACGCCGGGGTCTAGCTGGTCGCCTCGACAGCTCGCAGGATGAGTTGTATCGCTGCCTCGGGCTGCGAGACGAAGGAGACGTGTGAGGCGGGCACCTCCACGATCGTCGCGTTCGCCCGCTCGGCCATGAAGCGTTGCAGCTGCGGCGGGACCGCCTTGTCCTCGGTGCCGAGCAGGTACCAGCACGGCACCGTCTTCCACGCCGGCGGTCCAGCCGGCACTCCGGCGAACGCGGCGGCCGCATATGGACGCTGGGCGGCGGCCATCACCGCGGCCGTTTCCGGGTCGACGTCCGCAGCGAACGCTTCGCGGAACGCGTCTCGGTCGAGGTAGAGGTCGGCGCCCTGGCTCCCGTCCGGCGCGGTGAACGGCACCGGCCTGACCGAGGGCCCCACGAGGCTGCCTTCGAATCGCTCGAGGAGTTGCTGTTGGCTCTCGCCCTCGTCGCACATCCAGCCGTCGAAATAGACGAGCGCTTTGACCTGGTCGTTGCCGACCGCGGCCATCGAGATGACATTCCCGCCGTAGGAGTGGCCGACGAGCACGATCGGGCCCGTCAACGTGCTCAGGAACTCGGCCAGATACCGCGCGTCGCCAGCAAGGTCGCGAAGTGGGTTGGCGAACGCGATCGTCGTGAGGCCCCGCTCACGCAGGGCGCGGATCTGCGGGTCGAAGCCGGTCGCGTCGGCCCACGCACCGTGGACCAGGACGATCGTCGGGGTCTCGCTAGCCACAGCCGTCACCGCCTTCTCGTGGGACGATCACACACCGACTTCGTTAGATTACGCCGTCGCCAGCCGCGTCTAGGCTTTTTCCGAAGGGAGGTCGGATGCACCTCACTCACGCCGTGCACAGGGCACTCCAACAGGACGGTGACCGTCGGCTGACGGTGTCGGGCGGGCGGGTGCGCGCTGTCCGTGAGTCTGTGGACCGGGTGGCCCGTCTTGCCGGTGGTCTGCGTGCGCTCGGGGTCGGACGGGACGACCGGGTGCCGCTTCTGGGCCGCAACTCGGATCGCTATCACGAGTGCCTGCTGGCGGTGCCGTGGGCGACGCCGTCGTGGTTCCGGTCAACAGCCGGTGGACCGCCGCCGAGGTCGGCGCCGTGCTCCGCGACTGCGGGGCAACGGTCCTTGTCGTCGACGACTCGTACGCGTCGATGCTGGCGGACCTTCGCCGCCAGGCGCCGAACCTGTCCGCAGTGGTAGCCATGGGCGACGCCGCGAATCCACAGGAGACGGTCGACCACGAGGACCTGATCGCCGACGCCGCCCGCATCGAGGACAGCCGGCGCGGCGGCGACGCGTTGTTCGGGATCTTCTACACCGGCGGGACGACGGGGCCGTCGAAGGGTGCGATGCTCACGCACGACAACGTGCTGACCTCCGCGCTGGGAAGCCTCGCGACCGGTGAGTTCGTCACTCCTGGCGGGTCGCTGCTGCACGTGGCCCCGTTGTTCCATCTGGCCGACCTCGCGATGTGGGTCGCGATGCTGGTCACGGGCGGCACGCACGTCATGTTGCCGCAGTTCACGCCGGCCGGCGTGCTGGCGGCGATCGAGGAACACCGGATCACCGACATGTTGCTGGTGCCGACGATGATCCAACTGCTCGTCGACTGCCCTGACACGGACCGCTTCGACGTGACGAACCTGAACCAACTGGTGTACAGGGGCTCGTCGATCGCCCCGGCCGTGCTGGCCCGGGCGCGGAAAGCTCTTCCCGCTGCGCGTCTCGTCCAGGCGTACGGGATGACCGAGCTCGCACCCGTGGCGACCCTCCTGCTGCCGGCCGACCACGACGTGCCCGAGTTGGTCCGTTCGGCCGGCCGGGCCGCACCACACAGTGCAGTCCGCATCGTGGACGCGGACGGTGCGGAGCTACGGCGTGGCGAGGTGGGCGAGATCGTGGTGGGCGGCGACCATGTCATGCTCGGCTACTGGCAGCGCCCGGACGAGACGACGCACGCGCTGCGCGACGGCTGGATGCACACCGGCGACGCCGGCTTCATGGACGGGAAAGGCTACGTCTACGTGGTCGACCGGATCAAGGACGTCATCATCACCGGCGACGAGAACGTCTACCCAGCCGAGGTCGACGGGGTCCTGGCCGGGCATCCGGCGGTGGTGGGTTGCGCCGTGATAGGGCTCCCCGACCAGAAATGGGGCGAACGGGTCCACGCAGTCGTCGTCCTGGCACCGGGTGCGAGTGTGACAGCCGACGACCTGCGACCCTTCTGCCGCCGCGAGCTGGCTGGTTACAAGGTCCCACGGTCGGTGGAGTTCGTCGACGCCCTGCCGATCTCGGCAGCGGGCAAGGTACTCAAGCGCCAGCTCCGCAGCGAGCGGCTGTCAGGCGTGTCATGAGCCGTCCGCCAGGCGTCGGAGGCTGGCGGCGTGACGCCGACCTGCCACTAATCGGCCGGGATGACGAGATCGAGATGTTGCGGTCGTTCGCCGATCGCGCCGCCGCGGACGGCGAGGCTCTCGTGCTGGCCGGGGACCCGGGCGTCGGCAAGACCGTCCTGCTCGAATGGGTGACCGCGTACGCGACCCGTGCGGGCACCCGGGTCGTACGGGTGGCGGGCAGCCAGTTCGAGGCCGACGTCAGCTTCTCCGGCGTGCAGCAGGCTGTCGAGCCCTTCCTCGACCACCTTCCGCATCTGGCGCAGCCGCAGCGAACGGCACTGCGCAGCGCGCTCGGCCTGGCCGGCGGTGGACCGGCGGACCGGTTGCTGATCGCCAGCGCGGCACGGCAACTCCTGGTGGCGGCGGCCGAAGCCACCGCGGTCCTACTGGTGATCGACGACCTCCCGTGGATGGACCAGGCCAGCTCCATGGTCCTCAGCTTCATCGCCCGCCGGGTCTCTGGTCATCGCATCGGCCTGCTCGGCTCGCTCCGCACCGGCGACATCGGCTTCTTCGACCAGTCCGGCCTACGCATGCTCGACGTAGAGCCGCTGTCCGACGCGGCAGCGACGACCTTGCTCACCGAACGCTTCCCCGCGTTGACCCCGAGGGTCCGCCAACGCCTCCTGGTCGAGGCGCAGGGCAACCCGCTCGCGTTGCTCGAGCTGCCCGTCGCGCTGCAGCTCGGGTCTGGACCCACGCCCCGCCCGCTGCCGGAGACGCTGCCGCTGACCCGCCGGTTGCAGACCTTGTTCGCCGGACGGGTCCACGATCTGCCGGAGCCCACCCGCCGAGTGCTTCTCCTCGCGGTCCTCGACGGCACCGGGGGCCTGCGCGTACTCGCCGCGGACGAGGTCGACGAGCTCGCTCCGGCCGAGCGCACGCACCTGGTGTTCCTCGACCGGGCCGCCGCCCGCCTGCACTTCCGACACCCACTCATCCGCTCGGCAATCGTGGAGTCCTCCACCAGCGACGAGCGCCACCGGGCCCACCGAGTCCTGGCCGTCCGGCGCGAGAACGAGCCGGCCCGCCACGCGTGGCACCTGGCCGAGGCCGCGACCGGCCCGGACGAGCACATCGCGGCACTGTTGCAGCAGGTCGCACACACCAACCTCTTCCGGGGCGACTCCGTGGGCGCGATCACCGAGCTGCTCCGCGCCGCCGACCTGAGCCCGGCCGGCACCGCCCGCAGCGCCAGGCTCGCGGAGGCGGCCTACCTCGGTGCGATCGTCACCGGCGACCTGCGCGAGGTACCCAAGCTGCTGGACGCCGCACGGGACGCCGACCCCCGGCACGGTGGCGCGCTCGCCGGCGCGGTCGCGGGCGCCTACTTCCTACTCAACGAAAGCGGCGACATCGACAGCGCGTACCGACTTTTGACCGGTGCCATCGACGCGCTCCCCGAACCTGCAGACGCCGGCAACAAGACCCTTGTCGAGGCCCTCTACACGCTCTTGATGGTGTGCTTCTTCGGCGGCCGGCCCGAGCTGTGGCCGTTCCTGCACACCGCGATCGACCGGCTGCGGCCACGTCCGCCGCAGTTGTTGGCCATCCTGCGACACACGTTGAGCGACCCCGCCAACCTGTCCCACGTCGTACTCGATCGGCTCGACACCGCGACCGCCCACCTCCACGGCGAGTCCAGCCCGGCGCGCATCGTGCGGACGGCGATCGCCGGAAGCTACCTCGACCGCATCGGCGACTGCCGCGAACCGCTATGGCGGGCGGTCCGCCACGGCCGCGAAGGCGGCGCCGTGACCTCCGCGATCGAGGCCCTGTTCCTGCTCGGCAACGACGCGTACTTCACCGGCCGTTGGGACCAGGTCCAGACCCTCACCGACGAGGGCCTCGCGCTCTGCGCGGCACACGACTACCAGCTCATGCGCTGGCCGGCCCTGTTCCTGCAGGCACTGGTCGCCGGTGCCCGTGGCGACGAGCTGGCCAGCGCGCGGCTTACCGACGAGATGACCCGATGGGCGGCCCCACGTCGCGTCGGTGCCGTCAGCGCGTACGTATCCCACGTCAAGACCTTGACGTCCCTGGCCCGCGGGGGGTTCGACAGCGCGTTTCGGCACGCGACCGCGGTCAGCCCGGCCGGACAGTTCGCCCCACACGCACCGGCCGCGCTCTGGCTGGTGATGGAAACGGTCGAGGCCGCCGCGCGGTCGAACCGCCGTGCCGAGGCGACCGCGCACGTCGCGGCCGCCGACCGGGCCCGCATCGGTGAGCTGTCCGCGAGGCTGGAGTTGAGCGTCGCCGGCGCCAGAGCGATGGCCGCGCCCGACGACCACCACCGTCATCTGTTCGAGACGGCCCTGTCCACCCCGGAGGCCGACCGCTGGCCGTTCGACCTCGCGCGCGTACGGCTCGCATACGGCGAACGCCTGCGCCGCACCAACGCGCCCGCGCTGGCTCGCGAACATCTCAGCGCCGCGCTCGACACCTTCCACCAGCTGCGCGCCGAGCCGTGGGTGCAACGGTCGGACAACGAGCTGCGGGCCACCGGCGTGCATCGCGACCGCGCCGACGTACGCCCGGGCACCTCACTCACGCCACAACAGCACCAGATCGCATCACTGGCCGCCGCGGGCCTCACGAACAAGCAGATCGGCGAACGGCTGTTCCTGTCCTCGCGAACGGTGGGCTACCACCTGCACCAGATCTTCCCGAAACTCGGCATCACCGCCCGGGCCGCGTTGCGTGACGCGCTGGCTGGCTTGCCCGCACCGGAGGAATGACCGGTCATCTGACAGAAGCCGGCGAATGCCGCCGGTGCCTAGCGTCGCTCCAGAAGGCAACCACCCATCACCACTCTGGAGAGCATCATGGCTTCCGCGCGCAACGTCGTGCTCGTACACGGCGGATTCGTCGACGGCTCCGGCTGGCAAGCCGTCTACCAGCTGCTCCGCGAGGACGGCTACAACGTCGCCGTCGTGCAGAACCCGACGCTGTCCCTCGAGGACGATGCCACGGTCGCCCGGCGCGTCCTCGACCAGCAGGACGGCCCGACCGTCCTCGTCGGCCACTCGTACGGCGGGGTCGTCGTCAGCGAAGCCGGCACCCACCCGAGTGTCTCCGCCCTCGTCTACATCGCCGCGTTCGCTCCGGACAAGGGCGAGTCCGTCAACACCCTGATCGCCGACCCGCCGCCCGGCGCACCCGTGCCGCCGATCCTGCCGCCCCAGGAGGGCTTCCTGCTCCTCGACCGCGACAAGTTCCCCGCGTCGTTCGCTGGCGACCTGCCGCTCGACCAGGCCCGCTTCATGGCCGACTCACAGGTGCCATGGGGCGTCAACGCCCTCGCCGGCGCCGTCAGCGAGCCCGCCTGGCGTGGCAAGCCCAGCTGGTATCTAGTCGCCACCGACGACCGCATGATCCCGCCGCCGGCACAGCGGGCGATGGCCGAGCGGGCCGGAGCGACCGTCACCGAGGCACCCGCAAGCCATTCCATCTACCTGTCGCAGCCCCAAGCCGTCGTCGATCTGATCAAGCAGGCCGCCGCCGGCACCGACTGAGCGGCTGCCGACTCGCGATGACCACGACGTTCGCGGCGCTGCTGCGCGCCGCACGCCACGAGTGCGGGTTGACGCTGGAGGAGCTGTCGGAGTCCTCCGGCGTCAGCGTCCGCGCACTCAGCGATATGGAGCGCGGACGGGCGCTGGGGCCGCAGCGGCGGACGGTCGAGCTGATCGCCGACGCGCTCAAGCTCGACGGGGCACGCCGGGACGAGCTCGTCGCGCTCGCAAAGACCGGGCGCACCCGCTCGGGGTACCTGACGGCCGCTCCGGGGCTATGCGAGCTGCCAGGGTCCATCGGGGACTACACCGGCCGGACCGCTGAGCTGGCGTGGATCTCCGGCGTGTTCGACGCGCTGAACGATGAGGCCGACCGGCTGGGCGCGGCGCTGATCTCCGGCGGCGCGGGCGTGGGCAAGACGACCCTCGTGGTCCGCGCCGCACACCGGCTGCGCGACCGGTTCCCCGACGGCGTGTACTTCGTCGACGCCCTGGGGATGAGCCGGCGGCCGGTCGCCAACACCGAGATCCTCCGGCGGGTGCTGCGGGCGATGGGGGTACGCGACCAGCAGCTGCCGCAGGATCCGGCCGAGCGCGCCGGGCGCTACCGGCAGCTGCTGCGGCAACGGCGCGTGCTCGTGATCGTGGACGACGCGGCGTCGGAGTCCCAGGTACGCCCGCTGCTGCCCGGTGACGGACCAAGCCAGCTGATCGTGACGAGCCGTCGGCTGCTGGCCGGCCTAGAGGGCGTACAACGGCTGCATCTGGATCCGATGCCGGTGGCCGACGCTCAGGACCTGCTGGGCCGGATCTTGGCAGAGCGGTTCGACGCACGTCACGAGAACGACCTGCGGGAGCTGGTCGATCTGCTGGGCGGGCTTCCGCTGGCGGTACGCATCGCGGGGAATCGGCTGATTTCGCGGCCGGGCTGGAGCGCCGCCGATCTGGTGACGCGGTTGTCGGCCGCGGAGCGGCGCCTTGATCAACTCAGTGCCGGCGATCTGAAGGTGGCGGCGGCCTTCGAGGTGTCGTACGAGCAACTGGCCGACCCGGTGCGATCCTTGTTCCGCCGGGCGTCGCTGGTGCCGGGCGCGGACTTCAGCGCGGTGCTGGCATCGGTCATCGGCGAGGTCGCGGTGCCCGCGGCCGAGGATCAACTCGATGATCTGGTCGACCTGGGGCTGATGGAGACGGCGGAGGGCGGCCGGTACCGCTTCCACGACCTGGTCCGCCTCTACGCGAGCCAGCGCCTTGCGGCCGAGGACCCGGTCGAGGTCGTGGCCGAGGCCCGACGGCGGATGGTCGCCTGGCTCCTGGACACGCTGACGGCGGCGGGCCGGCAGTTCCAGCCAGGCGGCGCCGACATCGCCGTCTTCGGCAGCGCCGAGGACGCCGAGGCATGGATCCGCACGGAAGCCGAGCACTGGTTCCAGGCGCTCGGCGCTACCGCCGTCGCTGGGGACCACCGGGCTGTGGTTCGCGCCGTCAACGCCTTGTACGCGTACTACGAGCGCTGGGTGCACTGGCCCCTCTGGGGTGACGTATTCACGCTCGCGCTGGACTCGGCGGTTCAGCTCGGCGACGCCGCGGTTCAGGCCGAGTTCTTGAACTACCTCGCCAACGTCCACACGCTGCCGTGGCGGGCGGAGTGGCCGGCCGCGCTGGACTGTGCGCAGCGGGCGCGGACGCTAGCCCGGCAGGCCGGCGACCTCCGGCAGGAGGCGTTCGCCCTGCTGCACACCGCCGCCGCCCGCCGAGGCCCGCCGCTACGCGACCTCGAGGCGGCGCTGAGCGCCATCAGGCAGGCCGCGGATCTCTTCGAACGCGTCGGCGACGTCGATGCTCGCCTACAGACGTTGCTCGGCAGCGGCGTCATCGCCTTCGACCTTGGCAACGCCGCGGAGGCCCTGGCCGCCTACCAGGGGGCGCTGGCCGTCGCCGAGGATCCGGGCTCCGGCCTGACGAGGTTCGCGGTCGAAGCGACCCTCCCACACATCCTCGGCCACACCGCCCAGGCCCTGGGCCGCCTCGGCCGCCGGGACGAGGCGATACCGATAATGCTGCGCGCGGTGGACCTCTTCGAACGCCTGCAGGTCGTCATGGGCCAGGCGGCATGGCTGCGGATCCTCGGCGAGGAGCTCTACGACGACGACCACGCGGCCGAGGCGCGGGAGAGCCTGTCGCGAGCGAGCGACCTGTACGAGACGGTCGGCCAGCACGATCGCGCCGTGTACTGCCGGGCCAAGGCCGAAGCCATCGCCACGGGCGGCGGGAACTAGTTCCGCATCCTGTTCCGCCTGGGCCGGCGCGGCCGGCGGCACTTGCATGGAGTGCGAAGCGGCGGGCCACTCGCCCGCCGCCGGACCTGAGGAGCACTCCATGATTCGCAACGTCGTGCTGGTGCACGGTGGGTTCGTCGACGGATCGGGCTGGCTGGGCCTACACCGGCTGCTGACCGCCGACGGGTTCACCGTCAAGATCGTCCAGAACCCGACGCTGTCGCTGGAAGGCGACGTCGCCGCGACACGCTTCATCCTCGACGGCCTCGACGGTCCCGCCGTGCTGGTCGGCCACTCCTACGGCGGAGCGGTCATCAGCGAGTCCGGCACGCACGACGCCGTGGCGGCGCTGGTCTACATCGCGGCGTTCGCCCCGGACAAGGGCGAGTCCGTCAACACCCTGATCGCCGACCCGCCGCCCGGCGCACCCGTCCCGCCGATCCTGCCGCCCCGCGACGGGTTCCTGTTCCTCGACCGGGACAAGTTCCACGCCTCGTTCGCCGCAGACCTGCCCAAGGACGAGGCCGCGTTCCTGGCCGACGCGCAGGTGCCGTGGGGCGTCGGCGCGCTTGCCGGCACGGTCACCGAGCCGGCCTGGCGCCACAAGCCCAGCTGGTACCTGGTCGCCACCGCCGACCGCATGATCCCGCCGGCGGCCCAGCGGGCCATGGCCACCCGCGCCGGCGCGGTCACCGCCGAGGCGATCGGCAGCCACGCCGTCTACGCCTCCCAGCCGGGCGCGGTCGCGGACCTCATCCGCCAGGCCGCGGCCGGCCGCTAAGCACCGCCAAGCAGGTCAGCACAGTTCAGTGAAATGAGGAGATCACCATGGCACGGAATGTCTCACGCCGTCAGGTGTTGGCGACCGGCGCGGCTCTGGCCGGGTCGGCAGCGCTGACGGCCACTCCGCTCGGGGCGCAGGCGGCGAACGCGGCGACGGCCCAGGCGGGGCCGGGGCCGAAGATCAAGCCGACCATCGTGTTGGTGCACGGTGGCTACGCCGACTCGTCGTGCTGGAACGGAGTCATCCCGAAGCTGCAGCGCGAGGGCTACACCACGATCGCGGCGTCGAACCCATTGCGGGGCATCCCCACCGACGCCCCCTACATCGGGAGTCTGCTGGACTCCATTAGCGGGCCGGTCGTGCTGGTGGCCCACTCTATGGGTGGAACCGTCATCACCAACGCTGCTGCTGGCAAGAGCAACGTCAAGGCCCTGGTGTACATCGCGGCGTTCGTGCCCGATGTGGGCGAGACGCAGGGGGAACTGATCAACAAGTTCCCCGGCAGCGAGGTCCTGCCCGTCAGCGTCCCGGTCCCCTACACGAAGCCCGACGGCACCACCGGAACGGACCTGTACCTGAGCAAGGACGGCCAAGCGGCCTTCGCCGCCGACATCCCCACGGCGACGTTCCGACTCCTGCAGGCCACGCAGCGCCCGTTCGATGCAGACTCCTTCATCTACCCGACCCAGGCCGCCGCGTGGCGGACCATCCCGTCGTGGGGCCTGGTCGCCGGCCGGGACAAGGCGATCCCACCTGCGTGCGAACGCTTCATGTACCGCCGCGCGAACGCCCGCAGGGTCGTCGAAATGCCAACCGCGTCCCACGTCGTCATGATCAGTCATCCGAGGAGCGTCGCGGACCTCATCCAGGATGCCGCCATAGCGACGTCCTGACGTCGCAGGCCGTCGCCGGTGCACCGGCTCACCATCGTGAGCCGGTGCACCGGGGGACCTAAACAGAGAAACTACGGAGCGTCCTTCGAGTAACTCGGCGGAACGCCAGTCGAGGCAGGGTACGCATTTACGCTCACGGTTGGCACGTCTCTAGGGAGGCGGAGGCCTACGCCGAGGTCGGCGAGTACTACGTCGAAGCCGGCGACGGGCCACTGAACGTCCTGCTGCACGCCTTTCCCGCTTTCTGGTACTGCTGACGGCTACAAGTCCAGCCGCTCGCGGCGGCAGGGTTCCGTATCGTCGCACCAGACCTGTGGTCACAACCTCCCGTCCCGGCCCGGCAGTGTCGACGCGTACGAGACGGACAAGCTCGCCGCCGACATCCGGCTCACGTGTCGCATCCCGTCATTTCCGGCCGAGGCGGTGCAGCTACGTAAGTCATTTAGCTGGGCAAACGCCACGACGCTGACAAGATCACCGATCCAGGCGGAGGTGCTTCTCAGGCCTGACGTTTCAAGATCGTCGGGTTGGCTGAGCCGCTCACCAGTGAGACTGAGCCTGGCCGGGCTAGACTCTGCGCCGCGAAGAATCTTTCGGTGGAGTGAAGCGTCCATCATGGACTACACCAGTGCAGACGACGTAAGGGCGGCGCTGGGCATCGACAACTGGCGCAAGCTCAGCTTGGCCAAGGCAGCGAACCCGCTGCACGTCATTGTCTTGAGGCAGTCGCCGTACGCACGGCAGTGCCTCAGTGGCCACGAAACGCCTCCGCCAGCCACCATGAGCCGCGCGTGGCGCTGACCTTGGCGTTGACCACCAGCGGCCGAGTACGGGGACCAGCGAGCCAGAGGCGCACCGGCCCGAGATCGTCGACGGTCCGGACGGTCAACCCGTCGCAGCCGTAACCACGGGCGATCGCGGCCAGGTCGGTCTCGGGGAAGGTGACCGTCTCCAACGGGTACCCGTCCGGGCCGAAGTGGTGCACCTCGGCGCCGTACGCCGCGTCGTCGTAGATCACCACGAGGAGGGGTAGCGCCAGCCGGACGGCGGTGACCAGTTCGGTCGCGGACATGACGAAGCCACCGTCGCCGACCGCGGCGACGGTGAGCCGGTCCGGCCGCGCGACCGCCGCGCCGAGCGCACTGGCCAGGCCGAGCCCGATCGACTGGAACGCCTGGGTGAAACAGAATCCGGCCACGTCCGGCACGTCAAGCCACATCGACGGGTAACCCATAAAGTTGCCGGAGTCGACCACCACCGTCCGGTCGGGCGGCAGCAGATCGTCCAGGACGGCCGAGAGCGTCCTCGGGTCGATCGTCGCCGGGGCGCCGGCCCGCGCCGACCCACCCTCGTCCCGATACGGGACCGTCCGCCACCGGCCGTGGTCGCGAATCCGTTGTGCCAGCTCCGGCGTACGCCAGCCGCCGGTCCCGGCGTCCACGGGCCCCGTGGAGCCGGCGCCCAGCCGACCGAGCACTGCCTCGGCGACCGCCGCCACCTCGCCGGCCACCGTCAGGTCGACCGGGCGGTTCACCCCGAACGCGGCCGGGTCGTGGTCTACCTGGACGACCACGGCGGAGGGCGGGATCAGTTCGCCGTGCCGGGTGGTCCACATGTTGAGCGTGCTGCCCCACGCGACGACCAGGTCCGCCGCGCCGATCAGCTCGGCGGCGAGCGGGGTGGCGAAGCCGCCGGCCACGTCGATGTTCCACGGGTTCCCGGCGAACAGTCCCTTCGCCGCGGCCGAGACCGCGAGCAGCGCGCCGCACGCGTCGGCGAGCCGGGTCAGCGGCTCCCGGGCCGCCCGGGCGCCCCGACCCGCGATGAAGACCGGTCGACGTGCGGACTGGAGCGCGGCCAACAACGGTTCGACCTGCGGGGCGGTGGCCGGGGTCGGCGCGACGGCGGGGACCGGGTCGGACCACGGTTCGGTCACCGTGCGCTGCACCTCCAATGGGAGGCCCAGCACTACCGTCGCGCCCCGGGCGGCGGCCCGGTACGCCGCGCTCGCGTCCTCGGCCGCGTGCGTCGCGCGTACCCGGTGGAAGTCGGCCCCGACCGAGGCGGCGAGCGCCGGCAGGTCGATGAAGAAGTTCGACCGGGGCGCGGTCGCCTCCGGGGCCAGGACCACCATCGGGGTACGGCTCTTCGCGGCTTCGGTGAGGCCGGTCAGCGCGTTGGTGACGCCCGGACCCTGGTGCACCGAAAGCAGGCCCACCGCCCCGGAGGTGCGGGCGTACCCGTCGGCCATGCTCGCCGCGCCGCCCTCGTGGGCCGCCGCCACGAACCGGGCGCCGGCCGCCACAAGCGCGTTCGTGACATGGAAGTTGCCGCTGCCGACCACTCCGAAGACATGCCGTGCGCCGTGTCCGTACAGAACCCGTCCGACCACCTCGGCTACCCGCATCGGTGGCCCGGTCCTACCGTTCGACCAGCGCGAGGACCCGGCACGGGCTGCCAGAGCCGGAGACGATCGGCAGTGGTCCGGCGATCACCACCGCGCCGGTCGCCGGCAGCTGTGCCAGGTTACGTAGCTGGGTCAGGCCGTACTTGTCCTGGCCGAGCAGGAACGAGTGACACGGGAACGGCGGGTCGAACGAATGCGCGGCGCCCGCGTCGGTGCCGACCGTCTCCACCCCGACGCCCTGGATCGGCGACTCCTCGGCCAGCCAGCGAGCGCACTCGACGGAGATGCCCGGGGTACGCCCGGCGTTGGCGTACCGCTCCGGGTCGTCGCCGTACACGTCCCAGCCGGTGCGGTAGAGCAGCCAGCCACCAGTGGGCAGGGCACCGTGCTCCGCCTCCCACGCCTTGATGTGCTCGACCTCGAGCAGGAAGTCAGGGTCGTCGACGGCGTCGGCGGAGTGGTCGATCACCACCGCCGGGGCGATCAACTGGCTCACCGGGACCTGCGACACGTCCGCGCCCTGTTGACCGGTGACCCAGTGCACCGGGGCGTCGAAGTGGGTGCCCGTGTGCTCGCCGGTGGAGAAGTTGTTCCAGTACCAGGCCGGACCGCGGTCGTCGTACCGGCTGATCTCGCTGAGCCGGAACGGCCAGGTCTGGCCGAACTGCTCGGGCAGACCCAGGATCGGGGTCTGCTCCGAGAGCGGGGCGGTGAGGTCGACAACCTGGATCCGGCCGCTGGAAAGAGCGGCGACAAAGTCCTGCAGCACCGTCATGCGGCGACGGTACCGCGCTTTCGCTCCACGATGGACCCTCGAATGAGGCGTGTCAGCGGCACTGCCCGCCCCACGGCTCGTCGACCGGGTGCCTGAGGCTGTGTTCGGCGGCGGACAGAGTCGCTGTTGCCTCGGTGATGCGCCGGTCGAGGCGGCGGACTTCGCGGAGCAGGTCCACGGCGATCTGCCGCAGAGTGCGGGCCAACGCAGCGCGGGGGCGGAATCCGCGCAGCGCGGCGACCGCGGTCCCGGCGGTCAGCGCGCGGGCGCGCCTGAGAGGCGAGCGGATTGCGGCATGTCCGTGCGCCCACCAGCCTGGGACCTATAGGCCCGCCGTGACCCGTTGTGAGGCTGCACCATTCGCCTGGCCAGCCGCACCGCCGCCGCATGGGCGCAGCACCGACGGGCGTGGCTTGAGCTTTGGGCCGACGGGGAATCAGCCTCGTGATCCCCGTTGGCGGGCAGCGAACCGCTGAGGGCCGATGTCGACGTCACGGTTGCCTGTACGCCTCGCCGGTCGTCGTCGTCAGCAGCAGACCGGTCAGTCCAGGCTGAGCGCGTTCGCCACGGCGTGTCGAAGGCTCGCCGGTGGGCGACCGGGCAACCGGCGTAGGTCGTCGGTCTGCCGCTCCAGTGCCCCGGACCAGGCCAGGCCCATCAGGAAGCCCATCGGCCCCGGCGTCTCATCGGTGGCCTCGTGGTGGTCGACCTTCTTTCCGGTAGTCTCGCTGAGCACCTCGGCAAGCTCCGGATATGTCCACAGGGGCCCCGTCAGGTCGTAACCATGACCCAAGTGCGCGTCGTCGGTGAGCACATTCGCGGCGGCCGCGGCGAGGTCCGCGCGGAGAGCGGTGTTGAGGCCACGTCCCCCGGTGCCGCTTGTGAGCTTGCCGGACTCGACCGCGCTTCGGAGCCCGAGGTTGATGAAGGCGTCGCTGTAGAACGGGTTCCGCAGCATCGTGTATTCGAGCCCACTGTCGATGATCGCCTGCTCGGTGACGTGATGGGCTGCATTCATTCCCTCACCGCCGCGGTCGGCACCCAGGAAACTGGTGTAGGCGATGGCACGTACGCCATTGGCGGCGGCTGCCTCGATCGCGGCCAGATGCTGCCTAATCCGGCGATCCGGAGCCAGCTCGGGCGAGGAAATCAGCAGCAGCCGCTCCGCGTCGCGGAACGCCAACCTGAGGCTCGCCGGGTCGTCGTAGTCGCCGTGCCGTACGTCAACGCCAAGCGCGGCGAGCCCGGCGCCCCGGGCGGGGTCGCGTACAGCGACAGCGATCCGCCCGGCAGGCAGCCGGGTCAGGAGCTGGCCGATGACGAGCCGGCCGAGTGCTCCGGACGCCGCGGACACGGTGACCATGCGGTTTTCCTCACAGTAGGCGAGCCGTCGCCGGTTGATCTAGCAGATGTCAGGAGACGCCTGCCCGCCGGATCGCGCCACCGAAATTCGAGGCATTCCAGGTCACGGGGCGGCGGACAGGAAGTTGCGCGCCGACGACAGCCACTGCTACCCCTGCGGAAGCAACAACTCCACGCCGTCCTCGCTCGGCGGCACCCGCGCAGGGTCACAGCGCGAACAGCGGGCCCTGTTCGGTTCGTGCGCCAGCTGGAGATTTTAGACGTACGTCGAACAACTGAGACCGGACTAGAGGGCGTTTGCTGGCCTCCAGGGGTTCGACTCGATCATCGGCAGCTTGTGCAGGCTCTCCTGATCCCGTTTACGGGCCTGCCCGGTCGATCCAGCCGAAGAGCAGCTGTCAGGTCAGCATGGTGGCCGTGCCGCCTTTTGGGTCCGAGCGAGCCAGACGCCGGACCAGGGCCGCGGCAAAGTCGTCAGGTGATGCCGAGTAGTGCCAGTGGGCGGGTGCTGTCGCGGGCGTGGTGGCGATTGGCGGCGGCGGAGCGCATCGCCAGCCCGGCGCTTGCTGACGGTGAACAGTCACGCCCCCGGATTGGCCAGTACGCCGTCGCGGACGATCCCCGCGATGCAGGCGACGACCCGCCCGGCTTTCATCCGCCACGCCGTCTCGCCCGGTGCGCCGCACCTCGGTCTCTCCCCATGGCCCTCATGACTGCAGGCAGGTCCGACCTTCGCCAGGAGGTGGGCTGCTGCGGGTCGCCCTCAGTCGTGAGGGCTGAGGAAGTCGGTGATGAGGGTAGCGAGCTCCTGTGGGCGTTCGGCGACCATCGCGTGGCTGGCGCCAGCGAGATGCCACACCCGCAAGGACGAGTTGTCCACAGTGGCAAGCCGTTCGGCGGTGACCTTGCGGTACGCCTCGTACAGGCTGTGGAACGGCTGTTGTTCGGGCAGGTCCTCGGTGGCGAGAACGAGCAGCAGTGAGCAGTGGACGTCGCGGTAGGCGGGCATCAGGTCGAGAGAGTCCATGGCGTCGCGGAGCTGCCGGATGAGGTCCGGGCCGGGCCGCAGCCGGCTGCGGCCGTCGTCGCCGGGCACGAGGTTGCGCCCGAAGGCTGCCACCCAATCGTCGGGTGCGGCGCCGTAGCGCTGGGCCATGGCCCGCTGCCCCGCCAGCATGGCGGCCAACTGTTCGGCGGTTAGTGGTTCGGCCAGCATCGCGGCCATCCCGTCGAAGGCGGCCCGCAGCTTGGTCAGCTCGGTCTCGGCCTGCTCCGGATCCAGCCCGGCGAGCTGGTCAGGACGGTTTAACGGCGGATTGCCGTCCAGGCTGACGGCACCGGGGCACTCCGGGTGACGCTGCGCCCAGAGGGTGGCGAGCATGCCGCCGAGGGAGACGCCGACCACAGCTGGGGCGGTGAGGCCGAGGTGGTCGGCGACGGCGGCCAGGTCGGCCAGTGCGTCGTCCCAGCGCCACGGGCCGTCTCCGGACCGGCCGTGACCGCGCAGGTCGACGGTGATCACACGGTGGGTCGGGTGCAGGTGCTCGGCGAGGGTGGTCATCTGGGCGAGGTTGCCGCCGGCGCCGTGGAGGAGTAGCAGCGGGTGTCCGGGTCCGCCGAAGTCGCGGATCGCGATGGGCACGGGCCCGGAGTCGATGATGGTCTCAGACACGTCGGGTTCCTTCCTTGAGCAGTCGGTCGCGTACGGAGGCGGTGCGCACGCCGCCTTCGGGGTGGCGGGCGAGCTTGTCGCGGGAGACCAGGTCGTGGACGCCCTGGCGGGTGATGCCGAGCATGGCGCCGGCCACCGCGTACGACACGGATTCGGCGGTCGGGTGGCCGACCCGTCGCGCGACGGCCTGGCCGAAAGGGCTGCGCCACCAGTCGAGGGGTGGGTCGAACGGTCCGTCCCCCGGGTAGAGGGTGGAAATCGCGCGCATGACCACGCTGGCGGCGGCGCGGTCGTCGCCGCTGACGATCGTGGTGGCCCAGGATCGGGCCCGCTCCCGGATGACAGCGCGCAGCGGGCCGATGGCGTCGTTGCTGTCGACCAAGATTTCGAGAGGATCGAGCAGACGGATGTCGATCAACCGTATGAGCTGCTCGGTCAGTTTCTCGTGGGTTGGCGACATGCTGCCCCCTCCGCTACTTGACACCCATCGTCAAGTACTTGACGCCGAGTGTCAAGCACGATGGCGCGAGCACAGTTGGCGGTACGGTCGGCCGATGCCCGGGCAACGATGGCGTTACCGCTACGTGGGACCGCCGCAAATCGCGGCGGTGGCACTGCGCGGCGGCGTGGGCCCGCTGATCCGATCGGCGGACGAGTTCCCCGCCTAGATCGGCTCGGGACACGCGGGAACTGGCGGAACCGTTCAGCGCGGGCATGCCTCACTTCGGACAGATCAACAAGGCGTAGGAACCCCGATGACCTGCTGAACCGGTCTTCCCGACCTGCTACCACCAAGAGGGGCGCGTCTACACCAACCACCTCAAGCCGAGCACGACTTTGCCGGTGCCCTGGACGCCGGACGACCGTCAGGCCAGCAACCACAGCAACCGTCAGCCCGACAACCAGGGTGATAGCCAGTATCAACAAGGCCCGCCGGCGCGCAGCCCACATGTAGCACCGCCACCCTCAACCGGAAGCCAACCAGCATTTGCAGCTGGTACCGCTACCTGGTCGACACCGCCACCCGCAACCCCGCCGTCACCATCGACCGCGCCCCGGTCAACCACGACCACTCCACATCGATCTCACCGTCGCCGAGGTCCGCGCCTGCTCCGCGCCGCCGTCACCGAGGTCATCCGCCTTGGCGTCGAATCCCGTTACGACCCCACGCCAAGCGCAACCGACTCCTGGTCACGCTGCTCGCCAGCCTCGGCCTGCGCGTCTCCAAGGCAACGGGCCTAGACGTGGCCGACCTGCGCCACAACGCCGGCCATCGCACCGTGCTTATCCGCAGCATGGGCGGGCGCGACCGCAAACTCCCCGCGCCCGCGGCCCTCGGCCGGCTCCTTGACGTGCACTTGCCCCGGCAGCGCCGGTTCATCGCGGAGCGCCTGCTGCTCAGGAAGCACGCCGCTGAGCAAGCCGCACTCAGGAGTCAGGAGTCAGGAGTCAGGAGAATCCGGCATCTGTCCGGGCCAGCGCTGTTCGTGGCGCGTCTTGGACGACACCGCGCGGAGTCCTACCCTTTGGAGGCCACATCCGACGAGGAACTCGTGACCCGAGGCGTCAACGGGCCGGTGTTCACCACTCAGCACCTCAACCGACTTAGCCAGACGAGCGTCTGGTACCTGGTCCGCCGACTCGCGCGGGAAGCCGGCTACCCTCCGCCGGCCAGGACCCCCACACAGCCTGCGTCATGCGGCCGCCATCGGCGCCCTGGATGACGGCGCCCCACTGCGCGATGTGCAGGACCTCCTCGGCCATGCCGATCCCCCACTCGCCGCTACGACCCAACCGCGGCAGCCTCCCCCGCTCCCCCGCTCACCGGCTCGCAGTGCTGTACAGCGAGTAGCCGTACACAAGACCGATCAATGGCTATCGAAACGACCATAAGTGTCATTATGGGCGGCTCGGGTGTGACTGGTTCCCGGTCATCGCGGAGCGAGGGCTGGGTGGCCCTTCTGTCGCCGGCAGGGCCGTGGCCTGAATTTGATCCTCTTGGAGCCCTTGACCCCAGAGATTGGCAACAAGGTCCCAGACGGATCGCACCGCTGGTCGACGGTTTGACGGTGGTCATCACGGTTCCGCTCGGTCCGGTCGGTCGCTGCACTTCGCTGCTGTTCTGCTTCGGTCCTCCCCTCACAGCTGCTCTTTCGCCATCGAGGCGTGGCTCGTGGGCCGAGGAGATCTGAACCCTTGGCCGGGCATTTTGTCCGCCCTGCTCTACCCGGACGATATTGTCGGGATAGCGCCAATCGCTCCGGCGTGGCCAGAGCCGCGCTGTAGTACCTCGTTCGACTGACCGAGCCGTGCCCACATGGTCACCACGTAACCACCGTTCCACGACCGCCCAGGGTGACAGAAGCTCCAACCATCCAGAGATGGGCACTGTTGCGCAGGAGGCAGACCACCAATAGCCTTGCTTCAAAACCATGTCACGGAGATGGTGGGGCCAATGGGAGCACGAATAGGCACAGCCGCAAGCCTGCTTGCAACTTCGTTATCGATGATATTTGCCGCCGGTTTCCTCCTTGGCGGAGGCCCCGCATACTGGAAGTTTGCCCTCTTCTGCGCGTGCCTTGTCTCCTTCGCCTTGGCCCTCACAGTTTTCTTGTCGCCTGGCGCTCTGCACATTGGCGCCCTCCGGTCGCGACCCACTGATCCGGGGCCAAAGCTCGCGGTGTCCCGGATCACACCCTACATACTGGAGACACAATTCCGCCTGCTAGGCGACTTACCGATGGTTGCCCCTGGCCCCCGCAATGCCAAGACTCACGGATCGGTGTGACAGTCGATGGCGGCGGGCAACAGCTCACGGCGTTTGGCTCAGCAGCGAGAGTACGCCAGGCTTGATAGGAGCAAGCTGAGCCAAATTATCGACAAAGCACAGCTTAGCCGAGTCACCAAGGACTTGGAGCTGAAGCTCAAAAAGTTCGAGATGGATGGATTCTCCGAGCCCGCAGCGGCAGCTCTGGTTGAGGGTCAAAATCTGTATTTCCGCGAACTGGGCGAGCAATCAATATCTCTCGCCAAACGAGATCGCCTTGATTCGGTTTCCGCGGATCACGTGCGGCGGGCGACGAGCAGACTCCGCCGCGCAGACGCTCCCACGTGGAAAGCAGTCCTAAATATATTTGGCGGCGCCCTGCTTGGCACTGCAATCCAAGAGATTGTGGGGATTGTTAACAGCGACGGCCCGCTAGAGAAGGGCAGGGCGCTTCTCACGATGGCGTTGGTTGCGATCGGCGTGGCAGCAGTCTTTATCGCAGTGTTCTCATGGCGTCGGGACTAGGCCCGTCCAATGGAGCCCGCGTGGGAGCGGAGATCACCTTGCCGAGATTGCCGCATTCACTTGCTGTACTGCTCAGCGCACCTACGCCGCAACCCGCGGGCGAAAAGGCCGTCGGGTTGGTCGTAGCGAACGGCGCACAGCTGACCGCCTTTGGGTGCTTCCCCGCCGATCTGGCTGCCTTACGCTCTCCATGCAGCACGCGACCAGTTCCCCGTGGGCAGCACCAGCAGACGTCACGTGTGGGTTTCCACCTGCTGTGATCAGCATCGGCACTCCCCCGACGTCAGCTCAAACCATGCCGCCGCACGGTTACCGTGCCGCTGCCTGCGAGGGCCGCTCAGGACCGGAAGCGGCAACGCCTCGCACCGGGCTCGAAGTGACCGGGACCACCGCCAACGCCATGAGGCCGTCCGGGCCGGGTCAGGACTTGGACAGCGGCGAGTGTAGGCGCGCACAGAGATGGACCGTTTCCAGCGGACAGCCGTGGCCTATTGATGCGAGCGCATACCGTTACCGTAATCCCATCGGAATGCATCGTTGGGCGCATCGGTGCGGCCGAGTCGACGTCCCCCAGAAGCGTGGCTGCCACTGCCGACGTGCGGTGCTTGGCCAGGTTGGTGTGCTCGGCCAGGACACGCATCCGTGCAACGGGCCGGAGGTCCCGCCCTCAGCAGCCGATCGCGGCCCCAATCCGGCCCGGCACCGACTCGCAGACCTCGGCGCGGTCGGGGTGCCAGTAGGGATCCAGAGACCATGACCACTGCCGCTCCTGGTAGTGCAGCACAACCCAGTCGATCCCCGTGGTGCCCTGGACCGGCGCGTACGCGAATCCGGCCTGACAGACGACTGCACCGGTGACCTTCAGATTCACGTCGCTGCCCTCAAAGATCCCGGGGCCCAGGGTGTCAACCCGCTTCGCGAAGGCGTCCCTAGTCAGGCACGGTCCGGTGGCGGCGCCGCGAGGCTTGCCAGTCGGCGAGGCGATCGGGTCGTTGCCGGGCGGCGCGGCGATGCTGCGGACATTCGAGGCGATCTTCGTGCCCTTACCGTTGATCTCGCTATAAAGCTTGCCGCCGTCCGGGACCACGACCGCCTTGAACGACTTGCTGAGCTGCCGGACCGCGCCCACCGGCCCGCCGTCGACGCTGACCCACCTGCCGTCGTCAAGTCGCCACAGGCTGGACGGCATCATCGGGATTCCGCCGTACGGGTCGCAAAGGTAGCTGGTCATCGTCGCGTACCAGCGCCCGTCCCGTCCCTGCCACGCGTCGTTTAGGAAGACCTCGGCGTTGTCGGTGGCGAGAGTCGCGGCGTTCGTCGTCGTCGGCGCGCCACCAGCGATGTCCGCGGTTCGGATCGGGCCGGGGTGGGCGCAGTCGCCCTGGGATGCGATGACCTGGTAGACGAGCTTGCCGTCGCCAGCCGCGATCGCCATGGGCTCGGTCAGCTCCGGGAACTTCTCGATGGCCCTGGTCTGGCCGCTTTCCGTCACCCAGCTCAAGGTGCCTCCGCCGCCGCTGCGGGTGAGCACCGCGAACCCACCGTCCGCTCCGGCCACGGCCGTCTTTTTCCCACTGGGGAGGGTCGTTTCGAGCGTCCGCGACGAGCCGCTCGCGAGGTCCTGCAACGTGACCTTGCCGCCGGAGTCCGCCCAGGCCACGGTCGATCCGGTGACTGGCACGACGTCGGTGCATCGGCAGCGCACCTTGCTCGCCTCGGTGCCGAGCACGTAGAGGTAGCCGTCGCTGCCGGCTGCGAACGCGTACCGCCCGTCGGCGGTCCAGCGGACCTCGCTGGTGATCGGGCCGGACGTGCGGAGCGAGACACCGGAGCCGCGCACGACGGCCAGCTCTTTATCGCCGGCGTACGCGTAGAGCGGCTCGCCGCGGGCCAGGTACTCAGCGACCAAGCCGAGGACCTCGTTGGTGTGCTGGATTACGCGTGCCGCGTTCGAGTGGTAGCACGTGCCGAGCAGCGACAGCAGCCAGTACTGCCGCACGTCGATGTCGGCCTTGCGATTGAGCGCTCCCAACAGGTTGTCCCAGGCCGACTGCTTAAGCGACGAGGTGACCCGGCACTCGGCGACCCGTTCGGCATGGTCGCCGGAGGTCGCCGAACTGGTCGGCACGATGACGTCACCCAGGTCCATCTCCGGCCCCTTGGCGAAGAAGAGCCCGGTCTCGACAATCGTGCGGCTGGCCAGCGTGTTGACCTCGGTGCCTTCCGGCCACACTGCCAGCGATCTCATCTCTGGGCTGCCGGGCGCGAACGAATGCATCGCCGAAAGGAAATCGACAAAATCGGTGCACCCTGGGAAGTTCCCCACGTCATGACAGAGCGCGAGAAGCTGGTGAACCGTGGCCGCCAAGGCGGCGGTCGGCTTGTCTACCTTCGCAACCTCGTCGGCGAGCGAGGTGACAAGACCGGAGACCAGCGAACCTTCGTACGGGGTGCCGAGCGTGACCACCAGCCCGACGTGCCCACGCCGCTCGACTCCACCCGGAGCCGCCTCGGACAGCGACCACCTCGTGATCAGCCCGCCCATCGAATGCGCGACCACCACGGTCTTGTGCCCGCGGAACGCCGCGTTTTCCGCCAGGCAGTTCATCGCCTCAATGACCCGGGGCGCCCCGCTCCCGTCTTCAAGGAAGAACTTCTTGGCGACGTCGCTGTAGTCGACGGTGTAGACCGCAGCCCCCGCCAGCTTCTGAAGGTTGCCGAGCAGACTGCTCGTCACCCGCGGCGCGATGTTGAGGGTAGAGAGATTGATGGGCTCCGACCACATGCCCGGGTTACCGCCGTTCCAGCCGTGCACGAGCAGAATTGGCGTGTAGTTGCCGTCCGCGTGCGGCTTGCGCTGGGCGGCCTCCTCGATCGGGGCAAGCTCGGTGTGCGCGCCGCAGTTCGCCGGTGGTGTCGCGGCGCCGTAGGCCGGCGTCGCGGCCAGCGCACCTGCGACGACAAGCAGAATCGTGGCGAGTGCGCTCCTCAAACCCTTCACGCGGCCGTGGTGGACAGGACTCGCCACGCGCCCTCCTCACGAATGACGACCAGCCGGAACCGGGTCGATTCTCCGCCGGATCGGGTCGCGGTCACGAGCACAGAGGCAACTGATCCCGTACGGCGCCAGCTCGCGGCGTCGACCGCAAGGGTCGTGCCGACAGGTAGCGCCTTCCGCACGTCCCCAAACTGGTCGCGGCTCCCGGCGGCAAGCGCACTGGTGTCGGCGGCGGCAAACTGGGCGGGGAGGCCTTCGACCACTCTGGTGACGGCCGTAAGACGTTCCGCCTCACCTGGGTCGGCCGTCGTTCGCACCACGACCTCGCCGGTCGCTTGTGCCGATTTCTCGGCTCCGTCACCACGATTCCAGACGAAGGCGCCGACACCGCCCGCCACCAGGAGAACGACGGCCACCAGAAGCAGGCTTTTCTTCACCCGGGTGACCTCCCTGTCCGCACCCAAGCTGTAGCGTAAATCGGCGGAGCGATCACGCACGAGAGCCTTGAGGACGCAGTCGGGCTACCGGTCGGCTCATGTCCGCGAACCGTCCAGCAGCATTCGTCCGACCACTAGCTGGCGACCTTCGGCCGGCATCGGCCGGGCCGGCCGGCCACGTTGGGGCCGACCAAGTCCTTGAACCTCGGGGCTTCGCCCCGAACCCCGGACCTCCTCAGAGATCAGCCCGGGAGCGGATCAGAGCGCAAATGGAGCCAATGAATCAGCGAGTAGCCAGTGTTCCTATCCCAGATCAGCTCAGACGTCAGACCCGTCTGCAGAGCTGCCGCGGAGATCATCTGTTCCTTCGAGTCCGGAAGCACCACCTCCATCTGGGAGCCGAAATCGCCATGCATCCGATTGTCGTGAAACACGTCGTACCGAAGCACGCCGCCGATCTCCCGGGAACCGGTGATCACGCCCATCACATCCGGCCGCGCAACGAGTCGCACCGTGACTCCTGGGGCGAACTCCGTTGTCATGCAACTGGCCCCTCCGCTGCTGGGTGGCGCCAGTCTAGTACGGCAGCTACCTTCCGTAATCATGGCTGGAGTTCGAGGTTGAGCCGTCGGGCGTAGTGGGCTCGTGTGGCTCGGGCTTGGTGCCGCCGCCGCCACCGTGATCCGGCAGACGTTGGGCAAGGTCGCGGATCGGCTGGATTAGTAGTGCGTTCATCAGACGACGGAGCCGTGCCCAAGCCGGGCGGCTATCGATCGGCCACGACGCAGCCGATCGCCGAACGGGTGCGGGCGTTCGGTCGAGGTTTTGAGCGCCGCTCGTGACGGCGAACGAGCATTCAGGGGATGCGCGTCGTCTCGTCGGATGCGCAGAATCGACTGATGGGCGAGGACTACTACGCGATGCTAGAGGTGCCGCGAGGTGCCACAAAGGACGAGATCAAGCGGGCATACCGCCGACTCGCTCGTATTCATCACCCCGACCTCAACTCGACGCCGGAGGCGCACCGGCGAACTCAGGAGATCAACGCCGCGTACCACGTCCTCGGCAACGAGACCAGGCGGCGACAGTACGACCGCTACGACAGCCCGGCTGCCACAGACGCTCCGGGCGGCTGGGGTGCTCCGGCGAACAGCTGGTACGACAGTCACGATGACGGCGCACGCTGGGTCGACACCGACGCGTTCTATGACGCGCAGCAGCCACCGTCGGTGGATTGGCAAAGCCTGGCCAAGGGGATAAAGGGCGGGCAGCTAACCAACGGTGGGTTCACGCTGCCGTGGTGGATGGCGGAGCGAAGCTCGCGGACCCGATTGTCGGGCGCGTGGCACAACGAGGGCAGAATACGGAAGTTGTCGAGCGCCCCACCTGACGGCATCGATGATGAAGGCATCCCCTGGTACGTAGGAGTGTTGTATCCGGGACTCCCGGACGAGGCCAGCGACGACATCATCGGGGTGATGACGAAGGCTGGCCACGTCGGCTGTCTGCCGAGCAGCCTTTCCTGCGGTGGCCTTGGTCAGCTGGTGCGTGATTCGGCAAGCCCGTTCAAGCTTGTGTGCGTGCCGGTGGTGATCGGCGCCCCTGATGACGCCCACCTGCCACTGCCGATCGGCACGGACTTCGGCGCCTTCAACCATCCCTGGGGCGCCGATGGACAAGAGGTTGCGTGCAGATTCAAGATCAATCGGTCGCATCTGCTGGCGCTGCACATGCGACGGCATGGCCTCACGCATGAGTGGGCACAGGTGGCCGCAACGTTGTGCCTGTTAGACGAGGCATCCGGGGTGTCAGTCCTCGAACCACTCAACGTGAGCGGCCCCTATCGGGTTTACGACTCCGTTCGACACCGACGCTCAGCGGCGTCGCAGCAGATCTTCGACGCCATCTGCGAAGCCGCCGGGGTGGTCGTCACGGAGGAGTTCGACACCGACGTGGACGCCGTCATCGTACGACGCGCGGATTCGGAGACGCGAGCATGCCGCACAGCCCGAGATCGCCGCATTCCGCTCTTCCGCAGCGGCGAGTTCACCGGCCGGATCGCGGAGGCGATGGTGTCTCGGTTAGTCGAGCCGCCACAGGCGCGGCAGAATGCGGCACGCTCGGTCAACGTCGGAAGTGCAACCGATTCCTCGACGCCGGCGTGAGGAGGTGCCCGGAGAGTCCTACTCGGTCCGGGCCTCGCCAATCCTCATCACGGCGCCGCCGGCGCACTGTAATTTGAATTCGGGGAAGGCTGCCGTCTGCTGGCTCGGACGTGCGTGCGCGGCGCTGCCGTACGGGTGCAGGCGTTCGGGAATCCGAAGCTCCAACCCCTCCCGCCGACCAGACCCATCGTGGCGGGGTCCCGCGGCGGTGCCGCCGTCGCCTCGACTGGCGCCGAGTCCTGTGGCACCAGGGCCACCACGTCCGCCAACGTTGGCGGCGCGCCGACCGGCTCGATCACCGCCGCCACACGGCACCAGCGCGGCGTGCTCGGCGCGGCGTTGGGGCAACCAGACGTTGTCATCGGGCATGGGCTGGCCGTGGCGCTGCTGGGAAGCAGCGGTGCTGCGCGCGATCGGCTGCTCGGTCTCAGTGAGCTGGTTGCAGCGTGGTCTGGTAAATGGCGTCGGTGACGAAGACCTAGTGCCGCGTGTCTAAAGTGATTTGACGCTATCGCTTCAGTGCCCGATACCGTTTGAGTAGGGCAGTGATCTTGTCCGGGTTGGCTTCGCCGTTGAGTTCGGTGAGGAGGTCGTCGGGGCAGAGTTGGTAGAGGTCACCCCACCACCGGCGGGCCTTGTTGTCCCAGACTCGGTACCCGCCAGGCACTCCGCGCGCCACGTACCGTCGTCGACTCATGCCGTGCTCGCAGCGGTCGTGTCGTGGGTTGGGGGGCGCCGGTCGGCTCTGGCAAGGATCTGGTCGGCGGTCTTGGTCCAGCGAAAGGGCTGGCAACGCTGGTTGTAGCCGTCGATGAACGCGCGGATGGCGCCAACCAGGTCGGGGACGCTGGTGAAGGTGCCGCGGCGGATGGCCTGGCGGGTGATGATCCCGAAGAAGATCTCGACCATGTTCATCCACGACGCGCTGGTCGGGGTGAAATGCATGCTGATCCTGGGGTTCTTCGCCAGCCACGCCTTGACGTTCGGATGGTTGTGGGTCGCGTAGTTGTCGGCCACGACGTGCAGTCTCACCCGCGGATGGGCCTTGGCGACCTGCTTGAGGAAGGCCAGGAACTCGGAGTTGCGGTGCCGCTCGTAGCAGGCATCCGCGGTGATCTTCCCGGTCGCGACCTCCAAGGCCGCGAACAGGGTGGTGGTGCCGTGCCGGCGGTAGTCGTGGGTGCGGCGTTCGGCCTGGTCGAACCGCATCGGCAGTAGTGGCGCGGTCCGGTCCAGGGCCTGGATCTGCGACTTCTCGTCAACGCAGACCACGACGGCGTTCGCGGGCGGGTCGAGATACAAGCCGACCACATCACGGATCTTCGCCTCCAACTGCGGATCGGTGGAGAACTTGAACGTCTCCACCCGGTGCGGTTGCAGGTCCCAGGCCCGCCAGATCCGGGCCACCTCCGCGAAACTGACCGGCATCCCCGCCCTGCTCAAGTGATTGGCGAGCAGCCGCGCCGACCAGTGCGGCACCGCCAGCTCAGGCGGTGGCGGGTTCAGCGTGGACACCACGATCGCCGCCTCGTCGATTACCGGCGGTCGCCCCGAGCGAGGCAGGTCCGCGAGGGCGTCGATCCCGCCCGCCTCATACCGGGCCCGCCAGGCGATCACCGTCTGCCGGGTCACACCCACCCGCCGGCCGATCTCGGCGTTCGGCAGCCCTTCCGCCGCTAGCAACACCATCCGCGCCCGCTGCACATGCCCAGCCGACGTCGTTGAGGACCGCGTCCACTCCCGCAACCGGGCACCATCGCCAGCACGCAGCACCAACGGGGCAGCAACAGACATGCCTCATTGTCCCGCACCCGCTCTGTCAAATCACTTCAGACACGCGGCACTAGTGTCGCGTGTCTGACTTTTTCGACGGTTGGCCTGGCCAGGATCTGACCCGCGGTCTTGGTTCAGGCGTTGCCCTTGTCGCAGGTCTGCATCGGTGGCCGCAGGCACCAGCCGTGGGCAGGAAACGGTCGGCGCGTTCGAACAGGTGCAGGCTGTCGTGGTCCTCGCGGGAGAACTGCACCCGGGTGCCGTCGGCCTTGAGCTTGGCGGCGCCAGGAACGTCTGCTCGGCGTGCTCCTGCCGCTGCGAGATGTAGTGCATGGACATGGTCGGGGTGGCATGGCCGGCATAGCGGCTATAGGACGTGGATGGGCAGCCCGAGTTCGGCCAGTCGGGTCAGCTTGGTGTGCCGGAAGCGGCGGGTGTTTCTGAGCCGCACCGGCCAACCCTACTGTCGGTGGCCTTCGACGGCCGTCCGTCGATCAACCCACTACTCGTTAGAAGCTAGTCGTCGTGTAGGGGCGCCCAACGAGAAGATCCTGGATGAGGTCTTCGATGAGGCTTTCCTCATACGCGGCCGCTCTTCTCTTCTGCATCGCTGTGTGGAGGTCGGGGTTCCAAGGGGTGGTCGGGAGCCGTCGGATGTCGAGGGCGGCGTCCGTGTCGTCGGACAGGCTGGCGTGGTAGTCGCTTACGGTCATTCGCCATGGTGTTGCCCCTGGTATGCCGGCCAGGAGGGCGTTCGTGTGGTTCAAACCGGCTTCGTCGAAGTCGGCGCGGACGGCGATGTTCCAGCCGGCGGTGGCGAGCCGGGCTAGTGCGTTGATCTCGAGGGCGGATGGGGTGCCGACGGTGCACATGAGCCGCAGCGGTGGCTGGCGCTCCGGTTGTTGGTCGGCGACGTCCGCAGCGGCGGTCACGACGGACGGGTTTTCGGTGATGAAGACCCAGCTGCCCGGGCTGGGTGGACTGGGCCAGTTGCAACGTGCGAGCACACGCGGGGTGAGGGTTGGGGTTTCGGTGGGCGGTAGGTGCCAGCCGGCCGGGTAGATGCCGAGTGTGGTGAGGCCGCCGGTGAGGTCGTCGCAGTTGACGCCGAGGGCCGCCCATGCCGCTCGCCTCTTGAGGCCGGGGTCGAGGGTGCCGGCGCTGATGAGGGTGGCCAGGACGAGGCCGGGCAGGGTACCGGCGTCGAGGGCGTGCGGGGAGCCGGTGGCCGCTTCGGCGAGACGCCGACGATCGACGCGTTGATCGGGGTGCGGTAGGCGGGCGATGACGGCTGCGGCCTGCCGGAGAATGACGTCGCGGCTCTCGGTTCTCTCCAGCCGCCCGACAGTTCCCCGACGCCTCAGCAGGGGCCACAACTGATCGATGTCGGGCCGGTGGGCAGCGGTGGCGGGTATGGCGGCGAACGCGGTGACCGCGGTCTGGTGGAGTTGATCGAGAGCAGCCCTGCGTTTGGCTTTTGCGTCGGCATCGGCTGCCAGTACGCGCTGGACAGCGTGGGCAGCTACTAGCCCGGGGGTGAGTTCGTTGTGGCGGGCGCGTAGGCGTTGGGTGAGCGAGGCGAGGTTGACGCGGATCTTCTGACCGGGACGTGGCGTGCCCGCCCTCAGCAGACCCACCGCAGCGGCACGGTGGCTGGGCTCAGCCGGCATGGTGATCTGGGTGGCGCCGTTGGTGAGGTATCGGTCGCCGCGCCGGTCGGCGACAGCAGCGAGGTGTTCCCAAAGCCAGGTCAGGCTTGGATCGAGCAGCATGGTGAGGTCAGTTTGCTGGCACGGCGGTGCGCACCAAGGCCCTGGGTTGTGGCTGAGCCCGGCGGTGGGTTGCGGGGGGTTGGGCGTTGCGGTCATGCAGGTGTCTCCGCCTGGTCGCCGGGGATGTCGTCGAGGCCGCGGATCAGCATGGGGAAGCCGATGACGGTGCCATCGGCGGCGGCTTCGAGGTCCCAGGCGTCGATGCCGTCCCAGGCGCCGGGCGCGCCGTCCCACAGGTAGCTGGTGCAGATGAGGTCGAGGTCAAGCTCGGCGATGTAGCGGGCTAGGCCCTCTCGACCTCGTTCGTCGACTTCGGCGGGGACCTCATCCAGTGCGACCAAGCGCAGGCCGGCGTTGTCGAACCGGTCATAGGTAGCGGCGACGGCGGCAAGCATTGGGGCAAGGACGACGAGGCGTCGTTCGCCTCCGGACAGGCCCGTCTTGCTGGTCCAACGTTGCGGTTCCGCGCCGGGTCGAGTGATCTCATAGGTGAGGGTCACCCAGGTGCGGATGTCGATGGCGTCGGTGACGCGTTCGGTCATGGTGGCGCCGTCGGCGGCGGAGATAAGTGCCTGGAGGGCGACGCCGACGTCGACGCGTTGTTCAGGGGTGTGGTCGGTGGGGCTGGACAGGCAACACAGGTTGTGGACTGTGTACGCGGCGGCGGGCAGTTCCTTGGACAGGGCCATGCTCACGCGCACGCCGACGCCGGAGGAGGAGGACGCTCGTTTCATCTTACTGTTCACGTCGGCGACCCAGTCGTGCATGCTCTGCCAGGCGGTGCCGATCGCAGATGGCAGTCGGCCAATGACGAACTGGTCGAGGGCGGATTCCTCGGCCGCATCGAGGGCTTGCCGGGCACGTTGTCGGAGCTGCTCGGCGCGCGTCGCTGCAGCCGGCGTGGTGTAGGCGATGTTGTCGTGGGTGAGGACGAAGGTGTCCAAGCCTTTGACGGTCTCACCAGGGTCGAGGGTCCAGATGCCGGCGAGTGCCGTGCGGCACTGGTCGTAGCGTTCCCGCAGCACACGACGGGTGGTCGGCGGGACGGCACCGACCGCAGTAGCCACGGTTTCCAGCAGGTCCTCGATGCTGTCGCTGGCGGGCGTCGATTCCGGGATGCGTTCGACGGTGGCCGTGTCAGCAAACGCCTTGTCGAGGATATCCCGCGCCGCAGTAGTCCGGGCGAACAGGGCCTGCCAAGCCCCGGGAACGTCGAGCAGGGTCATCAGTTGGTCGCGCAGTTGGTCGACTCGCGGGCCGGCCTCGGCCAGCGTCGTTTGTGCCTCATCGATGCGGGCGCGGGTTTCGGCGCTCCGGCGGCTGGCCTCGCGCAGACGCTCTTGCAGCACTTCTTGGGCGGCGGAGTTCTCTGCGAGGTCGCCTTTAGCGGTGGCGTGGTCGGTCACCGCGGTTTCGGCATCGGCCCCGACGGCGACTCTCAGAGCCTCGTACTCGGCACCAGCGGTATCGGCGTTGTTGGCCGCCTCTTTGGCGTTGAGATAGAGGGTGGGCAGATTTGCCGATTCGGTGGTGTCCCTAGCAGCCTCGGCAGCGAGGCGGCGAAGGCGGGGGCGCAGCCGGCCGTCAAGTGCAGTGAGTAGCTCCATGAGCCGTCGGGCGTGGTGATCTCCGTTGTCGGCGATCTCTTGGAGTTCGGTGATGGTGACTGGAAGGCCTCGGGTTGCGGTGCGCTGTTGCCATTCCTGCTGCAGGATGGCTGCGGATTCGGACTTCTCGGCCGCTGTGTCTTCAGCGGCCGAGGCGGCCTTGTTGGCTTCGGAGGCTGCGGCGACGGCGGCGGCCCGTTCGGTCTCGCGGGCGTGGGCGGTCTTGCGGGGAGGGAAGCGGCCGGCAGCGGTTCGGATGGCACGCATGTTCGCGGCATGTACGTCTGCGAGCTGCCTGCAGTCACGAGCTTGCTGGTCGAGGTCGTCGGCTGAGCGGTCCAGTTCGTCGGCGTGTTCCAACGCTGCCTGGCGACGCTGGCGGGCACCGACGTGCGACGCGTGCGGAAGGTCGGCGCCGACTAGGGCGGGGCGGCCGTGTAGCGGGCCGATGCGGAATGTTCCGTCCCGTCCGATGAACAGGGTGTCGGTGTCGCCATGCTCGGCGCTGTCGGCAATACCGATCCGGTTGAGGACGGCGATCACGATATCGGCCTGTGGATGGGACGGATCGACGCTCAGCACCGAGGTCAGGTTCTGGGTGACCATGTTGCCAGTGGCCGCGACCGTCCATGCCTCGGTTTGCGCGGCTGACGCGGTGATGGTGGCCCCGAGCAATCCACTGGCCGACAGTGCGGCCTCAATCAACGCGCGCGGTGTGCCTTCGGGGACGGAAGGGTGCCAGTCGACGGCCATGGCGAGGGTCTGATCATCGTCGCCGGGCTCGCACCAGGCAGGCCGTGGGACCGGCAGTAGCTTCCCCGCTCGCAGTTCGGCCGCGTCTTCGCGCTGCCTGTTGGCATGGTCGGCGAACTTCCGAGCCCGCGTGCGTAGCGTCTCGCCGACGAAGTGGTGGGCCTGTGCGGCGACGTTTGCGACGGCGTTTGCCTGTGACGCCCAGCGATCCATCTCGGCGATGATCTGGCCCGGTTCGGCAGCGCGGAGTTCGACGAGGTCAGGGGCTTCCCACGGCTCGATGTCGTCTCCGAGCATCTCCTGACCTTGCGAGTCGGGGAGGTCCGCGGTCAGTGCGGCCAGGTCACCGGCGGCCAGTTGTGGAGAACGCTGGACCCAATCGTCCGCCTCTCGAAGCAATGCTTGGGCGGCTTCTGCGGCACGGCGCTGAGCCTTGCCGGCGTCGGTAGCGGCCTTCTCCGCCTGTCCGCGCAGTTCCCGGCTTTCCTGCATGGCAGTGTCGGCGGCGTCTTGCGCGTCCTTGGCCTCCTGGTGGTCGGTCTGTGCGAGGCGTGCGTCGTGGGCGCGCGTGCGGTGCTGCTGGGCAAGCGCCTTCCACCGCGCGACCGTGTCGTCGACTGCGCTGTCGTTGACGGTGATCGTGTGCTGAGGGCCGGCATCTGCACAGCGGTCGCCGACCTGATACACCGCACGGGGCTTGGTTGTACTGGTGATCATCTCGTGGTTGTCGACGGCGTGGGCGTCGACAACCGCAGCTTGGGTACGAAGGTCATCGAGATCCTGTTGCAGTTGCGCGACGGCGTGGTGCAGTTGCTCCGCGCGGCTGACTGCGGACCGGGCAGCCACTTCTAACAGATCCGTCTGCGCGCCGGCGTGGTCCTGCCGGGCCGTCCATGTGTTCTTGAGGTCGGCGAGGCGGCCGGCGTTCTTAAATGCGGCGCTACTCCCCAGTTCGGCGACCAGCGCGGTCAGCCTTCGGTGCTCGGACTTGAGGCCCTCGAGCTGCTTTTCCGCCTCCTTCTCATAGCGCTCGGCCTTCTCCAGATCTTCTCCGAGGCGTCGCAGGTTGGCCTTCACCTGCCCGACGGTGGTTACCGCGTCGTGGAGTTGCTGGTGAGCGTCGCCGACAACCTCGACGACGTGGCCGGCCCACGCCTGGGCGAACTGGGTAATCGCCTCAGCGGCCCTGCTGTCGTTGCGGAAGACGGTCCGGGTGGTCTCCGACTCGGCAAGAGCATCGGCCGTCGCGGCGACGACGTCATCGGATACACCTGGCAAGGAGTCGCGCAGCGCGTCGGCTGCTTCACGTGGGGACACCGCGCCCAACAGGGTGGGGTTGCGTACCGCGCGCAACCGCGTGGCAAGGTCAGCCAGTTCCTGCTCGCCGGTACGCCATACCCGACTCGCCAGGTGCGTAACGTAGTCATCCTCATCGTCGAAGATCTGGCCGCCGAGGCTCGTGATGTGCTGCTCGAACTCGTCCGCAGCGAGTTGCTCGCGGTTGGGCCCGTAGAGCGGGAAGTCCTGCAGCGGCATGCCGGCGGCCATGAAGGGGGTCACCTTGACCTGCGGCGAGCCGCCCTCGGTGTACAGCAGCTTGACCCCGTAGGACCAGATGCCTTCCTCGCCAGGGGCGGCGAAGGTCAGCCAGAGGAACCCGCAGCGGCGTTTTCCCGTCGCGCCTTCGCGCATCAGCGAGGTCAGCGATGTCGGGCGTGCCTTGCCCGCGGACAGTCGCTGGGCGTTGAGGTCCAGCAGGTACGGCCACAGGCCTTCCAGCAGGGTCGTCTTGCCCGTGCCGTTGGGCCCGCGTAGCAGCAGGCGGCCGGTGATGGCATCGAAGATCAGATTGCCGTAGCGCCACACCTGAGAAACACCAGCGGCGATCAGCCGCCAGCGTTGCGCGAACCGGTCGGGGTTGCCCGAGGGCGCGACGAGGTCGTCCGCGCCGAAGATCGAGACTGTGGCGTCCGTGCCCACAGGGAGGGGCTCCTTCCAGGGAGGCGCGAAGGGCGCAGGTCAGTGATTGAACAGGTCGATCGGGGCGGCGTGGTCGAACAGGTCGCCGGCGTTCTCGGCCGGGCCGGGGCGCGGCACGGGAACGGTCTTGGTGGGGCTCGGCGGTGGCGGCTCCCACCGGCCCGTGGCCGGGGAGAACCACCAGGTGCCGTCGTCGCCAACCCGGAGGAGGGCAATGCCGTCGAGCAAACCTTGGACCTTGGCGGCGAGCCCTGGTAGGTCGGCAACGTCCTCGGCGGCCCAGCCCCTACCGTCGCCGAAGACGGCGGCGAATCCCGCCAGCCGGTCCAGGACGTCCTCCGCGGGAAGGCCGCGCCAGCCCGGGCGGCCAGGGTCGAGAATCCCGTCGGCGGATGCCACGTCGCACAGCAGCAGCGCCGCGTGCGCCACCGTCCCGCCGGCAGGGAACGGTCGGTCCCCGAGTTCTTTTCTGGAGCGGAAGGCGCTGTCGGGCACGACGAACGCCCCTCCCTCAGCCCTGCGCTCCAGGTGCAACCCGAACGTCGTGGCCAGCGGCAGCCCATCGTCGGAGCGGACCCGCCGTGACAGCCAATCGGCTTCGGCCGAGTCCAGGTCGCTGGTGTGCACGACGGTGTCGTCGATCAGCTTGCGGCGCATCCGGCGGGCCGGGTCCGCTTCGCGTTCGACCTGCTCCAGCCACGTCTGCGGGTCGACCGACGGATCGCCGCTGCCGAAGTTCGCGATCACGTGCGCCAGCCGGTGGTGGTGCACGGCGAGAAGAACCGGGGCATCGTTGTTGGTCAGATATTCGTCAAGGTCGCCGTCGAGACGCTCGACGACGCCGCGTTCGTGCAGCATCTTCAGCGCGCCGATGATGGCGTACCGCTCAGCCTGGTCGTTCGGCGCCTGCAGGCCGGCCTCAGCGGCCGCGGCTCGGGCAGCGCTGACCAGGTGACCGATGCCAACCTTCGGCGGCATGGCCTCGGCCGCCGCGACGAGTAGGAAAAACCAGGAGCAGCTCAGCGGTTTGGGACCGGTCGCGGCCCAGGCGCGCCGGCGCTGTGGTGGGGACTTTCGCAGCCGGACGAAGTCCCGCTCCACGATCAAGACCCATCCCAGCTTGCCGATCGAGTCGCGCACCTTCTCCTCGTTGCGGCGGACCGCGCCGATGGCCTCATCATCACGGCCGGTGATGAGCCACGGCTGGACCATCAACCGTCGCAGGACCGCCGCGATCTCGAAGCCGACTTCCGGGTGCTGGCGCCGCTGTTTGGCCGAACTGCCGGTGCCGCTGTCTGGTCCCATGCTGCTCATGCGGCACCCTTCATCGCGACGGTGGGCCGAGCTGCCGGGTCGGGTCGGGTCTCAACCGGCGCGGCCGGCCGTTGGCCGGGCCGATGGAACACCGGAACACGGCCGGGCAGCAGCACACGCCAGGTCGGGGCGATGACAGCGCCGGTTCCCGCGCCGGTATGGAACAGCGTGCATGACAGGCCTTCGTGCGTGGCGGAGCGCCGGTCCCGCCGCCCCGCCTGCACACCTGTGCGCACCGCCGCCATCAACGCGTTCAGCGCCGCCCTCGCGGCGCGCGGCGACAGCATCTGGCCATGCGGCGTTGCCAGGACCTCGCGCAGTGCCTCCCGATGCTCTTGCAGGCGTTGTGCGCGTTTGGCCTGGAGCGCGGCACGTGCTTCGCTGTCATCGCGGGCCGCCGGTGGGCGTCCACGGGCACCGGTCTTGCCGGTCGTCCGCAGGAGATCCGGTACCGCCACCGTCGGGCCGGCCCGCCACGGCGGATTGCCGGGCAGGTCCTCGTCGTCGGCTTCGCCGGAGAACTTGCGCCACTTGTGGTCGCCGACCGCGGCGAGAAAGATCGCCGTACCATGCTTCGGGTCGGCGCAGGCGCGGGCCAGCATCAGCGCCCGGCTGCGGCCCGTCGCGTACCCGGCGGAGCTGTGCAGACGCCGAAGGTTGGCGTGCATGCCCGGCAGGGCACGAACGAGCCGCAACGCGAACCTGCTCGATCGGCCCGTCTGCGGGTCGCACCAGGAGGCCAGGCCCTCCCAGTCGCCTACCTGGCCACCCTTCGACGCCGCCAACGCCCCTCGCTCGATCAAGGCGCGCGCCTGCGAACCCGACACCGACACCATCGCCAGCTCGCCGAAGAAGGGTCGCAGCTTACTCAGAACCTTGTATGCCAGAGCCGCGCCCTGTTCCAGCTCCCCAGCGACCTGCGTCGCGTAGTCGACCAGCAGGCCCTTGAGCTCGGCAGTCGCGTCCCGGTCCAAGTCGAAGCGATCGGCTAGACCGGCCAGAGCGTCCTCGGCGCCCACCAACGCCGCATCGAGATCATCATGGCTGGTGAACACCCGCCCCACCAACTCGGCGATCGGCCGATCGTCGCGAGGCTCCAACACCAGCGCCGGACCAAGCGACTCCAACGACTCGACGATGCGTCCCAGACTCGACAGCGGGATCTCCCGCATCGTCGGAGTGCTTGCCAGGACCGTCGTGTAGAAGCGGTGGACCTGCCGCCCGGCCGGCGTTGCCGTCCACCGCCAGTTCCTCGACAAGATGTCGGAGTGCCGCCGAATCCGGGATGGATCGCTCCGCCCCGTCGCTGCCGTCCAACTCTTCAACTTGTCGAGCCGAACCTGAACCTGCTTCTCCGACATCGGCGGCCCGCTGGCCAACACCGCCACAGAAATCTCCGCCGGGGTGAGATCCGTGACCGACGACTCCAACACGGTCATGATCCGGATGTATTCATCCGATCCAGGCGCCACCAAGTACGCCATCGCCCGCCGCGAGTCAGTCACACCGACGTCAAACCGTCGATCCTCATCGTTGAACGAAGACTCCTCTGGCAATGCGTCCTGCACGTTCCCTCCCCTAGCACCGCAACCGACCGACTTAGCACAGCGGGTGCCGTCCACGCCGACCACCGATGATCGGCCCCCACATCAAAACCAATCGTCGAACAACAGTAGAGCGGGGATACGACACAGGTGGCCGGCCGACAAGCCCCCGCCCTGCATATGCCTTCCGACACGCATGCGGCTCACACCGCCGCGGCTACCGATTATCAAAAGGTCGAAGATTGATTCAGAGGTTGTCCTTCATGATGGCTGACCCGAACTGATCGCGGCTTACTCGGAACTTCACGGGGACACGGTCGGCCAGGACGCTCACGTGGGTGACTACTCCGACCATGCGATTGCCCTGGCTGGCGAGGTTCTCCAGCGTGCTGGCAACTGTCTCGAGGGTCACCTCGTCGAGTGTTCCGAACCCCTCGTCTAGGAAGATCGAGTCCAGCCGGGCCGATCCGGCCGCGGCCAATGTGGTGATCTGCGCCGAGAGTGCGAGCGCCAGCGCCAAGCTCGCCTGGAACGTCTCGCCACCGGAGAGGGTTTTCACTGGCCGAGGCAGGTCGGCGTTGTTGTGGTCGATCACCACGAACTCGCCGTTCTCATGCGCGAGGTTGAACTGGCCACCGGACAGTTCGGCGAGGCTCGCCGAGGCGTCCTGGACCAGGACGTCAAGAGCCGATGCCACGAGCCAGCGGGGAAACTCGCTCGACCGCAGTAGGCCGCCCAGCGTGCTGGCGACGGCATGCTCCTCGTGCGACTTCGCCCGGCTGGAGCGTAGGTCGGCCAGCTGCGACAATTGCGCCTCGATGCTCTGGACGTGGGCGCGCGCTCGTTCAAGCTCGGCAGCGACGGCGGCGGAGACCGTGTCCGCTGCGGAGACAGGAGAGATGGCGATTGCGGCCTGCCCGAGGGCCTGACCAAGCGCCAGTTCCTTCTCGCCACGGTGGTGCTCCACAGCCGCAAGAGCAGCCTGGGCGGTCGGGAGCGTCACCTCTCGCCTGCCGACTTCCTGCTCGGCCCAGCCGACGAGCTCGGCCCAGGCGGTCCGCAGGTCCTCCTCTCGGACCGGCGGGGCCCCGAGCGGAACGAGCAAATCCCGTGCCGCTCGAAGTTCCTTCCAGGCCGTCTGCTCCTGAGCTTTCAAGGAGGCGAGCGCGTGAATAGCCGAGTCGCGGCCGGCACGGGCCTTCTTCAGTGCCCCTTGTACGACCTTGGCTTCCGCCGCTAGCTGGTCGATCCGAGCCAGCTCGGCCGCGACCTCGGCACTGCTCGGCGCCGCGGCCAGGGCTTCCACCAGAGTCCTCAGGCGGTCATTCTTCGTGCGAAGCGCCAGTTCGGTTTCTCGATCCGAACGCTCCGCGGCCACCCTGGCCGCATCCAGGCGTTCGACCTCCCCGTGCGCTTGCTTCAGACGCGCCGCCATCGACGACGACTCGGCGTCGGCTTTGCGCGCCTCGGCTTCGGCTTGTTGCAGGAGTTTGGCGTCGGCTTCGGCCATCTGACCGGACCAGCTCGCCAAGGTGTGCCAGGCGTCCGCTAGGTCGAGGCCGTCCACGGACGGCGCGCCGAGCGAGACAAGTGGATCCCGAGCGGCCGTCAGCGCTGTCCGCGCCTCCGCGTACGTCTTCGCAAGCGCCGCCGCCGCATGGCCAGCCGTTTCGTGAGCAGCCCGAGCCTCGCGGAGCGTTACGCCGGCATTCTTGAGTCTGGCGTTCAGGCCGTCCAGACGACTCAGCTCGCCGTCAACGGCGCTCTCGTCCGCCCATTCGCCGGTCAGCGCTCGCCTGAGCTCGGCTGTCTTTTCCCGCGCGGCAGCAAGCGCGTCGCTGGCTTTCTGCTCCTGCGCCAGGGCCGCAGCGTGCTGCCGAGCTGCGGTGTCGCGGTGCCCTTCGGCGGTAGCCAGGGCCTTCTCGGTCGCCGCGACGGTCTCATGTTCGAGGGGTGCCGGCAGCTCCTCCACCGGATGCTCGCAGACCGGGCACGGCTCGCCCGCTACAAGGTGCGGCCGAAGTACCGACGCGGCTTCGGCGCGCCCGGCTTCATTGCGGGCCAGCCGAGCCTGGTCAATGGCCCGGATCGCTTCGTCGAGTGCCGCCTGCCTCGCGGTGACCTCCGCTCGCGCGCGGTCGGCCCGGGTGATCAGGTCCGGTTCCGCGGCCGCGAGCTTGGTCAACTCGGCGTGGTGGTGTTTGGCTTGGTCCAGCGCGCTACGGGCGGGGGCCGCCTCAATATCGCGCCGCGCGTCAGACTCCGCCTCCTCCGCCTCGGCGAGGCGTCGACCGGCGGCCGCCAGCGCACTCTTGACGGAGACCTCTCGTTCCTGGATTTCGTCTATTCCGGTCGGGACGGACAGCCTGCTGAGCTTCTCGTACCGGGACCGGACCGTCTCGACGCGTTCCCGCGCGGCCTTTGCCTCCGCCTTCGCGCTCTCTGACGCCGCTTGGGCAGCGGCCGCCGTCTCCATCGCCAGGTCGCGTTCAGCGGTGACCGCGGCGAGATTCTTAGCCGCCTCCGCGTGATCGTTCTCCGCGTCGGGTAGCTGTTGCTCGAGTTGTGAGCGCTCGGCGTGGTTGCGCTTCGCGTGCTCCAGGAAACCCCGTTCCCCGGCCGCCGTCTCGAAGGTCGCCCTCGCGATGTCGTCAGCCTTCTCGGCCACGGCGAAGGCCTCGGTGGCCCGATCTGCGGCGCCTGTCGCTTCGGCCAGCCGCTCGGCGCGCATCTCAAGGTCGGACGGGAGTGCGACGCCGCCGAGTAGTTGCGTCTCCTCGCGAATCCGATCGGTGTTTCGCCGCGCTTCGTCGACCGCTGCTGTAGCAGTCGCCAGTTGGGACAGGATCGTGACGACCTGGTCTTTCAGTGCGGTGAGGTGCTGGACTCGTTGGTTCGCCTCGCCCAAGGCCTCCGAGGTGACGGTGGCGAGGCGGCCGATCTGCTCATCGAGGAAAGCGACTCGCTGCTTGGCCTCGGCCGCTTCGGCGTTGGCGCGCTGTCCGATGGTTTCGTACATGCCGATTCCGAGCAGGCGCGTGAGGATCTTCTGGCGATCGGCTGGCTTGGCGTGGAGAAACTCGGCGAAGTCGCCTTGGGGCAGGACGACGCAGGAGCAGAAGTGGTCGAACGACAGCCCGAGGAGTTCTTCGACGGCGGCGTTCACCTTGCCGTCGGCCGCGATCAACTCGGTCTCGTCATCGGTGGACCCGAGCCGGGTGGGATCGATCAACCGCTCGAGTCGGCCGCTGTGGATGCCGACGCCCACCCGGGTTCGCCGCAGTTCGCGCGCGGCGACGTACCGGCTGGCACCCACGTCGAAGACTAGGCGCACGACTCCCCTATTCACTGCGGGTGACAGCGCCAGCGAGACGGTTCGCCGGTCGTCCCAGCGCGGCACCGATCCATACAGCGCGAAGGTCATCGCGTCGATGACCGTTGATTTGCCGGCGCCCGTTGGGCCGATGAGGGCAAAGAAGTCCGCATCGCTAAAATCGACCGTCGCCGACTCACGGAACGATCCGAAGCCGGTCATCTCCAGCAGCACTGGCCGCATAGCTTGCCCCTCATGACTCGGAGATTGCGTCGTGCAGGCGCGCGAAGAGTGCCGCCAGCCGTGGGTCGTCCATGTTCTTGGTGGCGCAGTATTCGGCGAACAATTCCGCCGGGGTGCGCTCGATGCCGCTGCTCGCCGGCCGGGTGGTGGCGTTTGGGGCAGCGAAGGCCGGATCGATGCGAATGTCGAGGGCGTTTGGGAGGAGGTCGCGAACCTCCTCGAGCAGACCTGCACGCGCCGGCTCCTTGAGCTGGACGCGGAGGAACGCATCGCCGGCGCCACGCGCCCGGCTCTCAATCTCGGCGAGTGTGCCCCGGAGCGTCATCAACCGGCGACCGCTCTTGATCGGTATGTCGGTGACCTTTGCCGGTGTCGACGGTGTCGCCTCTATGAGGCACACGACACTCTCATTGTCTTGCTCTCCGAAGTCGATCGAGATCGGCGAGCCGCTGTAGTGCACCGGACACGGCGCGCCGATCGCCTGCCTGCGGTGCAGATGCCCAAGCGCCACGTACTGCGCCTCAACCGGGAACGCGCTAGCCGGCACGTGATATTCGAAGATCGACTGGGAGTCGCGCTCGCCGCCGCCGAACTTGCCTCCGGTCACGGTGAGGTGTGCCATCAGGATGTTGACGGCATCCGGCCGGAAGGCGCGGGCTAAGACCGTCAGCATGTCTTCGACGCGCTGGGCGTAGCTGATGGAGTTCATCACGGGCGTGTTAGCGATGAGCTCGGCTGCGCGGATGACGGTGCGCTGGGAGACGAAGGGCAACGTCGCGATCACCGCGGACTCGCCGGTTGAGCGGGCGGTTATCTCAATCGCTCCGTCCGAGCCGGCCCCGGGGGTGCCGACGAGGTGGATGCCGACCTCGTTCATCAGCGGTCGATACGCGTCGAAGGTCGGAGCGTGGTCATGGTTGCCGGCGATGGCGATCACCGGCATCCCGGAGTTACGGATCTCGAGCAAGGTTCGGACGAGAAGTTGCTGAGCCTCCGCCGACGGTGCCGCCGAGTCGTAGATGTCGCCCGCGATAAGGACGGCGTCCACCTCGTGCTGCCGGGCAATGCCGACGATCTCCTCCAGAACCGCGCTCTGCTCGGCGAGGCGGCTGTGGCCCTTCAGGGTCTTGCCGATGTGCCAGTCGGAGGTATGCAGGAACCTCATGTCCGGCTCCTTTCAAGAGGTGTCAGGCCGCGACGCGGTGCGCGTACAGGTGATTCATGACGGTCTGGTTGGCCGCCCATCCGTCCGGGAATTTGACCGGCTCGTGTAGGTGAACTGGCTCGCTGGATGGGTGCGCGTCGAGCAGCTCCCGGATGCCTGCCCGCCCGACGATGACGCACGCCTGTCGATGGCGGGAGGTGAGTACGCACAGGCGTCCGGCCTCGAGATGGAACGCCGTGGCGTCGCGTCGCCCCGACAGGGGATGCAGCACCACGGTCAGGTCGTATTCTCGGCCCTGCAAGCGATTCGCCGTGTCGACCGTGACGTCCGGCATGTCGGACAGCGCTTCGCGAAGGGCCGCCGCTTGATCGCGGTGCGCGGTGCCGACTGCGATTCGCTGCGAGGTGACCGGCCGAGAGTCGTTTCCCGACCGCGCGGTCGCTCCGCGTTCGAGAAATCTCCGAGCTACGTCGGCGACCGTGGAAACCGCTTCGGCGTCTGTCCGGGGGGTGTGTCGCGCGGGCAGTTCGTAGAAGCCCCAGCCGGTGGTCGCCGTCTCGGCCAGCAGGGCGTCCAGGGGAGAGCGCCCGAAGGCGCGGGTGTCGAAGGTGAGTTCACGGTCTCCCGGTTGGGGGCCGGTCCGGAACCCGGTGTAGGGGTAGAAGGCGGTGGCCACCACCTTCTCGGCGCTCGCGGGCAGCCGCCACGAGACGGGAAGCCGATGAAGCGGCAGGTCGGGGTTACTGCGCAGCAGCCCGGCCACCGCGCTCTGCATCGGGTCCCAGCTGAGCCCGCGCCAACGGTCGTTCTCAACCACGGAGAATGGATCCAGCTGGCCCGGGTCGCCGACGAACAGGGCCCGCTCGAACCGCGGGGCAATGGCGAGCAGGGAGTCCGAACGCATCTGGTAGGCCTCGTCGACAATCGCCCACGGCCAGGAGCGGTCCTTGACGTAGGCCCAGCGGGCGGCCGTCGCGATGACGATCTCACAGCTCAGCAGGTTGCCGAGATCTTTGTCGACCAGCACGTTGGTCAGGGCCGCGAGGCGGGCTGGCCGCACGTACGTGGAACTCGCCAGCCGTCCGACCATGAGGCCGGTCGGCAGGGCGGCGGAGAGGTTGGTGGTCAGGTCGTCGACCTGCTCATTGGTTTGGGCGACAATCATCAGCCGCTCGCCGCCCGAGGCGAACGCTATCGCGGTCCGGACCACGAGGGTGGACTTTCCCGCCCCGGGTGGGGAATCGACGACCACGCCGCGGTGCCGGCCGGATCGGAAGTCGGCGAGGATCGCGGTGATGACGCGTTCGGCTTCGGCTGCTGGGTCGATGGTCATTCCCATGCCTCCTGGGCGTCGTCATCGGTCGGTACATACGGTCGGGGCGGTCCGCCGTGGGTCCACGGTGTTTGGTCGGTCGGCGGCAGGTCGGGCGTGCGGATCGCGTCCGGGTAGACGCTGGTGTAGGTGATCTCGTCGCCGACCTCGGGCACGCTGCCCGGCGCGGGAGCCGCCGCCCGGCCCATGCCTCCGTCGAGCTCGAGGCTGACCAGCACACCGTCGGTCGATCGCGCGATTTCGGTGATCCGGGCGTTTTGTTTCATGCGCTCCGGCGCCCGCAACGCCTTGCCGACCGGCAGATGTACAGGATCGCCGGTGCTGACCACGATCAGCGGCCGGGTGACCCGGCGACCCTTCTCACTCCGGATGCGTCGATCACGGTCGACCGAAACGACGGTCCCCTGGAACGCCTCGCCGTTGACCCGGTAGCTCGCCATGACGAGCGGATCGTCCAGGGCCCGGCTGGCGTCGTAGGTCGTCTGCTCCCGCTCGAGGGACTGGAGTCGACGAGCCGCGGCCACCGCACCGTCCCGACGGGCCTGCGGACGGCCATCGGTGGTGAGGTAGTCGTGGTAGCGGCTGAAATCCCGGCGATCCGCCGTCCAGCGGATCTCGACCGTTTCTGCGGCCGGCAGCTTCCGAAGAACCTCAATCGCGCGCCACATCAACCGCCAGGTTGGCTCCAACTGGCCACGGAGCTCACGCTCGAGGGTTTCCACCGCACGCAGCCGTTTCGGACTGTCGGGCGCAGCGCTCTCATACGCCCGGATGGCAGGCGCCAGCACCTCGTTGTCGAAGGCGGGGTCGGTTGACGGGCCGGCTGGTGGCCAGACGAGCGGATCCTCGGCCGTAAGCGCGGCCTCAGGCCCGGAGACTCCCTCGGGCGGGTCGATCCAGCCGAGCAGTGCGGCCAGGTTCGCGTCCTCCACAGCGCTCTGCCCGCTGGCCCAATGCAGGTTCAGGGCCTGAGCCATCGCGAGCATGGCCGAGGAGCCCGGGTGCTCGGATCGCTCGCCCAGGTAGGTCAGCCACCGGCCGAGTAGCGGCACCCCGTGCGCTACCGGGAACGGCCCGTTGGTGCGCCGGAAGCGGGTGGATCGGCCGAGCAGCTTGACGAAACCGAGGCCGGCCACGTTCGGAACCAGCAATTGGGGAGCGTCGAGGAACACCTTATTTGAGCCGACCACCTCGAACCGCGCAGTGCAGGAGCGCACATAGGCCAACACGACGTCCGCCAACGAAGCAGCGAAGTCGAAGCGGAGGTCGCGGTTCCTCGGCTGGGACACCAGCAACAGGGCCGGATCCTGCTGCTCAGTGCCGATCATCGCGGCCAGCGGCGCATTTGCCTCGCCCGCCAGCGCCAGCGGGACTAACACCAACGGCCGGTCCGACAGGTGGACATGGCGACGTGTCGCGATCGGAACGGCCCTGCCAGCGGCCACGGCCAGCGCTTTGGCGTACGAGGAGATGGCGCTCATGCCGCCACCGAGCCGAAGATCTTGGCGGTCGTGCGGAGCATCGCCGCCGCCTCGGCCCGGTCGTCGCTCGCCACCAGGGTGCCGTCGGCCAGGCCGAGCGCCTCGGCGACGGTCTCCACACCGCCGAGTTCCTCGCGCACGCTAAGTCCCAGAGCCGCGGTGCAGCCAGTAGCCTCGCGCCGGCAGAAGAAGGCCATCTCGCATTTGGCGAGGCAGTCGGGTGCGTACCGCGCATCGATCTCGCCGAGTGCGGCTATCACGTCGGCGGCAGGCCGGCTCGGTTTGCCGTCGTCGTTCAGCGCAAGGTCGAGCGTCAGGGTCGGCGGCAACGCCGCGACCAGGCTCTCGATGCGCGTGAGCCGGGACAGCTGATGGTTCAGCACGATGAGCTGCTTTCGGACGTCGACCTTGGTGGCCACCGGCTGGTTCGAGAAGTCCTTCGGGCAAACCAACACGACCTCGTCGGCGACCTTGTCGTCGCCGAGCAGCCGCCGAAGGGCGAGCACGTAGACGGCGGACTGCGTGGCCGCGGCCGCGACCTTCCGTGCATCGGCCTGATCGTCAATTACGGAGAAGGACTTGATCTCGACCACGTGAAAAACACCGTCGTGGTGGAAGGCGACCAGGTCAGGCTCGAGGTAGACGTCGTTCCCGCCGACATCGAGGAGTAGGAGTGGGTGGTCGTAAAAGGTGGCGGCAGCATTCGGGTCGGCCGCGGCGCTGGTGAGCTTCTGTCGCGACCGTGCGTGCCGGACCTCCTGCCCGGTGTTGCCACCGACGTCCTCCAGGTCGGTGCTTCCGACTTCCCGGATCTCGAGGTCCAAGGTCTCGCGCAGCAGGCGGAGTAGTTCGGCGTATCCGTTCGCCTTAACTTGAGCCTCGAAGGCGTTGCCGCGGGTGATCGCGAACTGGGACTGGCCGAACTTCGCCGGGAATCCGACGTGGCGCGCAACGGCGTCCTTGTCGACGCCGGCGGCGTCGAGCACGGCGCGGCGTGCGCATCCGGGGTTGCCGGTCAGCGCGGCGACCGTGCGGGCATTGTGGCGTTTCGCGGTGCCGGTGCCGCGGATACGGCGCAGCCGGTCCTGGGTGTCGTTGTCCATCGAATCGTCCTTCGCGGAAGACGAAGTGCTACCAGGGAGTCAGGAGCCGGCCGCGGAGATACTCCGCAGCCGGCTGCCGAAGAGCTGCTCGACGTCGTCGAGCTGTTTGCGGGCCCGCTTCGCGGCCGCTTCGCGGTGCGACCGGTCGGCGTCCCGGTGGATCTCGAGCTCGGCCTCGGCCGCCTCGGCGACGGTCGCGGCAGTCATCGCGTCGCCGCTGGCGGCGGCGCCAGGGATGTTGGCGGCGAACCGCCACAGCAGCCGCCGGGCTTGCGGACCGGGATCGGGGATCCGGTCCAGGTGTTCGGCCAGACGGATAGCCGAGGTGAGGAAATCTACGCGCGGGCTCAGCGACCCGATCACGCGGGCGGCCATCGGCCAGGTGGAGACGGCCAGCAGGCCGCGGGCCGGCGCGAGCAGGTCGGCGGTCAGGGCAGCGCAGAGATAGTACGGCCGGGAATGCGGCGCCGAGCGGAAGGATCGTTCCTCGTCGCGGCGCAGGCTGGTGAGCCGGGCCGGGATCATCTCGCCGACGTGGAACGCCTCGTGCACGGCGATGATCAGCTTCGGTGCGGCGGGCGCACCTAGCAGGGTCAGCGCCTGGTGGACCTGCTCACGCAGCGGCAGCAGCGGGCCGGCATGCCGGCGGACCGGCGCGACGGGTTGTTCGGCGAGCTCGTCGAGCGCCTCCTCCCACTGCCGCTCGGCCTTGCGCAGCTCACCGCGCAGTACCTTGGCGCGTTCGCGTTCTCCGACGGTCACCGCCTTGCGGATGGCGGCGCGCAGCTCGTCGATGCGGCGTTCGAGGGCTTCGGCAGAGGAGGTCACGGGAACAGCCTACTGCACTCCAGCATATTCCAGCAAAGCCCAGTTTCCCGGCGTCGGTGCTTGCGGGGACACCCACCACCTTCGGCGGGCCCGGAGAGGCAGATGACCAGGGATAAGGCACTCTTGGACTTCGTATTCGACCGGCTGGCCGGCACGAATGCAGCCAATCGGCTCGTCGAGGTCATCCTCGGCACCCACGCTGGCGACGATCAGCTGCGAGCCGTGCTCGCCGGCGAGGACGCCCACCTGCCTTGCCGCAGCAGCCTCCGACCGGCTGCAGCCTCACCCGCCTCGAGTCGATCGAGTAGGTGTGTTGTGCCGAGGCAAGAGATCTGGCCGTTAAAAGGCGTCTCATTCCCAGACAGGAACCCACCACTGCCAGCCTTCAGGCGCGACGGGCCAACCCGGATCCGGTCTCCACCCGGGCGGAGGGGTCCAACCGGCCGGTGGTTGGGGCCAGTTCACCGGCACGGCGAATCTGATGCCTGTGGGCGCCGGTGGGATGGGACCATGGACCTGCGCCCCGGACGGCGAGGGTGCCTGCGCGCTAGAAGCCTCAGTGACCGCTTGTGCTTGCAAGGGCAATGCGGGATGAGCGGCCGGGCCGAGCCAGGTGTCGGGAAGTTCGTGGGCCCTGGCGACGTAGAGGACGACCTCAGTCTTGATCCGGTTTCCCTTGACGATGGCCCTGGCCGCGGTGGTCACGCCCTGTTCCGATAGGTGGTGGATCGCGGGAAGCAACTCGCCGCTCATCTTCGGCGTGAGCTGCCCGACCCGGCTGCCGTCCACACGGACCTCCACCACCGTTCGAGAGGTTCGTGCGGTCTGCTCGACCAGCTCATGGAGGCTGACATAGGCCCAGCGCTCCCCTGCGGAACCACTCAGCGGCGCGAGCACATCGAGGTGATTCTCCTCGCCCGTCACCTGGATTGCCGCTCCTGTCGGGAGCAGCCGATGCTGCCCGTGCGGCGGCAGGTTCACCGGCACGAGCATGTGCGGCTCCGCCAAGTCGAGCGTGACTGATCCGCGGAAACTGGCACTGCGATCGTCGTAGTCGGACCACTCCGTGCCCCAGACCCGGGCGGACACCTGGGGCAGCCACCCCTGTGCCGTGAGGCCGGCCAGTACGGGCATGTACCGGGCTGCTTCCTCCCGCGGAAGATGACCGAGCTGCCTGTTTCCCACCCAGACGCCGATGGCGTTGCGGTCGTGCCGGTTCTGCGGCTCGGGCACCAACTGAGCCGTCACGACAATCTCGCTGCCCGACGGCTTGAAGTCTTTCCCGAACAGCTCCCGGATCTGGGCGGCGTAGTGGGACTCGCCAGCAACCTCGACGCTGGCCCACCCCCGCTGTCCCCACAAGTCAAATGGGATCGACATGCACAGAACCTAGCCGCAACCACTTCTGACATGGCTACCCCGAAAGGACAGGATGCCCAGCCATCCATACAGCAGCAAAGGCTTCGGAGGACCGGTCGGTGCCACCCGAGTCGTCACCAATGTGCTCGCTTTCAGCTTCGACGCCGACGTATCAGCTGGCGTGCCAGCGAATCCGAGAGGGCTTGGTCGAGGCGTGTCAGGATGCGGTCAGCGATCGGAGGTAGCGCTCGACGTCGAAGTGGTGGTCGATGAGCCGCCGGCGGGCGATGCTCCGCTCGTGCTCGGTGAATAGCGGCTCGTACTCCGGCCGAAGCACCCACGCTTCGACGCTCATGCCGAGCTTCTTGTGCTGGTAGAGCGTGAGGAAACCTTCGGAGGTGCCCGGTCCCTGCAGCAGTCGCCGTGCGGCCTCGACTCCACCATGTTCGCTGACCATCTGGGCGAAGCGCGACTGCGAGGTTGGCCAGCGACAGCGCGGTGTCGTGGTCTCCGGCGGCGTGTTTCCCCAGCTGGTCACACCGGATGGACAGCGACCGCTCATGGTGAGCCAGCGCCTCGGCGTGTCGGCCGAGGTCGCTGTAGCGGTTACCCGCGGTGGAGAGGGTCACGGCCAGTGCGGTCAGAGCGGCCGGTGAGAGGGTTGCGAGTTCCTCGTAGATCTCGACCGCTTCCCGCGCCGCGGCCATCGCCTCCTCGTGGCGGTGCAGATCGGAGAGGACGTTGCTGTGGTTGTTGAGCGACTCCCCGAGGTGCTGGAGATGTGGTCCGCAATCTGCTCGGACCAGTTCGCGGCGTAGCGCGACGGCCTCCTCGCTGATTTCCAGCGCGGCGACGTGCCGGCCCAGGTCGGTCAGTGCGGAGGCCTGGCCGGCGATGGCGTGGGCCAGTCGCGGGCGGAAGGCGGGATCGTCACCGGCCAGCACCCGCAGGATCTCGACAGTGCGTTCCCATCGGGTGAGGGGTTCCTCGTAACGGCCAGCGTTCGACAGCCGCCAGGCGAGTGCCGCGTGCAGTGCCGCCTGGTTCGAGGGGGCTTCGTCGGCGACGAGGCGCTGCTCGGTGTGCCGGACGGCCAGCACCGCGATCCCCGGATCCAGGTCAGGGTCCGGTCTGGCCGGCAGCGCGCCCATGATCGCCGCGAGGAGCGACGCGTCGGCGCTGGGAGCGTTCGCCAAGGCGATCAGCGCTGCGGACCCGCCGACCTGGATGAGACCCGGTTCTGCGCGCAGCAGCGGGAAGAGACCGGTCGTTCCCAGATGCGGCCATCGTTGCGCGGAACTGGACAGAAAGATCATGGTGCGGGCGGCGTGCGCTGGCCGTACCGCCTCGTCGCCCAGAGTGAGAAGATCCGCTGTTTCCTGCGCCGCTCAGGTGTACGCCGGGTACACGATGTCGTGTCCTGGAGTAGTCAGCGCTATGAAGTCTTCGGCGAGCCGATCCGGATACAGCGGCGTCAGTACCATGTCGCCGTCGGCGGCCACCGGCGGGTAGCACCAACGGTGGGCCTGCAGCAGCTGAGGAACATCGCCGGACGCGGCAAATCCGCTCAGTACGCTCGCACCGACCGTCTGCGGGACCGACCCGGTGAGCGCCGCCGTGAATACGACGCGGCGCATCGTTTCCGGCTCCGTCCGGTACGCGCGACCCGCGCTGCCGGTTGGTTGTTCCTCGTAGAGAACCGCCCAGTGCCGGCTCTCCCGGTCGAGCAGGTAGACGGTCAGGTCCGACATCGTCTCCGGCACCCGCCGGCCGGACACGGCGGCGTCCACGCTGACAAGGGCGAACATGTGCAACGTCAGGGGCAGCCCGAACTCAACCCGGTCGATCGCGGCGGGCACTGGCAGCTGGTCCGACGCGGAGAGTCCATAACGTCGCGCGAAACCGCGTCGCGCCGCGTCGAACATCTCCGCCCGGTCCGGGCTCCCGTGCGGGATCGGCAACAGCGGCTGCACCGATCCGCCGGCTTGGTGTGCCTTGAGGCTCTGGCGTATGGCAGGCCAGGGGTCGGCGCTGCGGCCCAGCAGCAGTACGCGGGTGCTGACCGCGACATGGAACAGCAGACTGTTGTCGAGCAGCAGGGCCAGGTGTGACAGTGGCCAGCGGTCGGCGTAGTCAACGATCAGTAGCAGGCCGGCGGTCCGGTCGAGACGCAAATCTTCTGCGCCGGAGGCGATGACCGACCCTGCACCGTACGCGGCGGTGATCACCTGCCAGCCGTCAGCCTCGGCGTCCCGGGCGAGCCGGCCGGCCAGGCGGCTCTTGCCCTGCCCGCCGGGGCCGTACAACCAGCGGACGCCGAGCCGTGGCCCGCCGTGGCGCCATGCGTGCAGGGACGCAAGCTCGTCAGCGCGGCCAGTGAAATCCACGACCTAGAATTGCGCGTTTAGCATCCGACTCGGTAGTTCGCGGAGCCACCCCGGATCCGGGTCGAGCGCGGGCCGCCACCGCTGCAACCGGTACACCGGACTGCCGTCCTCGAAGGCATGCAGGTCGGCGCCATCTACTCCGTATCCGAATCCGCTGGTTACCGTGACATTCTGCCGGGGAGCTCGAACCAAGGGGGCTGCCTTTCGCGGAGGGTTGCGTGAGAAGTCGGATCACCGAGACGGTGCGCGCTGCGCCGAGTCGCGGGCCTGGAGGTGCGCCAGCGACGCGCGCAGCGCGGGCCAGGCATCGAGGGTGTCAGCTTCGAACAGGACGCGGGCCGGACGGTGCGGTTGATGGAACATCGCGTTACTGAGCAGCCATGTGAGTTCCCTTAGCGGCCAGCTGCCGGCCTCGTGGACGAGGAGCAGGATGCCAGCGGGAACGGCATCGTCGGGGATCGGCTCGACCGCCGGTGTCGGGTCGCCCGGGCCGATCCGGGACACCTCCACCACCTGCCACCGATCCACGTGGCAGGACGCTGCGAACGCATTCCGCATCGCCGAGCGCGCCTCCCTGCCGCCGTACAACCAGCGCAGGGCCAGATTCGCGGGACGATTCCGCCAGGTGGTCAGGTCGCCGTAATCGACGGGCGGCAGACTGGGTGCAAGCGGATGGAATGCCGGCGGGCGCCACGGCGCGAGCAGGTAGCGATTCCGAGGCGGGCCCACCGTGTACAGGTCACCGTCGATGACGCCGTACGCGAATCCACCGCTGGCCGTGATGATCTGCCGGCTGCCGGTCATGCATACCAGCCGATTTTGGCGTGCAGGGCACGTCGGAACTCGGACACCGATGCCAGCGCAGATTCCAGTTCCGGCCAGCTCCCCACATGCCGGGAGAGGAGGGTATCGGACTCTTCGATGGCGGCCACCGCCTCGGTGAGTAGCGTGAGCTCCTGCTTGCGCCGGGACGGCCGGATCCGGGGTCGTCCGAGCGGGTTCTCCCGCCAGACTAGATCGGCCAGACAGGTGGCAAGGTTGTTCAACGAGAGCGCTAGCTCCGGCTCGTGGAATCGGGCGTCACCGGGTGCCATCTGCTTCAGCAGCGCACGTCGCAGGGCGATGACCTCGCGAAGGATACGGACCGCCTCGTCGGTCTCGCCGTCGGCGGACAGCCGACGGGCGAACTCGTGCAGCGAGGCGGCCAGGTCCGGCAGGAACGCCGGGGGGTTCGCCTCGGCGAGCCGGCGCCGGATCGCCACAGCCTCACGGGCGGCGTCCAGCGCCTCGGCGTTACGGCCTGCTTCGGCCAGCCGGTTGCACAGCTCACTCTGGGCGCGGGCGACGTCTGGGAGGAAGGCGGCGGGCCGGGTAGCGGCGAGCCGTTGGTCGATCACCAACGCCTCTTGGGCCACGGCGACGGCGGCGCCGGCCCGGCCGAGACCGGACAGGCACCGGCTGAAGGTGTCGAGGGCGGCTGACAGCTCCGGGAGATACATCTCGTCGGCGTCCGCGAGCTCGCGCCGGATGGCGACCGACTCCTCTATGTACGGCAGGGCCTCCCCGTGGCGATGGAGGTTGGTGAGCTGCTCGGCCACGTTCGCCAGCGTCTTGGCGTACTGGGGCCGGTACGTCCGTGGTTGTGCTTCGGCCAGTTCGGCCCGGATCCGGTTGCTTTCCAGCCCGTGTGCCAGCGCGTCGTTCCACCGGTTAACGTCGGCGAGCGCCCGGGACAGGTTCAGCTCCACGATGGCCAGCTGCGGCAGATGAGCCGGGTCGACCTTGGCGAGCCGCGTCTGGATCGTGACCGCCTCGCGGGCCGCGGTCACCGCCTCGTCGCGCCGGTTTACCCGGCCCAGGTTCACCGCCAGGTTGCCGAGCGCGCCGGCAAGGTCGGCGAGGGAGTCCGCTTCGCCGTCGCGCGCCAGTTCACGTCGTACCGCGATGGCCTCCTCGGCCCGTGCCAAGGCCTCATCGCGGCGGCCTACATCTCTCAGCGATACTGCGAGGTTGGCGAGTGCGTCTCCGAGGACTGCGAGGCGGCCGTCCCGGTCTGGGTCCGCGCCGCGGCACAGCTCCACTGCGCGTTCATTGTGCGCGACCGCGTCATCGTGCCGGCCGCCATTGGCAAGGCGGTACCCGCACCGCACGTGTGCGTCGGCGCGAACCACGGGATCCGTGTGGACCTCGTCCCGCCATACAGTGAGAACCTCGGTGATCGCGGCGATACCCGTGTTGAGGTCCACATGGCTGTCCTCGGGGAACATCCCCTCCAGTGTGAGCATCACCTTGGGAGAGAGGCCAGGTACAGCGGCGAGCGCGACGAGCGCGCCGCTGCCGGCATCGAGGGCGAGTTGCGGTTCGCTCAGCAGGATCGGATAGAGGTACGCCTCGCGCAGATGTGGCCACCGCGCGGCCGCCGCGATCAGGAAGGTGAGGGCACGCCGCCGGGCCGGAGAGGCGGCGGCGATGTCGGCGCCGAGGAGCCCTTCGGCGGTGGGCAGGGCCCAATCCTGAGCCGGGTAGTCGGCATCATGTCCAGGCAGGGTGAGCGCGAGAAAGTCCTCGGCCAGCCGATCCGGGTACAGCGGTTCGAGGGCGTCGAGGGTGATGGTGGTTGCGGGGTAGCAGCGGCCGTGGTCGTCCAGCGCCGGGTCGGCGACGTCGAGGCGGCCGAGTAGGCCGGAAGCGGTCGACCGGGGCATCGCGCCGGTCATCGACGCGGTGAACACCACCCGGTTCATCACTGCGGCCGGGGTCATGACTGCTGCCTGCTCGTGCAGCAGCGCCCAGTGGCGGTGCTCACGGTCGAGCAGATAGACACTCAGCCCGGCCAGGTCCGCCGGTGGCCGCTTGCCTGTGACGTGTGCGTCCACGGCGACCAAGGCGGCCATGTGCAGGGTGAGCGTGAGAGCCAGTTCGGCGGCGTCGCCGTCCAGTCGTGGCAGGGCGATGTCGGCGTCCTCGACGCCGTATACCTCGGCGAAGCAGCGGCGGGCGGTCTCCGCCATCGCCTGCCGCCGACCCTTCTCAGTCGGGACCGGCGCCAGTCTCAGCCGGGCGCACTGCGTGCCGTGTTCGCCTAACTGCACGTTTAGCGCCGGCCAGAGGTCGTCGGTGCGCGCGAGCAGCAGAACCCGCGTGCGCACGCCGTCGCGATGCAACAGCGAGTTCGTGAACAGCATCGACAGCTCGGTGAGCGGCCAGCGGTCCGCGTAGTCGACGATCAGGAGGATTCCGGCGGTTTCAACGAGACTCAGGTCGTGCGCCGACGCTGACGGCAGGACTGACCCCGTGCCGGCCGAGGCCTGGACCACCTGCCACCCTTCGGCTGCGGCCTCCTCCGCGAGCCGGGCAGCCAGGCGGGTCTTACCCTGTCCACCCGGGGCGTACATAAGACACGCGGCTAGTCGGGCGGGACGGCTCCGCCACTGGTGCAGCGCGGCGAGCTCCGTGTCGCGCCCGACGAAGTCGACGACGCCGAAGGCGGCGTTGAGCATACGGCTGGGCAGCTCCAGCAGCCAATCCCGGTCGGCTCGTCGGCGTCCCGTGCCCGCCGTCAGCAGGTACACCGGTGACCCGTCCGGGCGCTTGTGCACGTCAGCGCCCGTGACCGCGTACGCGAAACCGGCCGTTGCGGAGGCCCACTGGTGGCCCCCGTCAGCCATTGACACCCGCGGCCGGGCCGTTCTTGATGTCGCCGTTGATCACACCCTGCGCCGTGGACAGGGGCGCCGACGCGTTGATGTGCATGGTGATCGGAGCTGCCGGCGCCGCCGGAGCAACCGGATCCGCCGGCGTCGAAGGCTCGACCAGTTGCTCGGGCCCGGCCCGCCTCGCCTGAACAAGCGAGACGACCAAGCCGATGATCGACACCAGGAGCGCCGTGATGCCGACGAACATGCCCACCACGCTGGCGATCTCGTCACGCTCGGACAGCGGCCGCCGGAAGTACCCGATTAGCGGCTCCTGCAACAGTTGCGCACACGCGACCGCGATGACACCGCCCACGAGGCCGAAACCCAGCCAGAACCAGCGCCGTCGTACCCGGGAATCCGTCGGAGGCATAGTGACCTTCCTTCGCCGCCACTATCGGGACAGTCAACACGAGCGCGAAGATCAAGACAATCGATCTCACAGCTGAGGGGCGCCTGGTCGAATGCCAGGACTGGTCCCGCGCCGGACGTAGGACTCCCCGTGTGGGCAGTCATCGACCGGTCGGCAATCAGGGTCCAAGCGAGCCCGCTGCCGGAAGATCATTTGGCTCGATCCGAGTTCAGAGATCATCGTCGGTTGGTTACGACTGCGAGCGCGCTTTCGTGCCATCTACAACGACGCCCTCACGGCGGATCACACCCGGCCACGGCATCCTCGCCGAAGTCATCGCACGGCTCCGCCGCCTGCCACTACCGGCCTGACCATCGCCGCCCTGCCGGCCCCGAGCCACCACGGAGACACTGCGCACCCGGCGCGAACACCCTGGCCTATCGGCATCTGCACACACGAGGAACGCAGAAATACCTGCGCTGGCGCAACGCCAACGCCCGCCATCCCGACGTCCTCGCCGCTCAACGCCGCGAACGCCGGATGCTGGTCCGGGCTCAGGTGCGACCGGTCCGCCGACGGGCGCCGCCTGGCGGCGTTCGGGCCCGTTCCAGCACCACCAGCCGGGCAGCGCGCCTCGGGGTTCGGTGAGCCGGACGAGGTAGTCCAGGACATGACGGAGCAGATCATGCTCGCCGAGCCGGCGCAGGACAACGCCGAGCCCGGTCAGCCCGCGGATGAGGTCGTACTCGGCGTAGTGCGGCTGTTCGTGTCGGTCGATGCGGCGGTGGGCGGCATCGAGCCGTCGGCGGGTCACCGTGGCGGTGCCGTCGGCGCTGGCCGCTCGTGCCGGGGCGAGCCCCGGGTGGTCGGTGGTGGCGAGGACGAATGCGAGCGCGGGAGCGCCGTAGAAGAGGCTGGCCCCGTCGGCGATGCTCACGCCACCGGCGGTGGCACGGCGCAGTGCCTCGTACGCTGCGGGCCGGTTCCCGGTTTCCAGGTGCAGCAGGGCGGCGCCCGCCGCGCCGTCGGCGAGGGACTGTCCCGCGGTCACGACTTATGCCCGGCGAGGGTGGTGCGGGCGATGGTGCGGGCCAGCCGCAGGCGGTGCCGTTCGGAGGCGAGGTCGGCACCGATCATGCGGGCGTGGTGCAGGTGCAGGAGGTCGCCGAGCACCTCGTCGGGGTCGAGCCCGTCATCGACGACCAGCGACCGGTAGGCGGCCAGCGCTGCCGCGAGTCCCTCGTCGTGCACCCGGCGCCGGGCATGTTCGAGCTGGGCGGGGTCGAGGCGGGGACCGGTCTGGTGGGGGACGTGGGTGGCAAGCCAGCGCGGCCCGTCGCCGGTGAAGCCGTCGGCTAAGGCGATCATTCCGGCGGCGGTGGTGGCTTGTCGGTCGCCGGTGAGCCTGTGCAGGGCGGCCCGGGAATCGGCGGCGAACACCCTCTCGGCGGCGGCGAGGGTGGCCGCAGTCCCGTGACGGGTTTCGGGGCGGTACGGGTGCAGGCTGTAGTCATGTACGACGGCGTCATCGTGCAGGTGCTGCACCCAGCCGGCGAGACAGCGGGCGGTGTCGGCGAACCCGTCAGTGTCCGTAAGTGGGATGCGTAGCCGCAGGTGCGGCTCGGGGTGCGGATACCGCAGAAACCACCAGCCGGCCGGTAGGTGCTCGGCGGGGCGCCCGGCGAGGTCGGCCAGGATGTCGTCGAGCCGACCGCGTAGGTGTGCCTCCAGCCACCGTGACCGCCCAGGCCAATGCTGAACAGTGGTAGCGGTCCGGGCTGGCCGGACTGGTCGGGTGGCCGGCGCGGGATGGGTGAGGGTGAGCAGGAGTTCGGCGGGGCGGTCGTCGATCCAGCCCGCGGACCCTGGAGCCTCGGTGATCACGGTGCGGGGGTGCCGGTCGAGGTGGTCGCGCAGGACCGCCAGGTGCGCGTGGTCGTCCAGGTCAAGGCGCAGGCGTATGTCGTCGTCGCCGACCAGGACCTGCTGCGCGATGTGCCGCTGGTGGCGGTGTCGCTGCCAGGCATCGCGCCACTGCGGCCATGCCGTGCCCTGAGCGGGAAGCGCGGTGTGGTCGATGATCCAACGGGCGGGGTGCAGGACGGTGCGTCCGCGCCGCAGGCGGGGTAGGAACGGCAGGCCGCCGGCGTGTCCCCAGTCGATCCGGCTGCACGGTGCCGTCCACGCGGTCCAGATCTCGGTCAGGAACCGCATCAGCGGCTGCTGCAGCGTGGGCAGCAGCACGCTGTTGAACAGCAGCGGTTCGACGGGTTGACCGGTGGCCAGCGATACCAGCCACAACCGGTGTCCGTCGCCGGTCACCGCCAGATCCTCGACCGTCCACGGCGGTGCCGGGTGGAAGTCGCCGAGAGGAAGGACGGGCAGCAGCTCGGGCACGCGGGCCACTGCGGTGAGGCGGGCGTCCAGCGGGGGTCCGGACAGCTGCACTGTGGCAGCGCCAGGCAGGGTGGTCGGGAGATGTCGGTAGACCTGTTGGAATCCGGCGAGTTCGGCGGGGGTGAGCAGGTGCAGGAACCGGGCGGCGGCGACCCCGGCGTGGCGGGACCCGCTGAGCACCGTCAGGGTGAACGCGCCGCGGTCCAGATCGTGCAGGCTGTCGGCGGCGAGGGTGAACCGCAGTTCGGTGTGCGGGATCGGCGGCTGGTCGTCATCCCTGCGCAGCCGGTCGATCAACGCGTCGTCGAGCACCACTTCGGCGCAGTCGTCGAGTGCGGCCTGCTGCGCGAGTTGTCCGAGCAGCCGGTCGCGGGTGGTGAACAGCGCTGGGGCGCGGCGAGTGGATCCCCGGTAGCCAGCCGGAAACCCGAGCACGTTCAGCACATCACGGATGGGAACAGCCGCGCCCGGACCCCACCGTTCGATGAACGCGTTGTGGTACTCAGCCCAACCGGCCGCATGAGGCGGCGCTACCGCCACGAGCGTCGACGCGGCCCGCTCCGCCTCGTGCAGCACGGCCGGGGGCAGGGTCACCGCGATGTCGGCGCGTAGATCGACGGCGACTCGGCCACCTGCCTCCGGGACGGTGTAGTGGCGGGCGACGTGTGCGGCCGGGTCGGTGGCGGTCATGGGTGGGCGTAGGGCCGAAAGCAGGACCCCGTTGTGGACCAGTTCGGCCAGCAGCCGCTCGGCGCCGGCGACGCTGGCGGGTCCGGCGATCGTCGCGGCGAGGAAGGCGAACCTGACCGGGGACCGCGCCGCCTGGATCGCAGCCCGAATCGGGCCGGTCAGGCGGACCTCGACGTCCCACCGACGATCGGCGCTGGCGTGGGCACAGGGCAGAACCCACCTGTCGCCGCGCCGGTATCCCAGCGAGTTGGTCACCACGGCGAGAGTGCGCAGGGTGGCGAGGTCCTGTTCGGCCCGCGCGGTGTGCTCGGCGATGAACTGGCCGTCGGGGCGGGAGACCGCGCGATGGGCCTCCCCCAGACGGACCGTCGCGCGAGCGCCGAACTGGACCGGGGCGACGCCGGCGAACGTGCCGAACGGGGTCGCGCGGGTGGTCCAGCGCAGCAGGTACCGGACCGCTGACTGCACCAGCCGCCGCAGCCGCTGCTGAGGCACCGGCTCACCGCTCAGAGCGCGTTGGATCTGGTCGGCCAGCTGCGGCGCCGCGCAGGCGACGGCCGCCGCAAACCCGGGCAGCGTCCAGGTCTTGTCCAGCCACTCGCGCCACTGGTCTGGATGACCGTCAGACATGTCGGGCCAGGCAGGCAGCACGAGGCCCTTCGGGTAGGCGGCGATCCTTATCAGCGCCGCACCAGCTGCGGGAACCATGATTCACCATCCAATCGACGGGCCCGGCGCGCGCGACGCCAGGCCCGATCGTGAGAGAAACGGATGGGTCAGTTGCCGCCGTCGCACTTCGTGGTGCAGGCGTTGGAGCCGGTGTTGCCCGAGCCGCACCCGTCGTCGGTGGCGGTGGCGTAGCCGCCCGCGGTGGGGCCGGCGTCGACCAGGCTGACGTCCAGGACGAACTCCGAGGCATCAGTTTCGTTCACATGCATTCCCTTCTATGCGGGGGTGAAGGTGAGGACGAAGCGGCTGTGCCGCTTGTCCAGCACCGTCCCGGCCGGCAGGTCGCCGTCGGGAGTACCAGCGGGCAGGACGTGCAGCATCGGCGATGGGCTGCCCGAGTCCAGCCACGCGCGCATGTGTCCGACCATCCGCCCGGCCGCCGCCGCGGCGTCGGGCCCATGCCCGCAGGCGCCCAGGTCGAACGTGTTGTCGGCGGTCCAGCGCAGCGTCGAGCGGTAGCAAAACGCACCGTTTTCGAGGGCAGCAGGCGTGCCGAAGCGCCACGCCAGGGCGACGACGCCCGCATCGATGGCCTCCTGCTGAGCAGTGAGAACAACGAACTGCTGCCCCGCATCGGTGATGCGGGTCGCCAGCCACAGGTCGAGGTCAGCCAGGACGGTGCGAGGGGGCAGGCTCACCCCGGCCCATGCCTGTGCCGGTGGCTGCGCCAACAGCTCGCCGACGGCGTGGTGATTGACCTGCTGGTCCTCGTCCAGCCGCAGGTGGACTCCGTCAGCGATGTTGACGTACCGCACCTGATGCGCCCCGGCGCCCTGCATCGACACGAACCCGCACAACCGCTGGCTGTGGCTGACCAGCCGGTCCCCCGTCCGACGCATCGCCCAGGAACGCGTCATCCCGAACGTCCGCAGCGGTACGACCAGCGTTCCGTTCTCGGCGAGCTGCGCGGTCCAGGCCGGTGAGATGTCCCAGGCGCCGACCGTGACGATGATCAAGTCGTATGGACGGTCCGGGTTAACCGGTTGCTCGGCGTCCGCGCACACCACGACCACGTCGTCGTAACCCGCCGCGGTCAGGCAGGCGGTGGCCCGGTCGGTCACCTCGCGATCGATGTCAACGGTCGTGACCGAGCCCGACGGGCCGACCAGCTCGCGCAGCAGCGCGGCGTTGTATCCGCCGGAACCGATCTCCAGGACGTGGCGGCCGGCCAACCCGCCGTCGATGGCGTCGACTGCCTGGCCGAGCATCTCCGCGATGAGCCACGGCGCCGACACCGAACTGACCGCCTCGTCGCCGATCCGCTTGGTCACCACGGCCTGGTCCGCGCGGTACGCCTCCGGCAGCGCGGCATCCGGTGTGAAGAGATGGCGTGGCACGGACCGTAGCGCCGCCTCCACTTCAGGCCGCATGATCAGTGCTTTCTCCGCATGATCAGCGACGAGCTGATCGACCATCGCGGCATGGAGGTCCTCGCCGCTCGCCGTGTCGACACTCATTCGGGTGCTCTCCCTTTCCGTCAGGGCCTCCCGATCAGATGGCCCGCCGTTCCGCTCTTCTCGGGCTCAACAGAGCGTCAAGCCGCTGGACTCGCCAGGTCGAACGGAAGTCTGAAGTCGATGTGGTGCCGGTCGAAGGTTGCATCCTGCTGGCGCGCGTAGATGCCCTAGCCATATGCGCGGATGCTCGTCCGCGTGATCGCTCGAACGGTGGCAAGGCCCGAGGGCGCAGCTGGCGTGTATCAAGATCACGGGCGGCGGAACGGTCTCCTGGTCCACTGCAACCTCCCGCGCAAGTTCGAGTCAGGGGCGGATCTGACGAGTAGCCACCGCCCGTCTCCACACTCGCCCGTCGAGTCGGTGGAGTGAATGCCGAGCATGCGGACGAAGCGGTTGTCCGCATGTGCGCCGTCGATGAGCGTCTCCCGCACCTACGCATCTCGGTGTTCGTGGTTGCGCCGCGCTGAACACCGAGTGACCCTATGGGCGCGGTATCCATGTTGCTCATCGCCGTGGTGGTGCGAACAGTCTGAGGAGGCGGTGCTGTGGGCCAGACCCCGCGGATGCTCCAGCCGTCCCTGTCCGAGCGCCACTTCTTCGGCGCCGAGCTGCGTCGGCTGCGGGAGCAGGCCAACCTCTCGCAGGCGCGACTCGGCGCGATGATCCGCTTCAGCGCCGACCTGGTGCGTCGGGTCGAGACAGCGGACCGTTTCCCGTCCCGGGAATTCGTTGAAACCTGCGACAGGGCGCTGGCGACCGGAGGGGCCTTGACCCGCCTGCTACCGCTTCTTGAGGGAAGTCGCGCCAACGAGGGTATGCGGCCAACTTCGCCGAGCGGTTCTAGCAACGCGGACACCCTGCTGCCCACCCAATCGGCGGAGACGCCCGGGTTGGCGGACATGGTCGTCCGTGTTCCGTTCCAGCCAGGCGTTCTTGACCGCGCCGCGCTGGACTGGCTGAACGCTGCGGCGGGACCCCGCCTGTCCCTGGCCGGACGACCCGGCTCGCCCGACCAGGTTGACGAAGAGGATCTTCATTCGGCGGAGACCGCTCTGGCGATGTTCCGGCAGTTGGACCACACCCACGGTGCCGGACGAGTCCACGCGCAGGTGCAGCGGTACGTCGAAGGGGAATTGAACCGGCTGTTGGCAAACACTCCCACCTCTGAGGCTGTCGGTCGGCACCTCTACACGCTGGCGGCGGGATTCTTCGAGCTCTGCGGGTACCAGGCGGTCGACACCGGCGCTTATGGCCTGGCCCAGCGCCGCTACCTTCGCGCTCTACGTCTGACAGAAGCCGTCGACGACCGCCTGTACGGCAGCTACCTGCTCGCCGTGAACATCGGCCACCTCGCGCTGCACTGCGGGCACCCCGAGCCAGCACGCAGGATGGCGCTGACAGCGGCGAGAGGAAGCGAGACCCGGGCGACGCCCGCTGTGACAGCGGCGCTGCACGCGGTCGTGGCGCGCACGCACGCCCGACTTGGGCGCGAAGACGACTGCCTAACCCACCTCGACATCGCGGAGAGGCAACTGGCCCGCGGCAAGTCCGAGGACGAGCCGGCGTGGATCCGGTACTTCGACGCGGCGTACCTCGCCGACGAGATTGCCCACTGCTTCCACGACCTTGGGTGCCCGCAGCGAACCCAACGGCACCTGCGCGACGCCCTCTCCGCCCTGAGCCCAACCCATGTTCGGCGACTCGCCATCGATACCGCACTCCTGGCCTCGTCGCTGGCCGCCGCCGGCCGCATCGACGAAGCGTGCGCCACCGCACGCGAGGCAGTCGACTACGCCGCACGAACCACCTCACACCGCTGCCTGCAGCGCATTGTGGAGGTGCAGGCCGACCTCGAGCCCTACCGGTGCGAGCCTGAGGTCCGCGAGTTCGACGAGTACGTGCGTCACCGACTACCGCTGGCCGCTGTGTAATCCCCGTCGATCGTTGGCCGCGTACGCCATCACCGAGCGGTAGTGAGCCAGCTCCGCCTCCAGCGCCGCGCTCGCTCGACGGGATGTCGCCACATAGTGGCCGACATCAGGAAGGAGCAACACCTCGGGCGGCCTGCCGAGAGACGTCAACTCGTCGGCGAGGTCGCGGACATCCTCGACCAGGGCCACCTCGTCGGCGGTGCCATGAATGAGCAGCACCGGCTGTTGGACAGCGGCGGCACGGACCGGGCCGGCACCACCTCGCAGCCGCACCGCGTGCGCCCGCTGGAACCGAGGCACCGTCTCCGGCCACCGGTCAGGATCCACGATCGCCGATACGGCGGTGGCAGCGGCGAACGGCCCGTCCTGCGACACCGCGTGCAAGGCGGTGTAGCCGCCGGCGCTGGCACCGCGGATGAACACCTGCCCCGGCACCGCCCGCCCTGCCGACAGCAGATGACCCGCCACCGCCGCGCAGTCATCGACATCGTCCAGACCCCACCGGCCGTATAGCGACTCCCGGAACACACGGCCGTACCCGGTGCTACCCAGATAGTCGACATCCACGACGGCGAACCCGCGACTGGTGAAGAACTGCACCTGCCAGTCCAGCCGCAGCAGACAGGAGGCGGTAGGCCCGGGATGCGCCCGGACGATCACCGGTGCCCGCCAGTCCGCGGCCGAGCCCGTCGGCGGATACACCAGAGCAAGCACCTCCCGACCACTGGCCACTCGAACGTGCAGCTGTGTCGGTGTCGATACTCGCGTCCCGTCGAGTGCGGCGTGCTCCGGCTTGGCAAGCACCTCCACCTGGGGCTCGGCGTCAGCCAGGTCCACGAGCGCGACCTGCGGGGCCGCGGTCGGTGACGATCCGATCAACGCCACCGTCGTCCCTTTCACGGCCAGGTACGGTTTGATCGAGGTGTATGGGAGGTCAACCGGGCGGACAGTGCCGTCGGGCTCGATGACGACAAGGCGGTGTCGCGGCCCCTCCTGCACCGCCACGACCATCCGACCGCCGTCGAGGAAGCCATACGACGCGTAACCCAGCTCCCATGGCTCCGCGGCGCACTCACCCGCGATCGGTGCCACCGCCTTTACTTGGTGGCCGTCCCACCGGTAGAGGTTCCACCAGCCACTGCGGTCCGACACGAAGTACAACGCCCCGTTGGGTCCCCACCGCGGCTCCACCGCCGACTCATCCGGACCGCCTGCCAGCTTCACCGGATTCTCGATCGCGCCACGCGGCGAGTAGGCGGCCACCCAAACCTCACACGCGTCCCAGGGCATGTCGCGCTCGCTCCAGGCCGTCCAGACCAACCAACCCGGACCCGGCCGAGGCGCACTGAGGAACCCCAGGGAGGAGGTGAGAGTTCGTATCTGCGGAGCACCGGTGAGCGACACCGCGATGAGTTCGTCACCCTGCTTCGACTCTCGCACAGCCAACAACTCGCCGTCGCCGATCGTCAGGTCACCGAAGCATCCAGAGCTGACCAGTTCGAGTTCATCGCCGTGACGACGGCTCCGGTAGAGGCCATCTCCGCCGACGCACCACAACGTCCCCTCGACGACGGCGAACGATCCGCCCCCGTACGCGTGCACTCCGTTGGCGACATCGAAGCCCACAGGACTGACATCACGCTGGCCCTCGCCGCGCCGCCAACGTGTCACCGTTGCACTTCCGTCGGCGTCGGGGCGAGTCTCCAGCCAGTACAGGCCGTCATCACCGGTACGCAGCTGGTCAAAGCTAACCGAGGCGCGAACGGCATCGTCCACCGGCACTGCAGCGATCCTGTCCCCCAGACTCACGGTCCTCCTCGAACAACCTCTAGGCGGCCGGACGACGGTGGGCTCGTCAACCGGTCGCCGGGGCACCGGTAAGGCCAGCGGCAGGGCTCGGTCCTCCGAGCCGGCGTGAGTGCCTAGACGTGGCCGACTCTACGTCCGAGCCCCTTGTCCCTGCCGCTGGGTCACCTCGCAAACTGCCGCCGCCCGTTCGCTCTCCCGCGAGCAATGCCGATGCGGACAACAACTGTTGTCCGCGTCATTTCCTGATCATGCCTCGGGCCCCGGCAGGAGGCCGTAATGGTCGGCGAAGGAGCGAACAAGGTCTTCCAGTACGGCTTTGCCCTTGGCAGCGGTGGCGTGGGACGGCAGACCGATAACGCCGCTGGTGGTGTAGCCACTCATACCCCGCGTGAGGAGGTGACGTCGATCGTCCGCTACGTGGTCGGCATGCTGGAAGCCATCACGCACCACCTCGGGCGCAACATGCAGGAGCAGCGAAACCTCGAGCTCGCCAGCGTGCATGTCCTGATGAGCTGTGCTGTGCAGGCCGGCGGCCACTCGAGCGTCGTCCCAGTCGGCCCGAGCGGGGAAAAGAGTCATCCGGGGCCCGGCGACATTGGCTTCCTGAACGACGTTGGCAAGCGCGTAGTTCCCGCCGTGCCCGTTAATAACAGCGAGCTGATCGATGCCCGATTCGTGCAGGGAGCCGGCGATGTCAAAGACCACGGCGGCGAGGGTGGTGGCGCTGATACTGACCGTTCCACGCCACGCCGCGTGCTCGTGGGAGCAGGAGATCGTCAGGGGCGGCAGCAGAAAGAGGTCGTAGCGCTCGGCGACTGCCTTCGCGATCGCGCATGCCACGATGGTGTCCGTCAGCAGCGGCAGGTGGGCCCCGTGCTGTTCGAAACTCCCGACTGGGAGGAGCGCGACGGACGCCGCTCGCTCGGACTCGTCGGTGCTCGTCGCCGTGGTGATCAGGTCCACGGGCTAATGGTTGCACGCTTCGAGAGTCGCCTGCCGATAGGCGAGCACGAAGGCCGCCGCCTCGGGAACGGCTGACTGCTGTCGAAGGGCTACCGCCGTCGGGTTCAACCAGCGCAGAGCCCGCGTGGAGGATGTACCAGTGGCCAAGGCCAAGGCGTTGGTGGCCTCGGCCGCCGCGCGCTCGACGTCGCCACTGTTGGCGTAGGCGGTGGACAGGGCCGATCGCCAAAGGGCCTCGTCGACGCGCCACTGATCTGGCCAGTGACTCAGGAGTTGCTCGTAGAGATCGGCTGCAGCCGCCGGTTGGCCGAGAAGCAGACGGCATTGCGCTTCGTGGGCGGTTACGTACACCGGGTCGCAGTGGACGCCAACATCGATCGGCAGTTCGGAGTCCCAGTCGGCACTGCCGGCGACCCTGTGCGCCTTGTCGATGCTGGCTGCACAGGCGTTCTGGTCACCACCCATCGCGTAGGCCTGAGCCTGGCGAACCAGCAGCAGAGCGCGGATACGGTTGGGTAAACGAATCTCCTCCAGCGCCCGCTGCGCCAAGGCAGCGGCATTGCGCGGGTCGAAGCGCTCGAGAGCGCGTTGGCTCTGCCTCATCAGAATGTAGCTATTTAGCGTCGGCGCGTTTGCTTCGACGGCGTACTGCTGGGCGCGCCGCAACCATGCGTCCGCCTCGGCGGCGTCGCCCTGCTCGTCGATCCAACTGAGGAACTCGGCCCACAGTGCTTGCGCGATTAGTACGTCTCTGCGGTCTGCTGAGCGGCTTCGCCGCGCGATAGCGGCTGCGGCGTTGATTTGCGCATGGGCGGTGGACGCCATCCCGGCGTATCCGGTGCGGTTTCCGGCAATGGCCAGACTGGCGATTTGCTCGTGCCACGAGCGGAGCAGGTCAGGCTCGTCGTCGTGATCCATGACGGCGCGGAGTCGATCGTCGGCGTCGTCGGCCATGCGGTAGCTGATGCCGGTCAGTCGACGCTCACGTTCGAGGTCTGACAGGAAGCGGACCAACTCACCATCCGCCTGAAGTGCGGCCTCACACGACTCGACGAGGCGGGCAGTCGGCCAACGTTCGGCCTTCTCCACCTTGCCGATGAGGTCCCCGCTGACATGCACCAGGCCTCCTAGAGCACGCTGGGACAGTCCGCGGCACTCCCGCCACTGTCGCAGCGCCGCGCCGAACCCATGTAGCACTGATCGATGCGGGGTCAGCTGTCGTGGAGTTTGAGCCACCGATACTCCTGAGTGCCGTTCGCCTGTCGCTGCCGCAGCCAGACGGGCTTGACCGTACGTGGACGAACGCTACGCGGACAGTCGCATGCGGACAACAGCCTATGTCCGCATCGACACTATCGACTCATCTGGCAACGTGCGCAATTCTCATTGCTAAGTCACCCGTCCGCGTGCCGGGCGAAATCATTAACAGCGGTTCGGGCACCACGAGCAGTTGCCTTCTCTGACGAGTCAGCTGCGAAGCCGCCGATTAGCCAGGGCTCAGATACAACATGAGGAATCTGATGAGTCTCCAGGATGACCTATCGCGATATGGATATCGACATGAGTTGAGCCGGCAACTGCGGTTCCGTGACCTGTTGTCCTACGGGTTGGTGTATATGGTGCCGATCGCGCCGATGGCGATCTTCGGCAGTGTGTACGGCGCCTCGGGTGGCATGGTGGCGCTGGCCTACGCGATCGGTGTGGCGGCGTTGGTGTTCACCGCGTTCTCGTACGCGCAGATGGTGAAGGCGTTTCCCATGAGCGGGAGCGTCTACAACTACGCCGGCCGCGGGATCGGCCCACCAGTGGGGTTCCTCGCGGGCTGGGTGATCCTGCTGGACTACGTGCTGGTGCCGGGGTTGCTGTATCTGGTGGCGTCGGTGGCGATGCACGCGAGTGTGCCGGCGGTGCCGGTCTGGGTGTGGCTGCTCGGGTTCGTGGCCGTCAACACCGTCATCAACTCGGTGGGGATCCGGCTGACCGCGATCATGACCCGGGTCATGCTGGTCGGCGAGCTGATCGTGCTGGTGGTGTTCCTCGCCGTCGCCGGTTGGGCCCTCGCCTCGGGGAAGGGTCGGTTCAGTTGGGACGCGTTCTACAACGCTGACGCCTTCACTTGGTCGCTGGTGGCGGGGGCGGTGTCGATCGCGGTGTTGTCGTTCCTGGGCTTCGACGGCATCAGCATGCTTGCCGAGGAGACCAAGGGCGGCGCCCGGCAGATCGGCCGGGCCATGGCCGCGGTCCTCGTCCTCGCCGGGGTCCTGTTCATCGCGCAGACGTGGCTGGCCGCGATGCTCGTCCCCGACCCTGCCGCGCTCGCCCTGAACGGGGACCCGGACGGCACGGCTTTCTACGACGCTGCCGCGGTCGCTGGCGGGGGTTGGTTGGCGACGGTGTGTGCGGTGGCGACGGCGGTCGCGTGGGGGTTGCCGAACTCGATGGTCGCGCAGGTCGCCACCAGCCGCCTGCTGTATGCGATGGCCCGTGACCGGCAACTGCCCGCGTTCCTGGCGAGGGTGTCGATCCGCCGCAGTGTGCCGGTCAACGCCACTCTGCTGACCGGGGTCGTGTCGCTGGTCCTCGGCCTTTACATGGCGACCCGCGCGGATGGGATCACGGTGTTGTCGTCGCTGATCAACTTTGGTGCGATGGTCGCGTTCCTCGTCCTGCACGTTTCCGTGGTCGTGCACCACCTGATCCGCCGGCGCAGCCGCAACGTCTGGGCGCACCTGGTCATGCCCGCGGTCGGGTTCGTGATCCTCGCCTACGTCGTGGTGAATGCGAACATCGCCGCCCAACGCCTCGGCCTGGCGTGGCTGGCCCTGGGTGTACTGGTCCTCGCCGGCCTGTATGTGGCCGGGCGGCGGCCGGTGTTGTCCGGGTTCGCACCCGCCCAGCCGGTCCTGCGGCGTGATGTGGAACGGGTGTGAGCGGCATGGACCAGATCGTGTACAGGCCGGTGCGGGACGAGTTCGCCTACACGTTCGGCGGGCGGATGCCGGTGGCGCACCTGCGCTCGGGTGACCTGCTGCGGGTGTTCACGGAGGACTGCTTCGGTGGTCTGGTGCGGGGGCCGGCGGACCTGCCGTCGCAGGTGTGCCACATGCCCTACCTCAACCCCGTCTCCGGGCCGTTCTTCGTCGAGGACGCCGAACCCGGTGACACCCTCGCCGTGCACGTCGTGGCGATCGAACCAGCCCGCACCTGGGGTGTCTCCTCGACGTTCCCGCACTTCGGGGCGCTCACCTCCACCTCGCACACCGCCACCCTGCAGCCGCCCCTGGAGGAGCGGGTGTGGGTGTACGAGGTCGACAAGCCGGCCGGCGTCGTCCGGTACCGGGCCACGGCCAGCGATCACACGGTGGACCTGCCGCTGGAGCCGATGATCGGCACGATCGGCGTCGCACCGGGCGGGTTCGAGGCCCGCGCCACAATCGTCCCCGACACCCACGGCGGGAACCTCGACACCCCGCAGCTCCGCGCCGGAACCACCCTCTACCTCGGCGTAGCGATGCACGGGGCGATGCTCGCCCTCGGTGACGGGCACGCCCGCCAGGGCGAAGGCGAGGCCTGCGGCGCCGGCGTCGAGATCGCCACCACGACCACACTTCTCGTCGAGGTCATCAAGGGCGTGCCGACGCCGTGGCCGCGATTGGAAACCGACCAGACGATCATGTCCGTCGGCGCCGCCCGCCCGCTCGAGGACGCGTACCGGATCGCGCACCACGACCTTGTCGGCTGGAGCGCCGCCCTCACCGGCCTGGGCGTCCTCGACGCCTACCAGCTGATCTCCCAAGCGGGACGGGCGCCGATCGGCAACGTCTGCGACCCCAACTACACGATCCTCGCCGCCGCCGACAAAACCCTGCTCCCCTCCCCCACTCCCCCATACGGCGGAGCCCACGACCGGCTGCGGCAGCTCGCCGCCGAGCAGCGGTAGGAGGAACACTGCGGTGGCATCCGTTCCGCGTCTTCCGGTACGCGACGAGCTGTTCCTACTCGCCCACGACGACGACACCGGCCAACCCCACCTACACCCACACGCCCTGGCCATCGGCCTGGCCGGCGCAGTCCTGATCGACCTGTTCCTCACCGGCCGGATCACCATTGATCCCGCCCAGGGCACCCATTCCGCCGTCGAGCAGCGGCTGCATCTGTTCAACGGCCGCCCGACCGGTGACCTGATCGCCGACAGCGCCCTCGCGTCCATCCGCTACCCGCACCCCGCGCCCACCGTGCGGGGATGGCTGCGCGGCTTCTCCGACGACCTGTACGAACGCACCCGCGCCGGACTGGTCGCCGCCGGGATCCTCCGCCACGCCAGCCGCCGGCGCCTCGCCGGGCTGCTCCGCACCGACACCTACCGCGCCACCGACACCAAATGGGCCATCATCGCCCGCGCCCGCCTGCGCTACCTCGCCACCGGCCGAGAACCGGCCGACAACCACACCGCCGCCCTCGCCGGACTCATCGCCGCCCTCAACCTCACCGCCTACCTCTACCTCGACGACGACACCACCGCCCTCACCCACCGCCTACGGACCGTCGCCGGACAGCACCACCGCCCGGTGCGCCACATCACCGCGGCCGTCGACGCCGCGCTCGGTGACCTCGCCACCGCCACCTACCGCTAACCCACACCCGCACAGGAGCCACCCATCATGGACGCTGATCTTCGTATCCGCGCCGGCCGGTGGACGGACAAAGACGCCGTCGCCGCGGTCATCGCCGACGCGCTGCACCCCACCGAACTCGGGGCGTGGCTCGTGCCCGACCCGGGCCAACGGCGCCGGGTACTGGCCGACGTCCTCGCCATCTGGATCGAGCACGCCATGTTCTTCGGCGACATCTACCTCACCCACGACCTCACCGCAGCCGCGGTCGGCTTCCACCGCTACCGACCCATCCCCCTACCCGCCAACTACGGCATCCGACTCACCGACGCCGCCGGCGAGCACGCCGGCCGCTTCACCCTCCTCGACCACGTGCTCTCCGCGCAGCGTCCCACCGAACCCCATTACCACCTGGCCTTCCTCGCCGTCACACCCACCGCCCAACACGCCGGCTGCGGTAGGGCGCTCCTCGCACACCACCGCAGCCGCGTCGACCGCATTGACCTGCCCTCCTGGACCGACACCACCGCAGACGTCCACGACTTGTACGCCCGCTACGGCTACATCGCCCGGCCCCCGATCGCCCTACCCGACGGACCACGCATCCACCCGATGCGCCGCAACCCACCCCCCAGCAGCAACGCCTGGCCCCAGGCGGCCGCGCCTCCCACGAGCACAGCCCACTCGCCCGACCACGTCATATGACGGGCGCCGCCCTCGGCTCAGTGGAGCTCTCGTCGGTCACCCGGGCGGCGGTGCATCTAATCGGGGTGCGCCGATCACGGTCCAATCCCGGCAGTCCGGGCGCTCAGGCTCAGGGGTTGCCTCCGCCCTCGTCGATCGCCTGGCGGTTGCTCACGGGCTCGGAACCCCGCCCGGCCGCCTGCGCTGCCGGCGGAGGTGCGGCCGCGGCATCAACGGTCTGCTCGCGCCACCGGCCGCTCCCGCCCCTGAGCAGCCGCGCCACCATCGCCCGAGCCTCCGCCTCAGTGTCGAACTCCCAACGCAGGATGCGACCCGTCTCCGAGTCACCGGCCCGCGCGACGACCCGCCAACGAATCTCCCGGGTCAGCCACACGTCCCGTCGCGCGAGTCGTCCCCACACCCCGTTCCACCAGCGCCCCCTCACGTCCACCACCACGGACTAGTACATATGTTCGACAGAACGATGTTCGGATCCCGGCGTCGACAAAGCCACGAACATCAGGGGCACGCCGGGGCGGACACCACCCGCGGGGCGCTGCAACGCCACTCGGTCTCGAGTTCGACCGGCCCCCGATCCCGGAACCGCACCGCCATACCTCCGGGTCCAAAGTGGTCGCCGCACGGGTACGCCCTACCCTCAGCGCCAGCCCGGTTGGGCGGAGAATCGATCCCGCATGAGCCAGCCGGCGCCAGCGATCCAAATACGGGCCGCCACGGCGGTGCCCGCCCAGACGAGCGGCACAGGGCCCACCGGAGCCGTTAGGCATACAACCGTCCGCTGCTCCCCAACTGCTCCCAAGTAAGGTGCATAAGCAAAGAAGCTCGTTACCAGATACTCCGGCGACGAGCTTCTGACCTGCGTATACAGATGGTGGGCGATACTGGGATCGAACCAGTGACCTCTTCGGTGTGAAACAGGACGCTGCAGCGACTCTGACCTGCGGAAACGTGGAGCCGCAGGCAGGGGTGGGTACAGTTGAGTACCGTTCGATGCCGTTGGACGCAGTTCAAGGCCGTTCAGGGCACCCGGCTGCTCCCAACCTGCTCCCCCGAACCGGCCTGGTACCGGGCCGCCGACCGCCGACGGATCGTGAGCTGCCGGCCCAGTGCCTTTTGCTGGCACCAGCGCTGACTCCCGCAGCTGTATCGGGTCGGTTGGAAAGCACGCTCACGAACGCCGCGCCTTGTCAGCGGCTACTTGTTTCATTGACCTGCGACCGTGGCCCGGCCAGGCTTCGGTCGAGGCGCCCGGGCTGTCGCTCTCAATTCGGCTGCCCACGCTGGTCGTGTGGCTCTCATCTGGCCTGCGCGGCCCGGGCGTCGCCCCCGGGCGGGGAGAGGCTCAAGAGGGGTTTGCTCGGCTCGAAGTAGCGTTGCCCTCCCGGCTCGACAACCCAGGTGGATCGAGCATCGGAGGACGCGTTGAGTACCACGTCAGATCGTGTGGTCATCGGGATGGACCCGCACAAGCGCACCGCCACGATCGAGGTCATGGCCGGCAACGAGACCATCGTCGGCGCCGGCCGCTTCGACACCGACCGCGACGGCTACACGGCGATGAGGAAGTACGCCAGCCAATGGCCGCACCGGATCTGGGCAATCGAGGGCTGCCAGGGCATCGGCCGGCACATCGCCAACCGGCTACTGGCCGATGGTGAGCAGGTCGTCGACGTGCCACCGAAGCTGTCCGCCCGGGCGCGGGTGTTCGCCACCGGGCAGGGCCGCAAGACCGACGCCACCGACGCCCACTCCATCGCGCTGGTCGGCACCCGCATGGCCGGACTGCGCCCAGTCGTCAACGACGAGCAGCTCGCCTTGCTGCGGATCCTGGTCGACCGCCGCCGTTCGCTCGGCGAGGACCACACCCGCATGATCTCCCAGCTGCACCAACTGCTGCTGGAGCTCATTCCGGGTGGCGCGAAGAAGAGTCTCTCCGCCGCCCAGGCCAAAGCACTGCTGGCCACGGTCAGACCCCGAGACGCGGTCGGCAAGGCCCGACGCCGGGTCGCCGCGGAGCTGATCGGTGACCTCGAACGGGTCTACCGACGCTGCAAGGACGCCGACAAGGAACTGACCCAACTGGTGGCCTCCACCGGCACCACGCTGATGGACCTGCACGGCATCGGACCCTCCGGCGCAGCCCGACTGCTGGTCGAGGTCGGCGACATCACCCGGTTTCCGAACCGGGCCCACTTCGCCTCCTGGAACGGCACCGCCCCCATCGACGCGTCCTCCGGCGAACAAGTACGACACCGGCTCTCCCGAGCCGGCAACCGGCAGATCAACCGGGTACTGCACATCATGGCCACCGTCCAGCTACGCAACCCCACCGAAGGGCGCGCCTACTTCGACCGCAAGAAAGCCGCTGGGAAGACATCGATGGAAGCGATGCGAGCGCTGAAACGGCGCCTGTCCGACATCGTCTACCGACGGATGATCGACGACGCCACGACGGCCACGGCGACGGCGACGGGCCCGGGAGGACAACGGGAGACGACTACTGACTCCAGCGTGACCAGCTCACATCCCCATGCCGGCTCTTCGGAAAAGTCACTTCCCGGACCCGCCACACCCCAGCCTAGAACAACCCTCGCCGTGGCCTCTTGACACAGAGGGGAGCCAGATCCGGTCGTCCGAGACCAAGCGCTCAGCGGCATGGCCGGACGCTTGGAAAGTGGTGCCGATCCGTCTGCGATGATCCGGTTCATGACTCGACGGCGCACGGACAAGCTGGCGAACGCGGTGGGTCTCGTGACGCTTGGCTTCGGTGTGGTCTTAACGGCCATGCCACGACGCAGCGCGGCAGCCCTCGGGATGGGTAACCGCCCCGTGCTGGCCAGAGCGGTCGGCCTGACTGATCTCGTCGTCGGCTCTGGCGTCTTGTGTGGGCGTCCCCGTTGGCCGTGGATGGCGGCACGGGCGGCCTTGAATCTCGTGCTGACCGGTTGCTACGGAGCGGAGGCCAACCGCCCGGACGGTAACCGCCGGGCCCGAACTGGAGCGATTGCCATGGCGTCACTTACCGTCGTCGACGCGACGTTAGCCCTTGCCCTGGCGGTCCAGCGTGGCAAGGAAGACGCCAGCCTCGAGCCACCTGATGATCTGCGAAGCGCTTCTCGGCCCCGATAGCTGTCAGCGTTGCGGCAGTTGAGGACGATGTCCGCAGCGCAGCCGGTTCAGCGCCGCCACGATGTTGGGGTCGAGGCGCATCTCGGTGAGGACGAACTCCTCGAACGCCGGGTCGATCGCCGCGGGCGGGGCGGGCTTGCCAGTGGTATGTCGGTGACCTGGCCAACCCGCTCGAGCAGCTCCGGCCAGCTGTGCGGGCCGAGGCACGTCCAGTGGCCGCCGGCCATCAGCTGCCACGCGTCGGTGTTCCGGTCGACGACCTTGTTGACCTGGTCAGGGTCGGGCTGGGCGTCGCTGGCGTTGTAGACGCGTGTACGACCCGCCCGTGCGAACCATCTGATCCGTAGCCTCCGCCGGACCGCCCAGTTCGGTTCGGAAGGGATTCGCGGCTACTGGTCCCGGCACCCTAAACGACTGACCGAGGCAGTGCGACAGGCGCGCCGCGGCACCGACCATGACACGGTCGGGCGGGCCGGCATCGCCCTCGGTCTTTTCCCTGAGCATGAGGGTCGACTGTCGGAGGCCCGCACGGTCCTGGAGGAAGGCCTGACCGTCATGGATCCCGTACACCCGGACGCGATCATCGGCCGCAGCCACCTCGGTGCGGTCCTGGATGGCCGCACCTGCGGGTGCGGCGACATGCCGGGCACGATCGCCGACGCGTTCCGCGAGTTCGTCATCACCAGACTCCCCGCGGACCTGCTCGACCGCCTCGACGTGGCGATGGTAGACGGCGACTTCCAGATCGAAGTCGGGCTGCGGCGAGAACCGACCGAGTCCGAGCTCGAGCGGCTCAACGACGTCTTCCAGACCGCTCACGCGGAATTCCGCCGCCGGATCAGCGAGCCCCACTACGCCGGCTGACCACCCGACCGCGGTCGCAGCACCAGGCCATCCACCTGAGGCCAAGGCTCATGATCACGCGCACTGCTCTCGGCAGGCGAGGATTTCTCCGCTGCCAAGGACACCGAACGGACCGTCGAGCGTCGGCGCCGGCGCCGGCGCCGGCGCTCGCACCCGAAGCCGGTCACTCCTGGGCGATGAGCCAGCGCACGACCAGGCCGCGCGCGTCAGCCCACTTCTCGGCCGCCACGTAGCTGGTGAACAGCTTCTGCGCCTCGGCCTCCAGGTAGCGGCCTGTGCCGGTCCACTCGAACGCGCCCCACTGGCCCACCTCGACGACGAGGGCGCTGCCGCAGAGTCAGCACTTGGCGCGCTTGGGCTGGCCGGGCGCGCGCAGCGGGGGTTCCGGGCGGGCGCACGCTCGCCCGGAACCGTGATCCGAACCCGGCGGCGTGCCGGGTCTCCGGGTCAGCCGCAGCCGCCCGTTTCGTTGACCACCGAGACGACGAGCTCCCCGTCCGGTGCGACGGTGTAGTGGTACGCGAAGTTCAGCCGCACGTCGTTACCCGGCCCCTGGCCGGCGAGGACGACGGTGCTAATCGAGGTGAGGGTCTCCGGCGGGTACTCCGTGTAGAGGGTCTGCGAGAACCGGTCGACGCCGTGGTAGAGGGTTCCGGTGGTCAGACCGACGCCGCTGAGCCCCTGGGTGTTCCCGGCAAAGATGTAGCTGACCGAGCCGTCCGGCTGGGTCGTGACCGCGTAGACGAAGTGGATCGTTCCCGTGAAGTGCACCTCTTCGCCCGCCTCGCCGTTCGCGCAGGGAATGAACTGGACGAAGTCGATGGGTCCCGACGAGTTGTCGACCAGTTCGGCGGATGCGGCACGGGGGGCTGCCAGGAGCAGACCGAACAGGACGACGATCGTGGTGAGGCCCCGCAGGGCCTTTCTGGTCATGGTGGGTGTCCTCTCCTGACGACACCGGCCAGCGGTGTCGGGGGACGGTGCCACGCCGATTCCCGGGCATCGGGGTGAGCGTTTCCGGCCCTGAAGCTACTCGTCACGGTGCGTGATCGGCCCGGCCGAGTCGCCAGTCCGTCGGCACGATCGGCCGACGGGTGGACACCCAGGCCGCCAACGGCAACCGCCGGCTGCGGCGGACCGCCCTCCGATCAGGCCGATGGCGGGTCGGCCACGATGCGCGCGAGCGTGCGTCGACCCATCCCCGCCATGGCGGGGTTCGTCCGGTCGTAGTACCACACGGTTGCCAACGCCTGCACGAACGCCCACGCCCGGCCGCGCTTCCGCTCGAGATCGTCGCGGCCGAGGTCCTGCCGCAGCACCTGCCGTGGCCCGGGTTCGAGCAGGTGCCAGGCGCCCACGAGGTCGGGTGTTGCCCCGCGTGTGCGGCGCGACGCTCTCCCGGCCGACCTGGCAGTAGTGCCGGGCGCCCTGCTTGGTGGTGTTGGGCATGGGGCCTCCTCGTGTCGGGGGTCGGGGGCAGCTGCTCGAGCGGGCCGCGGGGCGCCGGCGGGTCGGGATTGGCCGGCGCCCCACGGAACAGGCCGGGCCGGGCAGCCGCTCGGGTTCGGATGCCCGGCCCGGCTCGACCGTGATCAGCGGCCGTCGCTGATCACCTCGACGGCGCGCCAGAAGCCGCCGTCCGTGCGCTTGGTGATCCCCTGCACCAGCAGCGCCCTGGACAGGCCGCGCGCGGTCGGCGAGGCCCAGAGCTCGGCCGTGGCCGGGGTGGTCACGGTGCCCTCCTGGTACCCCTTGGCCGCCATCGTGGAGGCGCGCCTCGGGAACGACCGGATGAACCCGACGAACTTGCTGGTCGGGTCGTCCTGGCCAGCAGCGCCCACGTCCCGCCGTACTTGGCCTTGATGAGCTTGGCCGGGACTAGTTGCAGAAGCTCGCGCCCAACGTCTTTGCCGACTTCGTGATCTCGGCCCTGCCGGACGGTAGCGAGGTCGCCCCGACCCGGCATGCGGAGTGACGGCAGCTCAGCCGCTGCGAGTCAGATCCTCGTCTGGTTTGGGCACCACAGCCTGGATCCGCCGTCACTCAAACTCACCCAGCTGGCCGGCCTGGCCGTCCTAGTTCTGGTCCTCAGTCTGCGGATCTCGCCGGTGTCCCTGACCGTCGGGGTGGCGATCAACCTCGGCACCCACTACCTGGGCGACCGGCGGGTGCCGTTCCGGCGAATCGCCGAGCTGCTCGGCTCCGGCGGCTTCTACCAGCTGGGCCTGCCCTGGCCCGGACGGGACGACAACCAGTCGCTGGGCACCGGCGCGTACGCCCTCGACGGGAATGACGCCTGAACCGTCGGGTACGCGAGCATCGCCACGGGTGATCCGACGTGCGCGAGAAGGGAGCCCGCGATGAAGGGCAAAATCCTGACAGGGTTAAAGAAGAAGGCGCGGCAGATCATGGTGACGCGCCGCGGCAGGAACAACGTGATCACCAAGCCGGGCAAGGCGACAAGGCCCGGCAGGCGCTATCAGTGAGAACGTGACCCGGCCCGTGAGACGGTCGGGCGCCAGCGGGGCGGGCCGCCAATTACCGTGAGGAAGCGTGTCGGGGCGGTTCGTACCCGCGGCAACAGCAGGGCAGGTCACAACGGGATGATGGGCCCGCCGCCGGCGAGGCCGCCGTACAACCCGGGCTGCCCCGTGAGCACGTTGCACCCGTTGTCGACGGCGGCGAGTAGCGCGCTGGCCGCGTCGAGTCGACCGACGGTGTCGTATACGACCGCGAGGGCCTGCCAGCTGGCCGGGTCGATGGTGAGCAATGCGGCGGCCGGGTGGTTGACGAGCAGGTCGAGGCGGTCACGGTCGGCGACGGCGCGGGAGGACTCGGCGAGGCACAGCACGGGTAGCCCGAAGTGGCAGCCCTCATCGGCGACCTCGGCGATCACCTCGCCGACGTCGATCGACTCGCGGGTGAAGGCAAGGATCGCGGAGGCGTCGAGGATGACCCGGATAGGGCAATCGTTCACGCGGCGCGGGCGGGCAGGCCGATCTGGGCACGCAGCTCGGCGTCCAGCTCCGGGGTCCATCGGCGCTCGGCGTCGTCGAGCTTCCGCCGAGCGCGGGCCTTGCCCTCCGGCGTGACGACGATGCCGGCGGCGGCGAGGATCTCCTCGCTGCGGGCGCCGGTCTCGCGGCTGCTGTTGGCCATGTCCGCAGGATACCCCTGGTCAGGGGTGCCAGTCACGTGCAACGGCGGCTGCGGGGTGGTGCCGCTGGTGCTGGAGGGGCAGTTGGGGCGTCAGCGGGCCGCTGCGGGTGGCGGCTCGTCCGTACCCCCTCACACCGTGCTGACGCTCTCCCTCTGGCTCGCAGCCTGGCTGTCCAGGGCCGAATTAGGCGACCTCGCGACGTGGCTCGGCGCGATCGCGAACCTGGCCACCGTGATCCTCGCCGTGGTGGCGTCCCTGGTCGGGTTCCGGGTCTACAAGATCGAGTCAGGCCGTGACCAGCGGGCCGAGGCCGATCGGCGGGAGCGTTCGGAGTACGAGCGGCGCAGCCAGGCCCAGCTCGTCTCGGTGTGGTACGGGCAGTCAATACAGATGGAGTTCGCTTCGTCGGGCGCCGAAGCGACGAAGCCCGTCGACAAGTGGGCAGCGCACGTCCTCAACGCCTCCAACCTGCCGATCTACGACGTGCTGGTCATCTTCTCCCCCCGATACGCGAACACCCTCAAGTACCTTCCCCCGCTTCTGCAGAGCGGGATCCGCGAGTGGATCCTGGTTGTGCCTCCTCACCAAGGCGTGCTGACCGTCGCGGTGCCGGACATCCTCGCAGAGACTGGACTGGGTAAAGCGGGGGAAGCCGGGCTTGTGGTCAGCTTGGAGTTCCGCGACGCATCAGGCAGGCGCTGGCTTCGCGACAGGGAGGGTTATCTCCTTCCGCTGCCGCCTCGCCGGCCCTGACTGCCTGGCCAGGGCAGGCGTAGGGCCCACAGGGGGCGGTAGAGGGCGCCCGGGGCGATGTCGTAGCCGCAGCCGACCGCGGCGTATCCGTCGGCGGGTTCACCGACCTGGAAGTCGCTGTGCACCTCGAAGAGCCGGCCGGCGACCCGACGAGGAAGCTCCCGCCGGTCTCCCGGCCGCTGTCCCTGGTCAGCCAGCCGCCGTCGGTGAGGCACGTCCGGACGGCGTCGACGAACGTCGTGGCCATGTGCCGCTCGAGGTCCCTGCCGGTCGGCTTCGGCGCGGTCACGCTTTGAGCCTTCCAGCCGACCCCTGCGTTGCAAAGATCAAGACTTCTGTCGGCCAGCGTCGGTCCTTGCCGTTGACCTGCTCGACTCGTCGACCACGGTCGCTCGTCACCTGGGGCTGTCGGTCGGCTTGGCTGTACGGATGGCTGTACAACGGGGCGACGGATGATCAGCTCGGTAGCTCGACTCGACAGGCGCACGCCTGCGCCAGGTTCCTGCTGGTCTCCGGGCTTCGCCCCGGACCGTGATGGTGCTCGGGCACAGCCAGATCGGGCTGACCATGAACACCTACGCGCGGCAGGCAATGGCGGGTGCAATTGAGCGCCGTTCGGTGCCGTCTGACGCAGCTCAAGGCCGATCTGTACAGCCTGTTGCTCTCAACCTGCTCCCCCGAACCGGGCTCGCACGAAGCCGCCGACCGCCGACCGGCGACTGCAGATGGATCGTGAACTGCCGACCCCCGTGTCTCGGCTGGCACCAATGCTGACGCCCGCAGCCGTATCGGTCGATTGGAAAGCGCGCTCACGGACACCGCGCCCTATCAGCGGCAGAAGCGGATGGTCGTTCGTCAGATGCATGCATCCAACCTGTCTGGATCACCTTCCTCTGCGCGCTCGGGAGCCGCAGAATGCGGAGGTGGTGGAGGTCCGGTTGTTCCGACCCGGTGATGGTCCGGCGGTGGTCGACGTCATCGAGCGGTGCTTGCGGGAACTCAACAGCCGCGATTACCCAGCAGAGATCATCGACCGCATGTGTACGCACTTCTCGGTCGAGCGGATCGAGCAGCTCGCCGACGAGCGGCAGATGTTCGTCGCCGTGCGGGACGAGATCGCCGGCACGGTCTCCCGCGATGGCAACAAGGTCTTCACGATGTTCGTCCATCCACGGGTAATCGGTCACGGTGTTGGACGGCGGTTGATGCACCACATCGAGGCGCTGGCTGCAGGTGAGGGGTACGACTACATGGAGACCGGTGCCAGCATCACCGGGCATGGGTTCTACCAGCGGCTCGGCTACGTCGACCTACGCACGAGCGAGACGGAGTTCGGTCTCAACCACATTCTCCGCAAGCCACTGCGGTGAGGTCACGCGGAGATACTGGCGGCTGCCCCGCCGGCACCGCCCACTGTGTGCGTGGCCTTTGGACCCTCAGTACGCCTCTGCGTCCGTATTGTCATCGGCAGTTCAGGATGACCACTTGACTCACAGGTCAGCTAGCGAGCGTGATGGCCTCGCTCGGTGACTTGCGCTGACGGCGGCATGACCGGATGTCACGATCGTCCGCGACTGCAGCTCAGTCTGACCGCGCCGCTGGCGGCCGCGTTTGTAGAGCTGATGAAACGCCCCGTCTTGCCGGTCATCGGTCCCGACGGTGCTAGGCCACTGGAGTCGTCGATGACGAGGAAGCCGGGGGAAGAACCGGCGAGTTGGTGAAGCCTGATCCCGGGCACGTGTTCGTGCGCCGGCCTGCCGGGTGGAGCGCCGCACCCTGCGCTGCCTACTACCGCCCACCGCACTCGGCCGCATCCGTGACGCCCGCCCGGCGTCCGCGGTCCCGCCGCCAGCGGCCATCCCGGAGGCGGAACGAGTCGTATCCATCAACGGCAGCATCCAGGTCGCGGGACAACGCATCCAGGTCGGCAAGGTCCACGCCCGCAAGTTGGTGTCCGTCGCCCTCGACGAGCACACCATCACCGTCTACGACGCCAACACCCCGATCGCGGCCGTCCCCCGCCGCAGCACCACCAACCTGAACCGCACCAAGGCGCACCACCACATCACCGCGACTGGTTGAACCTTGAGCCTGAGGTTAGGCGGTGAACCACCCCACGGCCGGGGCACGGCGGTAATCCGGCCGGCTCGCCCACACCTGGCTCCACGCTCGCTCCTGCGTCGAGTCGAGGCGTCCGTGCCGGGCGGCGTCAGCGTTCTCGCCCAGCAAACGGTGCAGCGCTGACGCCGCCTCGACATCCGCGGCGCTGATCTCGTGCAGGACATACCGCCGCGGACGACGGTCGAGCGGATAGACCCCCGCGAACCAGAACTCCCGCCCATCCCACCGGGCCAGGCCGTCGATCGCTCCGTCGTGGAAGTCGTCGCACCACAGAATCTCGACGCCGGACAGCTCGAGCAAACCGGCCAACATCGACTCCTCGTGCATCAGGAGGTCTTCGTCAGGTTCCTCAGGCATCCGCAAACCTAGCCCTTCTGCCTCCCGGCGCTGACCAGCCTTACCATCGACAGCAGGCACCAGACCTATTCGATCAAGACCTGGCGTCAAGCGTCCTGCGACGCCGCTTCGTCAACCATCATGCGAGACCAGGCAATTCTGGGACGGCGTCCCCGTCGGCCGGGCCTCACCCGACTTTGAACTGGCCCCGTGCCCTCATGTGGACCCGTCCACTTTGCCGGCAGCCGGCTGTGCGACCGACGGTGATCGTTTACGCCTGGGTCGTGGTCTTCTGCTTGAGGCGTTCGTAGGGGGTCTGCCCGCCGAGGCCGCCGTGCGGGCGAT
>NZ_JBITFP010000031.1:0-4443 GCF_044456245.1 Micromonospora sp. NPDC051006
CCCGGGGGGGCAGCCTTTCAGTCACACCCCCATACCCCCACCGGCCCCCCGCGCCCCCGCCCCCCGGCCCCCCCCCCCCCCCCCCCCGGCGGGGGGGGCCCCCCCCCCCGGGGGCCCCCCCCCCCCCGCTGCGTTGGCCGGGCGGAATCCTGTCGGATCCGCTACCTGCGGCCGTCGTCCGCCGACCGGGCACTCGCCCGGCAGCCGGGCCGGTGGCACACTGCGGACCATGGTCGATGACACCGGTACCCGCGCCGACCGCCAGCCCGTCCTGCTCCTGCTGCACGGGCTGGGCGCCACCGGCGAGGTGTGGCTGCCCTGGGCGCCGCTGCTGGAAAGCCGGTGGGCCGGACGGTGGCTCGCACCGGACCTCGCCGGGCACGGCTGGTCACCGCCGCTGCCGGCGTACTCCTTCGGCGCGCTGGCCGAGCGGGTCGCCGCCGCGCTGGCGCCGGGCGACCGGTTGGTCGTGCTGGGGCACTCGTTGGGCGGCGTGGTCGGGCTGGCGCTGGCCGCCCGGGCCACCGGGCTGCCCGTGGACGCGGTGATCGGCCTCGGCATCAAGGCCGTCTGGTCCGAGGCCGAGCTGGACAAGGCCGGCGAGCTGGCGACCCGACCGGTCACCTGGTTCGCCAGCCGGGACGAGGCGGCCCGCCGCTACCTGCGGGTCTCCGGGCTGGCCGGCCTGCTGCCGCCGGACCACCCGGTGACCGAGGCCGGGCTGCGCCAGGTCGACGGTCGCTGGCGGCTGGCCATGGACCCCGGCGCCTTCGCGGTGGGCAAGCCGGACCTGCCCGCCCTGCTGGCCGGGACCGACGTGCCGGTGCTGCTCGCCCGGGGCGAACACGACCCGATGGTCACCGACGCGCAGCTCAAGGAGCTGGGGGTGCCCGTCGCCACGCTGCCCGGGCTCGGCCACAACGCCCACGTCGAGGATCCGGCCGCGGTGCTGGCGTTGGCCGACCCGTACCGCTGAGCCGCCTGACGGGTGCGGCCCGGCGGCTCAGGCGGTGGGGGAGAGCGGCAGCGCGTCCGGCTCGACCGGCAGCCCGGCGCGCGGGGACGGTGGGCTCCAGCCCGGCTCCAGCTCCCGCCGGGCGGCGTCCAGGAACGCGTCGGCGTACGACTCGGCGGGGAAGTCACCGAGGTAGCGCCGCCGGGTCACCCAACGCTCCGGCGCCATCGGGTCGTCGCCGAGCAGCTGGTCCAGCACCTCGTCCAGGTTGGCCATGTCCCGGCGCAGCACGTAGCCCGCGCCGGCCAGCGGGAACCGCTCGGTGAACCGGTCGCCCTCGCCGCCCATGTCGGTCACCGCGAACGGCTTGCCCGAGTAGAGGTAGTCCGAGATCACCCCGGAGACGTCGGAGATCAACGCGTCGGATCGGTTCACGCACTGCACCAGGCTCAGCTCGCGGCTCGCGGCGGCGCCCCAGATGTGCGGCCGCCCGGTCCGCGCCCGGTCCGCCGACAGCAGCTCGGTCAGCCGGCCCAGCTGCCGGGCCGAGGCCGGGTTCTGCGCGGTGTACGGGTGGGCGCGCAGGATGACCGTCGCGCCCCGGTCGAGCAGCCGCCGCAGCAGCGCCTCGGCCACCGGCAGCGAGCAGTAGTCCGCGTCCGCGTGGTGCCCGGTCCAGGTCGGGGTGTAGAGCACCGTCCGGGGCGCCTCGGCGGGCAGCGGCTCCGGGCGTACCTCGATCGACTCGACCTGCGGGCGGCCCACCACCACGAACTTCTCCGCCGGGATGTCCACCCCGGCCCGGGCGTACCGGTCGATCGCCGCCGGTCCGGCCACGAAGATCCGGTCGAAGATCGCGGAGACCGGGTTGGCGCTCGGTGCCTTGTCGCTGTCGCCATGGTGCAGCTGCACGTGGGTCAGCTGGGTGAACCGGATGAGGTGGGCGTTCTTCGCGCCGTGGTTGACGTAGAAGGCCACCTTCAGGCTCGGCACCAGCACCTCGTCCATCACCCGCAGGGTGGGGCAGTAGACGACCGGGGCGGTGGTGGCCGCGGCGACCGGGGCCAGGAACTCCGGCTCGCGCACCAGCACCAGGAACGGCCGGCCGATCCGCTGCAGGTACGGCAGCCACATGGTGACCTGGTACTCCGAGCCGGGCGGGGCGGAGAAGTGCAGCACGAACTCCGGCTGGTGCCGGCGCAGCGCCCGGCCCACCGCCCCGCCGCCGGCCGGCGGACGGAACCGCCGCCGGGCCAGGTCCAGTGCGACCGCCCCGGCGCCCGCGCCGACCAGCAGGGTCACCGCGAGGGCGACCAGGGCCGGCAGGGTCGCCGCGGCGCCCAGCGCGAGCACGGCGAGCAGCCCGAGCAGCGCGCCGCCGAGGTGCGTGGCGACCAGCGGGGCCCAGGACCGCACCGGCAGGTTCGCCGCCCGGATCTCCAGGTTGCCGGCCTGCCGCAGCGGCCCGACCAGCAGCACCAGCCCCAGCAGCACCAGGGCGGTGGCGGCCAGCGCGGGGTCGAAACCGGCGTCCAACCGACGGGCGTACCCGACCAGGACGGCGGCGGCGATCAGCGTCGTCTCGGCGGCGGTGTCCGCGCTCGGGCGGATCCGCCGTTCCGCGGCGGCCGCGGCGAGGGCGGCCACCGCCAGCGCCAGCCCCCAGCCGGTCGCTCCGGTCAGGGCCACGACCAGGAAGGCCAGCACCGCCAGCCCGATGCTCAGGCACCGTGCGATCAGCTTCCGGACCAGGTCACCACGCATGTCGCTCCGTTCACCGCCGTCCCGGTCAGCAGTCGTCGGCCGTCAGCCGACGCTCGCCGTGGCGGCGTCCGCCTCGGCCGGCGTCGGCTGGGCCGGCACCGCCGGCGGCGCCTCGCCCGGCGCCCGGCGTACGTCGATGACCTGCCCGGTGAGCTCCGAGATCAGCACGTCGAGCGAGGCCTGGGCGACGGTCTCGGCGGCGAGCAGCGTGTGCTCCGGCTCCTCGCCGAACGCCTTGGTGCGCATCGGGGTAGCGGTCCGCTCGGGGTTGATGCAGTTGACCCGTACGCCGAACTCCGCCCACTCGTCGGAGAGCGCCTGGGTGAGGTTGACCAGCGCCGCCTTGGTGGAGGAGTAGAGGGCGTACTGGGCGCGACCCCGGGTGTAGGAGCTGGAGGTGTAGAGCAGCAGCTGGCCCTTGGTCTGCTGCAGGTAGGGCAGCGACTGGCGGGCGGCGATGACCGGCCCGACGAAGTTGACCTGGAGCACCCGGTCCATGGTCTCCTCGTCCATCTCGGTCAGGGCGCCCTTCTCCAGGATTCCGGCGGTGACCACGACGTGGTCGATCCGGCCGGTCGCCTCGAAGGCGGTCTTCAGCGCCGCCTCGACGTCCTCGGCGCGCTCCACGTGGGTGCCGGTGCTGGAGCGGCTGAACGGGAAGACCTGCGCGCCGTAGCGGCGGGCCAGCTCGGCCAGGTCGTGGCCGATGCCGTAGCTGCCGCCGAAGATCACGATGGTCCGGCCGGTCAGTTCCTCGGTGTAGCTGCGGTGGTCGGTGACCCGGGGGGCCTGCGCGGCGGCGAGCTGGAAGAGCTTGTCCGCGAGGTGCACGTCGACCGGGTGGGTGACCTTGATGTTCTCGTCCGAGCCGTCGATCACCTTGATCGGCGTGCCGGGCAGGTAGCGCAGCACCACGCCGCAGTCGTCGGTGGCGGCGAAGTTCGGGTCGCCCTCGGCGCGCCGGTAGGCCTCCCGGATGGTGCCGGAGCGGAACGCCTGCGGGGTCTGGCCGCGGCGCAGCGAGGAGCGCACCGGGATGTCGGTGATGCACTCGTTCTCGTCGACCTGGATGATCGTGTCCGCCGACGGGATGGCCACGTCGACCGCGGAGTAGCTCCAGAGCGCGTTCACGCACTCGCGGACGATCCGGCCGCTCACCAGGGGCCGCACCGCGTCGTGGAAGAGGATGTTGCAGTCGCCCTCGCCCACCGCGTCCAGCGCGATGCGGGTGGTGGCGTTGCGGGTGTCGCCGCCCTCGATCACCTTGGTGACCTTGCGGAAGCCGGCCTTGTCGACGATCTGCTGGGCGTCGGGGACGTGCCCGGTGGCCATCAGCACGATGATCTCGTCGATCTCCGGGGCGGCCTCGAAGACGGCCAGGGTGTGCTCGATGATCGGCTTACCGGCGATCTTCAGCAGCTGCTTGGGGATGCCGAGCCCGAGCCGCGTCCCGGTGCCGCCGGCCAGCACCACCGCCACTGTCCGCGAGGGCCGCCATGGCGCCGGGTTCTCCGGTGCGGCGTCCGGGCCAGTGGTGTGGTCCTGCGTCATTGCCGATCCTCACTTCCGGGGGGGGTTAACGAAAGGTTCCGCCCAGGCGGCGACCGGATGAACCTTAACGCGCGACGCGCTCCGCCCCAATGCCGCGGGGGGGGGGGGGGGCGCCCCCGGGGGGGGGGGGGGGGCCCGCCCCCCCCCCCCGGGGGGGGGGGGGGGGGGGGGGT
>NZ_JBITFP010000031.1:4453-74952 GCF_044456245.1 Micromonospora sp. NPDC051006
GCGCCCCCCCCCCCCCCCCCCCCCGGCCCCGCGCCCCGCCCCCCCCCCCCCCCCCCCCCCCCCCCCCCCCCCCCCCCGCCCAGGTCACTTGCGGTTGGCGAAGGCCTCGTAGGCCCGGATCACCTCGTCGGTGGGCCCGTCCATCCGCAGCACGCCCGATTCCAGCCAGATCGTCCGTTCGCAGGTGTCCCGCACCGAGGAGAGCTGGTGGCTGACCAGGAACACCGTCCCGGCGCCCTCGCGCAGCTCGCGCACCCGCTGCTCGCTGCGCTTGCGGAAACCCTTGTCGCCGGTGGCGAGCGCCTCGTCGATCAGCAGCACGTCGTGCTTCTTCGCCGCGGCGATCGAGAAGCGCAGCCGGGCGGCCATGCCCGAGGAGTACGTGCGCATCGGCAGCGAGGCGAAGTCGCCCCGCTCGTTGATCCCGGAGAACTCGATGATCCCCGGGGCCTCCCGCTGCACCTCGGCCGGGGACATCCCCATCGCCAGGCAGCCCAACGTCACGTTGCGCTCGCCGGAGAGGTCGTTGAGCAACGCCGCGTTCACCCCGAGCAGCGAGGGCTGGCCCTGGGTGAAGACCGCGCCCCGGTTCACCGGCAGCAGGCCGGCGATGGCCCGCAGCAGCGTCGACTTGCCCGAGCCGTTGCTGCCGATCAGGCCGATCGCCTCGCCCCGGTACGCGGTGAAGCTGACCCCCTTCACCGCGTGCACCTCCCGGATCTCCGGCGCCGCGGTACGGGTGACCAGCCGGCGCAGCGCCGCCACCGGACTGGTGCCGCCGCCCGCGCCCTTGTGCACCCGGTAGATCACATGCGCGTCGTCCACCACCACCGTGGGGATCTGCTCCCGCACCTGGGGCAGCGTCACCGTCGCGTCGTTCGACGCCTCGTACTGGTCAACCACGGCCGTACTCCTGTTCGCCGCGCCAGAAGTAGAGGTAACCCCCGACGCCCATCACGATCGCCCAGCCCGTGGCGACCAGCCAGAGCTGGGGCAGGGACGAGTTGAGCACCGGCGCCTCCTCCAGCAACGCCACCCGGGCCAGCTCGATGTAGACCAGCATCGGGTTGAACTCGACCAGCCGAGTGGCCCAGCCGGGCAGGTTCTCCTCGAAGAGGGTGACGCTGTAGAGCACGCCGGAGCCGTACATCCAGGCGCGCAGCACGAAGGGCATGACCTGCCGCAGGTCGGCCAGCTTCGCGCCCATCCGGGCCACCGCCATGGTGAGCCCGGCGTTGAAGACCGTCTGGAGCAGGATCGCCGGCACCAGCAACAGCCAGGCGAAGGTGATCGGCTCGCCGGTCACCAGCACGATCGCGATCAGCACCACCAGCGAGCCGAGCAGCTGCTGGAACTGGGTGACCGTGACCGCCAGCGGCAGGCTGGCCCGGGGGAAGTGCAGCGCCCGGATCAGCCCCAGGTTGCCGCTGATCGCCGTCGTGCCGTTCTGCGCCGCGGTCTGGGTGAAGTTGAAGATGAACAGCCCGGTGCAGAGGTACGCGATGAAGTTCGGGATGCTCTTCTGCTCCAGCACCAGGCCGAAGATCAGGTAGTAGACCGCCGCGTTGGTCAGTGGGGTGAGCACCTGCCAGAGCTGCCCCAGCTTGGCGTTGCTGAACGAGGCGACCAGCTTCGCGTTCGCGTACGTGGCGATGAAGTGCCGGTAGTGCCAGAGTCGCCGGCTGTACTCGCCCAGGGACGGCGGCTCGTCGGCGACCCGCAGTCCGTAGCGGGCGGCCAGCTGCGCCTGGGTGAGGCCGGAGTCGGGATCGGCCAGCGCGGTGTTGGCCATGGATTTGGCGCTCCGATCTTTCGGTTCAACGGGATGCGCGCGACGATGGTGTCGGACGTGGCCGCGTGCGGGGGAGCGCCGCCTCGTCGCTGCGTGGACACTAGTCCGAAACACGTCGGGACGCAACCGTACCGTCGTTGCGCTACTCTGGTCGCCGTGACGTGCGGAAAGAGTCCCAGGTGACGACCGAGAAGAGGCGCGCGCCGGCCGGCGCGGCGGTGCTCCGCGACGACATCACCACGGCCATCCGCCGCGCGTTGATGCAGGAGCTGGCCGCGGTCGGCTACGGCCGGCTCTCCATCGAGGCGGTGGCCCGCCGGGCCGGCGTGAGCAAGACCGCGATCTACCGGCGGTGGAGTTCGAAGCCCGACCTGGTGCTGGAGATCGTCGCCGCGGCGGCCCAGGGCAAGGTGCCGGCGCTGGACACCGGCAGTCTCCGCGGCGACCTCGCGCTGCTCCTGCAGGTGGTGTCTCGCGCGCTGCGCCACCCGCTGGCCTCGCAGATCATCCCCGACCTGCTCGCCGAAGCCGCCCGCAACCCCACCATCGACAAGACCCTCCAGCAGGTGCTCCGGGCCCGCCAGCAGGAGATCGGCGGCCAGTTGGTCCGCCGGGCCGTGCAGCGCGGCGAGTTGCCCGCCGACGCCGACCCGGAGGTCGCCGTCGACCTGATCGTCGGGCCGCTCTACTGGCGGCTCGCCGTGGCGCGCACCGCACTCACCGACAGCTACCTGGACAACCTGGTCGAGGCGGTCGCCGTCGGTCTCGGCGCGAAGAGCGGTGTGCCGCACCAGCGGGAGACTGCGGTGGGGACGTGAATTTCCGGTTGCCGGCCGGCCGCCGCAGGACGAACACGCGCGGACGGAACCGGTAGGCTGCACCCGCCCATCCGGACACCCTCCGTGTCGATGCCAGGGAAGTCCGACCCTGAGCGCCTACGGAACGACGACAAGGACGGCTCGTGACGCAAGTCAAGGACGCTGTTGTGACGCCCGCGTCGGCAGAGCCCGGAACGGGCCCGAGCGCCGTGCAGCGGCAGGGTCTGACCCGACTGGTCAGTGCCGGGATCGCGGCCGCACCGGCCCTGCTCACCGACGCCGCGGTGCTGGCCTTCGCGCTCTGGACGGTGCTCTACCACGCCGCCTTCATCTTCAGCCTGGCCCCGTCGGTGACCTTCAAGATCTGGCTGGTCGGCTGCGTGCTGGTGGCCGGCGTGGCGCTGCTGCGGGCCCGCCGCCGGGCGGCGTCCGCCGCCGCCCCGGCCGCCGACTCGCCGGCCACCGCGTCGCCGGCCCCCCTCCCGCGCCGCTGGCTGGCCGTGGTGCTCATCGCCGCGGCCGTCGCCGCGGTCACCGCCGGGCTGGCCGGCGTCAGCGCCGGCGACGGCATCTCCTGGTGGATCCCGGCGGCGGCCGGCGCGGTCGCCGCGGTCGGCGGCATGCTGCTGCTGCGCCGCTCCTGGCTGGCCACCCCGCAGCCGGTCCCGGCCGCCCCCGCGCCCACCGCGCTCCAGTCGACGTACGCGCTGGTCATCTCCGGACTGGTCGCGATCTCCTCGTTCTTCCTGGCCCGCAACACCCCCGACGACGTCTACTACGTCGGCAAGTCGGTCTGGGTCGCCGAGCGTGACATCGTGCCGCTGCGGGACTTCCTCTTCACCGAGAACGTCGCGCACGCGATGGGCTCCCAGCCGCCGATCGCCTCGATCGAGGTGTTCGCCGGCGCGCTCGCCCGGGTCATCGGCATCCACGCCGCCTCGGCCACCTGGTACGTGCTGCTGCCGATCATGGCGGTGCTCGCGATCCTGGCGCTCTGGCGGCTGGTGCACCGGTGGGCGCCGCGCCGGCCGATGCTCGCCTTCACGGTGGCGGTCGCCTTCCTCTACCTGGTCGCCGGTGGCGACGCCGCGCTCGGGACCTTCCACCTGCCCCGGCTCTACGAGGGCAAGGGCATGTTCGTCTCGGCGGTCATCCCGCTGATGTGGCTCTACCTGACCGAGTGGTTCGACACCCGGTCGCGCCGCAGCCTGCTGCTCGTCGTGGCGCTCTCGATCACCGCGGTCGGCCTCACCACCACCGCCGCCATCATCCTGCCGATGCTGGCCGGGGCCGGCGCCTTCGCCATGCTGCTGGTCGGTCGCTGGAAGGACGCGTTGATCGCCGGCGCCGCCGCGGTGGCGTACCCGGTCGGCTCGGTGGTCGTCTCCCAACTGGTGTTCCCCGCCGTGGCCGCCACCGGCGCGGACGCCGCCTTCTTCGACGCCGAGTACACCTACCGGCGCACGCTGATGGTCGGCGTGGTCGGGGTGGTCTGCGGCCTGGCGCTCTGGTGCGGCCCCCTGCTGGCCCGGCGACGGACCCCCGCGCTGCTCGCGGCCGGCGCCACCCTGGCGCTCAGCGTGCTGCTCATCCCGGGCGTGCTCGAGGCGTTGAGCGCGGTGAGCGGTATCTCCGTGGTGCTCTGGCGGGTGCCGTGGCTGCTCGCCCTGCCGACGCTGATCGGGTTGCTCTGCACGGTCGACGTGCCCGCGCCGGCGCGGGCGCTGCGTCGGGTGGCGAGCGTCGGCATCGCCGCCGCGATGGTCGCCTCGTTCGCCCTCTTCGCCACCCCGATGTGGTCGCCGCAGAGCTGGGTGGAGGTGCACGACCGGCCCACCTGGAAGCTGCCGCAGCAGCGACAGGGGATCGCCTTCTGGATCAAGGACCTCGACCGACCGGACGGGCTGGTCCTCGCCCCGTCGGTGATCATGCGGACCTCGCTCGTCGTCACCAGCCGGGTCCGGGTCGTCCTGCCCCGCGACTTCTACCTGGTCGAGTACGACCTGAACTCCGATTTCGCCAAGGACCGGCTGCTGCTGTCGCGGTTCGCCGACGGGCGGACGCAGCCCACCCGGGCCGAGCTGGAGCCGGCGCTGCAGCGGCTGGATGTCGGGACCATCTGTGTCTACAACGGCAACACCTACGCCCGGGAGATGGCTCCGCAGCTCGGCTACACGGAGTTCGCCAAGCGTCGGGCGCCAGGGGCGGTGACCTGCTTCCGGCGCGACGGCTGAGTTCGGCTCGCCGCCTCCGGCCACACTGGAGGCGGCGTTGGCCGTCTTTGACCGGTATGGGGCGGGATACCCGAGCGACGCCCGGCTGTCCCTTCGCGTTAAGGTCGCAGTCACCTGCGGGCGGCTCGTGATCGATCAGAAACGGGCCCGTCGTCGATCTTCTAGGGGAGCGTACTCGTTGTTCGGCACGTTGACAGGACGGATCGGGGTGGCCGCTCGCGGCGCGCTGCTGGTGCTGTCCTACCTGGTCATGCTCGTTGCCGGCGCCCTGGGCTGGGTCGCCGTCTTCGCCGTCGCCGGGCTGGCCGCCGTCCTCGGCGAGTTCGCCCTGGCCCGCTGGTCGCCGGCGTCGGCGACACTGCTGGAGAAGGTCGGCCTGCACGGGTCGTACCGGCAGCTGACCCGGGACCTCGCGGCCGTGCTGCTGGTGACCGTGGAGGTGGCGCTCAGCGGCGCCGAGTTGACGCTGCTGCTGTTGCTGCCCGCAGCGGTCTGGGTGATCTCGGTCTTCGCCGGCGCCCTCTCCACGATGATCGACCGACGTAACCCGGTCTCGGCGCTGGTCCGCAACATCGAGCTGGGTCCGATGAAGTCGGCCCCCCGCCCGCCGGCCTGGGCCGCGGCCGTCGCCGGTGACCGGATGCCCCTGATGAACGTGCTGCTGGTGCCGGCCGCGGTGGCCGCCGCCGTGCAGGACGAGGTGACCCCGTTCTTCGTCGCGGGTGCGGTGGCGCTGGCCGCCACCGCGCTCGTCGGCGCCGTCGTCGCGCTCACCTGGCTGCGCGGCCGGGGCACCGGGCAGGGTCCGCTGCTGCCCGCCGTGCAGCGCTGGCTGGACACGTACCGCCCCGAGGTGGCGCTCTACTTCGCCGGGCCGGCCAAGGACGTCTACCAGGCGAACATGTGGCTCGCCCCGACCGAGGCGCTCGGCCAGCACGCGGTGGTGCTGATGCGCAGCCGGGAGGCCTTCTTTGAGCTCGCCGACACCCGACTGCCGGTGATCTGCGTACCGGCCGGGGTGGACTTCATGAACCTCGAGCTGGGCAGCGTGCGGGCGGCGCTCTACGCCGCGAACGTCGGCGCGAACATCCACATGCTCCGGGAGCCGGGCATGAAGCACGTCTTCGTCGGTCACGGCGACAGCGACAAGCAGGCCAGCGTCAACCCCTACAGCAAGGTGTACGACGAGGTCTGGGTCGCCGGCCTCGCCGGCCGTGAGCGGTACGCGCGGGCCGGGGTGGGTGTGCTCGACGCCGACATCGTCGAGATCGGACGCCCGCAGCTCGCCGGTGTGCACACCTTCGGCGCCGAGTCGATCGACCGGCAGTTCACCGTGCTCTACGCGCCCACCTGGGAGGGTTGGCTCGACGACGACCCGTACCACACCTCGCTGGTGCTGATGGGCGAGCGGATCGTCAAGGGACTGCTGGCCACCACGCCGGGGGTCCGGCTCATCTACAAGCCGCACCCGCTGACCGGCTCCCGGTCCAAGGAGGCCAAGGCGGTGCACGACCGGATCGTGGAGCGGATCCGGGCCGCCGGTGGGGACACCGACGCGAGCTCGCTGGACGGTACCCGGCACCTCGTGGTGACCGGCCGCGTGCCGGCGCTCTTCGACTGCTTCAACCAGACCGACCTGCTGATCAGCGACGTGTCCAGTGTGGTCTCGGACTTCGTGCAGAGCCAGCGGCCGTACGTGGTGGCCAACCCGGGCGGGCTGCCGGAGGACGAGTTCCGCCGGGAGTACCCGACCTCGCGGGCGGCGTACCTGCTCTCGGTGGACTGCGGCGAGCTGGAGAAGATCGTCGCGGTGACCCGGGCCGGGGACGACCCGATGACCGAGGCCCGCCGGGAGCTGAAGACCTACCTGCTGGGCCCGGCCGAGGCCAACCCGATGGACCGTTTCCAGGAGGAGATCGCCCGCCTCTGCCGCTGATCCGACCGTCCGGCGGTGGTCAGCCCAGCAGGGCGGCCACCGCCTCGGCGACCGGGGTGTCCACCGGCAGCGCCGCGGCCGCGACCACGGCGGCCACCGGCAGTGGGCCGTACAGGTGCGGAAAGAGCTGCCCGCCGCGCGACGGCTCCCAGCGCAGCCGATCCCCGAGCCGCTCTGGGTCCACGGTGAGCAGGGTGAGCCCGGTGGCCCCGGCGAAATGCCGTCGGGCCGTCTCCACCACCTGGTCGGCGCCGGAGAGGTGGATGAAGCCGTCCTGGCGGTCCACGGCCGAGCCAACCAGGTGTCCGGCCGCCCGGGCGTCGTCCCACTCGGTGGTCGGCAGCAGTTTGTAGATCACCTCGGCAGCGTACGTGGGGTCCGGGCGTGGGCGGGCCGGCGCGGGCCGCTCCGGACGGTTTCGGCGGTACCGGCCCGGCCGTCCGCCCCGGGCCGGCATGCTCACAGGTGGAGCGGGTCGCGGAGGGATGGGCGATGGCGAGCTACGACGACGACTGGACCGACAGCCAGCGCGCGCTGTACGACGAGTGCTACCAGGCCGGCGGTGACTGGGCCGAGGATCCCGACACCCCCTCGGACGACGTGCAGCACGTGATCAACCTGGCCGAGGCGGACGACGACACTCTCGGCGACTCCGAGATCGACTTCCCGCCCCTGGTCGACGCGGTCACCCAGGCCACCGGGGAGAACGTCACGAGCGTCCCGGTCAGCCACGAGGACCCGGCCTTCCGGGGCTTCGTGGACGGCGTCCGGGACGCCACCGCGGAAGACGTCTTCGGCCTCTGACCGAGCAGGGCACCCGCCCCGCGCCGACCACCCGGCCGGCCGCACCCGGACCGGCTTGCGTCGGTCCGCGCTGTCCCGGCCCCAGTTCCCGGCTTCCCGCGCCGGCTTCCCCCGGTGCCGGCTCCGGCCGTCGGGGCAGGGCCGACCCGGGCGCGAGCCCGGGGACGAGCAGGGCCGTGCGGCAAAGGGCGAGCAGAGGCCGACCCAGGGGCGAGGGAGGCACCGACCGAGGGTGCGGCAGAGGACGACCGGCGGCGTGGCAGCGGGCGAGCAGGGCCCTGCCCGGGAGGGCGGCGGCGGGCGGATGCGGTGGTCGGGCTCCTGCGGCAGGTCAGCCTCAGCCGGGCGGCCCTCCCGCCGGGGCCGCGCTTCTGCCACCATTCGCAGGACGACGGTTCGACGGATGGGGGGCACGGGTGCGGATCCTGCTGGTCGAGGACGACCGTCGGGTGGCCGCCGCGCTGTTGTCCGCGCTCACCCGGCGCGGCTACGAGGTCGAGCACGCCGCCACCGTCGGGGCGGCGCTCTCCGCCGCCCCGTGCGACCTGGTGCTGCTCGACCTGACCCTGCCCGACGGGGACGGCACCGACCTGTGCCGGGAGCTGCGCCGGCGCAGCAGCCAGCTGGGCATCATCGCGGTCACCGCGCGGGGCGAGGAGCGGGACCGGGTGCTCGGCCTGCGACTCGGCGCGGACGACTACGTGGTGAAGCCCTTCTCGATGGTGGAGCTGCAGGCCCGCATCGAGGCGGTGCTGCGCCGCGCCGCGCACGCCGTGCCGGAGCGGAACCTGATCGAGGCCGGCCCGGTCCGGATCGACGTCTCGGCCCGTACGGTCACGGTCAACGGCCGCGCGGTGGCGCTCACCCGCAAGGAGTTCGACGTCCTGGTCTCGCTGGCCCGCCAGCCCGGGGTGGCGGTGCCCCGGGACCGCATCCTGCTCGACGCCTGGGGCACCACCTGGACCGACCGGCACACCGTCGAGGTGCACGTCGGGTCGCTGCGAGGCAAACTGGGCGACCCCGGCCTGGTGGAGACCGTGCGCGGCGTCGGCTACCGGCTGCGGAGCGAGTGAGGAGGGGCCGGTGCGTCGTCGGCTCGTGATCAGCTATCTGCTCCTGATGGTGCTGGTCCTCATCGCGCTGGAGACCCCGCTCGCGCTCACCCTGGCGACCCGGGAGACCGATCGGGTACGCGCCGACCGGCTCGCCGACGCCACCCGGTTCGCCTCGCTCGCCGGGCCGGCGCTGCGTGGCGGCAGCCCCGGCCCACTCGACAGCGAGCTGCGCAGCTACGACGAGCTGTACGGCATCGGCGCGGCGGTGGTCGACCGGGACCGGCGCACCGTGGTGTCGTCGGCGAGCTGGCAGCGCGCTGTGGGCACCACCGAGGCGCAGGCCGCCGCCCTGGCCGGCCAGCAGTCCAGCGGCCCGGAGTCGGTGTGGCCCTGGGTGGACGGGCCGATCGTGGTGGCGGTACCGATCAACGACGGCGGTGAGGTGCTCGGCGCGGTCGTCACCGTCACCCCGGCTGCCGCGGTACGCCGCACGGTCACCACCTGGTGGCTGCTGCTCGCCGGGATCGGCCTGCTGGTCGTACTGGCCTGCGTGCTGACCGCGTTCGGGCTGGCCGGTTGGGTGCTACGCCCGGTCACCGAGCTGGACGCGGTCACCCACGAGATCGCCGAGGGCGACCGTGGCGCGCGGGTGCAGCACCAGCTCGGGCCGCCCGAGCTGCGCCGGCTGGCGGCCAGCTTCAACAACATGGCCGACGTGGTCTCCGACGTGATGGACCGGCAGCGCGCGTTCGTCGCGCACGCCAGCCATCAGCTGCGCAACCCGTTGACCGCGCTGCGGCTACGGGTGGAGGAGTTGGGCCCCAGCCTGACCGACCCGCAGGGGCGGACCGAGCACCGGCTGGCCCTGGAGGAGACCGACCGCCTCGCGTTGGTGCTCGACGCGCTGCTCACCCTCGCCCGGGCCGAACGGGAGGAGAACGAGCGGGTCACCGTCGACGCCGCCGAGGCGGCCGAGTCGAGGGTGGCCGCCTGGCAGCCGTTGGCCCGGCACCGGTCGGTCACGCTTCGACTGGTCACCTCCGGCGCACCGACGTACGCCTGGACCGTGCCGACCGCCGTGGACCAGGCCCTCGACGCCCTGATCGACAACGCGGTCAAGTTCAGCGGCGCCGGCGGGGAGGTCACGGTGACCGTCGCCCGCCGCGATGGCGGGGTCGCCCTGGAGGTACGCGACACCGGCCCCGGGATGACCGAGAGCCAGTTGGGGCAGGCGACCGAGCGGTTCTGGCGGGCGCCGGACGCGCAGAACGTGGACGGCGCGGGACTGGGGCTGACCATCGCCGCGGTGCTGGTCGACGCCTCCGACGGGCGGCTGACCATGCGTCCGGGCGAGCCGCGGGGCCTGGTCGCCGGCCTCTGGTTCCCGGCGCCCGACGAGCCGGCCGCCGGGCCCGACGAGCCGGTGACCGGGGACGACGAGCCGAGGTGCGGTTCCGGTGGGCCGGGGGCTGGAGTCGGCGGAGCGGGCTCGGGGGCCGACGAGGCGGACCCACCCGCGCCGGACCGGCTGCCGGCCGCCGCCGGTTAGGGCTTAGCCGCCCGGTACCAGGCGGCGGCGCCGGGATGCAGCGGCAACGGCGAGGTGGCGATCGCCGAGCGCGGGCTCATCCGTCCGGCCGCCGGGTGCGCCTCGGCCAGCTCCGAGCGGCGCTCCATCAGCAGCCGGGTGACGTTGCGGACCAGCGACTCCGGCAGGCCGGCGCGGACGATCAGGAAGTTCGGGTCGGCGACGGTGGTGACCGGCGCGACCCCGTACACCGAGCGGGGGATGTCGCGGGAGACGTAGACCTCGCCGTAGCGGGCCCTCAGCGGCTCGGTCCACGCGCCGAGGTCGATGATCCGGGTGGGGCTGCCGCCGGCCAGGTCCGCGATGCCCCGCACCGGCAGCCCACCGGAGAAGAAGAACGCGTCGATCCGGCCGCCGCGCAGCGCGGCCACCGAGTCGTCCAGGTTGAGCCGGGCCCGACGGACCCCGCCGTCGCCCAGGCCGGCCACGTCCAGCAGGCGGGTCGCGGTGATCTCGGTGCCGGAGCCGGGCGCGCCCAGGGACACCCGCCGACCGCGCAGGTCGTCGACCGTGTGCACCGGCCCGGCGCCGGAGGTGACCAGGTGCAGTTGGTCGTCGTAGACCCGGGCGATCGCGGCGACCCGCGGGTCCGCGTCGAGGCGGGCCGGGAGCACGTCGGCCTGGGTGAAGCCCAGCTCCGCCTCGCCGGCGGCGACCAGGCGGACGTTCTCCGCCGAGGCGGGGGTGACCACGACGCTGGCCCGGACCCCGGGCAGTTCCCGATTGAGGATGGCGGCCAACGACTCACCGAAGGCGTGGTAGACCGCGGTCGGGCTGCCCGTGGCGATGCGGATCTGCACCGGATCGCGGGGGGCCTCCCGGCAGCCGGTCAGGCCGAGGCCCGCCGTCAGCAGCACGGCCAGCAGTGCCGCGGGCGGGGCGGCGCGCCACCGGACGGGCCCGGGCCGGGTAGGACTCACGCGGAGCACTCTGCGCCGGACAGGTGCCCGGCCGCAACCCCCGCGTCGGTCGATCAGGCCGGCTCGCCGGCCCGGGCGGGGGCCAGCGTGCTGCGGTGCAGGATCAGGGCCCGGTCCGGGCCGTCGGCCACGCTGACCAGGAAGCAGCCGGTGCCCGGCCGCAGCGTGGCCGAGACACCGAGCAGGGTGGCGCTGCGGATCAGTACGGCGGCGAGTTCCCGGTCGGTGAGCCGGACGCCCAGGATGTGCCGGCGGACGTGTCGCCCACCGGCCAGCAGCGCCGACCGCCAGGCCGCCTCGGCGAGCCGGGGCACCCAGACCCGGCGGGCGGTGGACGCGCCGGGCACCGGCGCGGCGAGCAGCTCCCGGCGCCCCTGCCGCCAGCCGACCTCCAGCAGACGCGCGTAGCCCACCCGGTGTTCCCGCCGTACCCGGAGGCGGTGCACCTCGTAGCGCCGGCGCAGCCCGCCGACCGAAACCTCGTGTTCGACGGGGACGTCCAGCCGCTCCAGCAGTTGCCGCATCCGCTGCGCGGCGTCCTCGCGGTTGAACTCCACCACGGGTGCCGGGTAGTGCGTCGCGCCGCGCTGCGGTCGCAGCTCGGCCGGGCGGGGCATGCAGCGCAGCAGGCAGGCGGCCTCGAAGGCGTCGCCCAGGGTCAACCAGTCCAGCGGGGGCGGCATCGGCGGGCGGTCGGGCCGGTCGAGCAGGGCGGGTTCAGGGGCCAACGGTCGCTCCCTTGTCGGAGTCGGGGTGCCCCTACCGTGACGGGTAAGCCCGACGGGCGAAACCGATCCGGCCCAGCCTTGAGGAAATCTTGCGGCTGCCTCAGAGCTCGGTGACCACCACGTCGACCTGGCGTGGCCGCCCGGCCGGCGCCGGCTGCTCCACGACGGTGTACTTCAGCTCCCGTAGCGCGTCGAGCAGCTGCTCGGCGGTGCGCGGTCGGGCCCCGGCGAGCAGCAGGTCGCGGACCAGTCGCCCCTTGGTCGCCTTGTTGAAGTGGCTCACCACGGAGCGGACGGGAACCCCGTCAACCTCCCGCTCGTGCAGCACCCGGACGGTCACCGTCCGGGCCGCCAGCTCGCCGCGCGGGGCCCAGGTGGCCGCGTACGCGCCGGAGCGCAGATCCAGCACCGGCCGGTCGCCCGCCGCCGCGGCCATCGCCGGGGCCAGCGCCCGCCGCCAGTGCGCCGACAGCGCGCCCGGGCCGGGCAGCTTCGCGCCGATGGGGCAGCGGTAGGGCGGGATCCGGTCGGTGAGCCGGACCGCGCCCCAGAGCCCGGAGCTGATCAGGATCGACCGGCGGGCCGCCCGCTCCGCGGCCGGTGGCAGCGAGCCGAGGTCCAGCGCCTCGTAGAGCACCCCGGTGTAGATCCGCGCGGCCGGCGCGGTGGCCGCCACGGGCAGCCGGGCGTTGCGTCGCAGCTCGTTCCGCTGGCCCTCGCTGAGCCCGAGCGCCGCCCGGGCCGCCGCCTCGTCCGGCCCGCCGCAGAGCGTGACCAGCGCGGCCAGCACCTCCTCGCGGGCCGGGTTCAGCTCCGGCAGGGCGAGCCGGGACAGGTCCAGCCGCCGGCCGGTGCCGGCGTCGGCCTTCCCCTCCGACGGCGGCAGCAGGATGAGCACCGGTGAAATCTACCGCCACGGCCGCACGGGGATCTCCGGGTGGTACACGCGGTAACCGCCGATCTCGCGTACCGGGGTGGCGTCGAGGCGGTCGCCGAGCAGCCGGCGCAGCCGGAACTCCGCCACCGAATCGATCTCCACCACGTAGCCGGGCCGGTCGGCCCGCCCCACCTGCCGCCAGTACGGCGGGTACCGGTTCTGCCCCGGGCTGAGGTTGTCGGCGAGCACCCCGCAGACCACCTCCTCAGCCGTGTTGAAGACCAGCCGGTTGCAGGTCCAGTAGTCCCCGTACACCTCGCGTGGCCCGTCGGCGCGCAGCGCGGCGGCCAGCTTCCGGGCCCCCCGCTCCTCCTCCCGCGCCGCCGCGACGCCGGTGCCCACGAAGAGCACGGTCGCCGCCACGGCGGTCGCGGCCAGTCCCGCCAGCAGCGCGGTCGCCACCGCGCCGGCCAGCCGGCCGAGCGCGCCCACCGTCCCCCGCCAGCAGGCGACCGCCGCCAGCCAGAGCGGCCACAGCACCGCCGGTAGCGAGATCTGGAGCACCGACAGGTAGCGCGCGTTGCTCAGCGGCTCGGTGGCGGCCAGCGGACTGCGCACGTACGACAGCAGGGTGAGCGCCGCGCCGGCGACCAGCGCGAGGTGGGTCACCGGGCCGATCCGCCGCTCGGACGGCCCGCCCGCGGCGCGTCGGTACGCGACCAGCGCGAGCGCCGCCGCGACCACCAGCAGCAGCGGGTAGAGCACCCCGAACCACTCCTGCCACCTCGCGCAGCCGTCGACGGGGCAGAGCCCGGTGGCCAGCGGCACCCCTTCCAGCAGCCCGCCCCGCACCCGCGGCGGCCACCCCGGCACCGGGCCTTCACCGCTGCTGATCCGTCTCAGCACCGACAGCGAGTCCTCCCCGGGCGGGGCGTAGAGGTTGTCCCGGATCATCGGGGCTACCCCCACGACGAAGCCGGCCAGCAACAGCGCCCCGGCCCAGCCGAGCAGCTCCCGGCGGGCCGCGTAGACCAGCAGCAGCCCGGCCACCGCGAGGTACGGCACGATCAGCCAGTCGGACCACACGGACACCCCGGCCAGCAGGCCGAAGAGCCCGACGGCCAGCCGGCGGCGGCGGATCGTGCCGGCCGCCAACCCCACCGCGATCAGCAGCATCAGCAGCACCGCCGCCTTCACCTCGGGCCGGCCGCCGACCACCGTCAGCTGGTCCCGGACCACCCGCTCCGGGCCGACCGTGAGCAGGCCGACCACGAGCGTGGCGAACCACGGCGAGCAGATCCGCCGGATGAGCCGGTAGATCAGGTAGAGGAAGAGCGCGTAGAGCACGAGCATCGGCAGCCGCAGCACCGGCCAGCTCGGCCCGGCCACCGCGATCAGCGGCGCGGCCAGGTACGACTCCAGCATCCCCATGTAGCGCTGGCCGTAGAGGAAGACCGGATGCGACCGGCCCTGCGCGATGTGCAGCGCGGCCAGCCCGAAGGTGGCCTCGTCGCTGTTCGACGCCGGCACCGTCAACAGGGTCAGGACCAGCCGGTAGCCGACCCCGGCCAGCCCGAGCAGGAGTGCGACCAGCGCCGGCCGGTCGAGCCGCGGACGCCACCGCCCACGGTGCTGCACTGGTTGCGACACGACCACGCCCCCGTCGTCGTCCCGACCGGAGTGTTTCACGGCCTCGGGGGCGGCCGGGGTCGATCGGGGCAGACGGCCCGCGAAGATCGCCTCGCATGGCCGTGGCCGCGTTGGTGTGGCAGGGTGGCAGCGTGTCACCCACTCCCGCCGGCCAGCTGGCCGTCCCGCGCCTGCACCGTGCGGCGCGGATCGAGGACGCCGTGCACCAGCTCGTCGAGCGCCGCCTGCGGCGCACCGGCTGGCGGATCAACATCGTCGCCTACACCGGCTACGGTTCGCCCGGCTGGGTGCGGGTGATGTGCCGGGTGTTGCTGGGCCGCCCCGACACCCGGCAGCGGGGCCGGCTGGAGAAGGTCCGTGGCTGGCGCAGCTTCACCACCCTGCCCGCCAAGTACGTCACGGTGTACATCGAGGCCGGCGGGGTGCGGCACGAGGCGCAGGCGGACCGCAGCGGCTTCGTCGACACCATGGTCAAGGCCGACCTGCCGCCCGGCTGGGGCACCGTCCGGCTGACCGTGTCGGACGCCGAACCGGTCGACGCGCCGGTGCGCATCCTCGACCCGGACGTCCGCTTCGGCATCCTCTCCGACATCGACGACACGGTGATGGTCACGGCGCTGCCCCGGCCGCTGCTCGCCGCGTGGAACACCTTCGTCCTCGACGAGCACGCCCGCGCCGCGGTGCCCGGCATGGCGGTGCTCTACGAGCGGCTGGTCACCGCCCACCCGGGCGCCCCGGTCTTCTACCTCTCCACCGGCGCCTGGAACGTGGCGCCGACGTTGACCCGGTTCCTGTCCCGGCACCTCTACCCGGCCGGGCCGCTGCTGCTGACCGACTGGGGCCCGACCGCCGACCGGTGGTTCCGCAGCGGTCGGGAACACAAGCGGGCCACCCTGGCCCGGCTGGCCCGGGAGTTCCCCGACGTGCGCTGGCTGCTGGTCGGCGACGACGGCCAGCACGACCAGGAGATCTACCGGGAGTTCGCCGCCGCGAACCCGGACAACGTCGCCGGGGTGGCGATCCGTCGCCTCTCACCGACCCAGTCGGTCCTGGCCGGTAGCCTGCCCGGCCCGCACGACCTGCCGTCAGCGGTGGGGCAGAAGTGGCTCTCCGCGCCGGACGGGGCGGGCCTGTGGCAGCTGCTCCGCGACGCCGGCCTGGTCTGACCTGGGCCGAGGGCGCGCGGGCGGCGGCTCGGGCCACGCCGCCCGCGCGGCTCAGTCGCGGCGGAGCCAGACGACGCCGAGCGGCGGCACCTGCAGCGCGGCGGAGGCCACCATGCCGTGCCACGGCACGTCCTCGGCGTGCACCTCACCCAGGTTGCCCACCCCCGACCCGCCGTAGTGGTGCGCGTCGGTGTTGAGCACCTCCTGCCAGGCGCCACCGGCGGGCAGGCCGATCCGGTAGTCGTGCAGCGGCAGGGCGGAGAAGTTCGCCACGCAGACCAGCGTCGAGCCGTCCGGGGCGATCCGGACGAACGACACCGCGTTGTTGGCGACGTCGTCGCCGGCGATCCAGCGGAACCCGGCCGGCTCGGTGTCCTGCGCCCAGAGCGCCGGGGTGGCCCGGTAGGTCCGGTTCAGGTCGGCGACGAGGCGCTGCACGCCGGCCCGCGCCGGGTCGTGCAGCAGGTACCAGTCGAGCCCGCGCTCCTCGCTCCACTCCCGGTCGTCGGCCAGCTCGCAGCCCATGAAGAGCAGCTGCTTGCCCGGGTGCGCCCACATGTACGCCAGCAACGCCCGCACGTTCGCCAGCCGCTGCCAGGTGTCGCCGGGCATCTTCGCGGCCAGCGAGCCCTTGCCGTGCACCACCTCGTCGTGGCTGATCGGCAGCACGTAGTTCTCGCTCCACGCGTACGCCAGGGAGAAGGTGAGCTGGTGGTGGTGGTGCTGGCGGTAGACCGGGTCCTTCGAGGTGTAGAGCAGGGTGTCGTGCATCCAGCCCATGTTCCACTTGAAGCCGAAACCCAGCCCGCCGGCGGAGGTGGGGCGGGTGACCCCCGGCCAGGCGGTGGACTCCTCGGCCACCATCACCACCCCCGGGTGGTGCTTGTAGACGGTCGCGTTCGCCTCCTGCATGAAGGCGATCGCCTCCAGGTTCTCCCGACCGCCGTACCGGTTGGGGGCCCACTGGCCGTCCTGCCGCGAGTAGTCCAGGTAGAGCATCGAGGCGACCGCGTCCACCCGCAGCCCGTCGACGTGGAACTGCTCGCACCAGTAGAGCGCGTTCGCCACCAGGAAGTTGCGCACCTCGAGGCGGCCGAAGTCGAAGACGTACGTACCCCAGTCGGGGTGTTCGCCGCGGCGCGGGTCGGGGTGCTCGTAGAGCGGGGTGCCGTCGAAGCGGGCCAGCGCCCACTCGTCCTTCGGGAAGTGCGCCGGCACCCAGTCCAGGATCACCCCGATGCCGGCGCCGTGCAGCCGGTCGACGAGGTGCCGGAAGTCGTCCGGGTCGCCGAAACGGGAGGTGGGGGCGAAGTAGCCGGTGACCTGGTAGCCCCAGGACCCGCCGAAGGGGTGCTCCATCACCGGCAGGAACTCCACGTGGGTGAAGCCCAGCTCGGTCACGTACTCGGTGAGCTGCTCGGCCAGCTCCCGGTAGCCGAGCCCCGGCCGCCACGAGCCGAGGTGCACCTCGTAGACGCTCATCGGCTTCTGGTGCGGCTGGCGCCGGGCCCGCCGCTCCAGCCAGTCCGCGTCGGACCACTCGTAGCGGGAGTGATGCACCACCGAGGCGGTGGCCGGCGGCACCTCGGCGTACGCGGCGAGCGGGTCGGCCTTGTCCCGCCAGCGGCCGTCCGCGCCGAGCACCCGGTACTTGTACCGGGCGCCGACCCGGGCGTTCGGTACGAAGATCTCCCACACCCCGGTCGAGCCGAGCGAGCGCATCGGCCAGCCGTCGTCCGGCGCCCAGCCGGTGAAGTCGCCGACCACCCGCACACCGCGCGCGTTCGGCGCCCAGACGGCGAACGCCACCCCCTCGTCGAAGACCCGGGCGCCGAGCGCCTCCCAGAGCCGCTCGTGCCGGCCCTCGCCGATCAGGTGCAGGTCCAGCTCGCCCAGGGTGGGCGGGTAGCGGTACGGGTCGTCGTGCACGACGCCGTCCGCCTCGATCCGGTAGTCGAGCGCGGTGCCCGGCACCACGGTCTCGAAGATCCCGACGTCGTGCACCCGCTTCATCGGGTGGCGCTCACCGTCGACCAGTGCGGCGACGTCGCCGGCGCCCCGGCGCAGGGTGCGGATGGTGGTCCGGCCGTCGGCGGGGTGCGCGCCGAGCACCGCGTGCGGGTCGTGGATCTCACCGGCGATCAGCTGGTCCATCGGGCGTCGTCCTTCTGGGCGGGAGCGGTCGGGGCGGTGCCGCCGGAGAGGTCGTCGGGGACGGCTTCGACGGTGAGCTCCGCCGGGCCGGTCGGGGCGGGCTCCGGCACCTCGGGCGGGACCGGGCGGCGCACGGTGAGCACGTGCGCGGGCTGCAGGTACGGGTCGAGCCGCACCGCGTTGCGCTGCCCCCAGTCGTAGCTGGTCCCGGTCAGCTCGTCGTGCACGGTGAACCGCTCGTGCCAGTCGAAGCCGAGAGCTGGCATGTCCAGCGTCGTGTTGCCCCACTGCACGGTCCGCGAGTCGAACGAGCAGACCACGATGACCGTGTTGCCCGTCTCCGGGTCGCGTTTGGACCAGCAGAGCAGCGCCGGGTTGTCGATGTCGTGGAAGCGCAGGTTGCGCAGCCGGTGCAGGGCCGGGTTCTTCCGCCGGACCCGGTTGAGGTCGGCGATGAACGGGGCCAGCGAGCGCCCCCGCGCCTCGGCATCGGCCCAGTCCCGGGGACGCAGCTCGAACTTCTCGTTGTCCAGGTACTCCTCGGCGCCGGGGCGGGCCACGTGCTCGAAGAGTTCGTAGCCGGCGTACATGCCCCAGGAGGGGGAGAGCAGCGCGGCCAGCACCGCCCGGATCTTGAACATCGGCGGGCCGCCGTGCTGCAACGACTCGTGCAGGATGTCCGGGGTGTTCGGCCAGAAGTTCGGTCGCATGTAGTCGGCCGCGACGACGAGTTCCTCGCAGTACTCGCGCATCTCGGCCGCGGACGTACGCCAGGTGAAGTAGGTGTACGACTGACTGAAGCCGATCTTGCCGAGGCCGTGCATGATGGCCGGCCGGGTGAACGCCTCGGCCAGGAAGAGCACGTCCGGGTCGACCTGCTTGACCTCCCCGATCAACCAGTGCCAGAAGTCGAGCGGCTTGGTGTGCGGATTGTCCACCCGGAAGATGCGGATGCCCTCGCCGACCCAGTGCAGCACCACCCGGAGGATCTCGGCCCGGATGCCTTCCGGGTCGTTGTCGAAGTTCAGCGGGTAGATGTCCTGGTACTTCTTCGGCGGGTTCTCCGCGTACGCGATGCTGCCGTCGGCCCGGGTGGTGAACCACTCGGGATGCTCGCTCACCCAGGGGTGGTCGGGCGCGCACTGCAACGCCAGGTCCATCGCCACCTCCAGGCCCTGCTCGGCGGCGGCGGCGATGAAGTTCCGGAAGTCGCGCGCCGTACCCAGGTCGGGGTGGATGGCGTCGTGCCCGCCCTCGGCGGCGCCGATCGCCCACGGCGAGCCGACGTCGTCCGGCCCGGCGGTGAGCGAGTTGTTGCGGCCCTTGCGGTTGGCCCGGCCGATCGGGTGGATCGGCGGCAGGTAGAGCACGTCGAAGCCCATCGCGGCGACACCCGGGAGCCGGTCCGTGGCGGTGGCGAAGGTGCCGGAGCGGGCCGGCGCGTCGACCGTGGCCGGCACGGCGCCCTCGGAGCGGGGGAAGAACTCGTACCAGGCGGAGAAGAGGGCCCGCTCCCGGTCCACCCAGAGCCGGTGCTCGTCGCCGGTGGTGACCAGCTCCCGCACCGGGTGCGCCCAGAGCAGCTCGGCCAGCTCCAGCGCCGGCGTGACCCGACGCGGCAGCGGGCGGGCGGTGTCGCGCAGCGCGGCGGCTGCCGCGGCCACCCGGTCCCGCTCGGCGGCCGGCACCAGCGTGGTCGCGGCGTCGAGCACCCGCGCGCCCTCGGCCAGGTCGTTGGCCAGCTCCGCCGGCCCCTGACCGGCCGCGACCTTCTTGGTCACCGCGTTCTGCCAGGTGAGGTACGGGTCGGCGAACGCCTCGACGTGGAACGTCCAGGCGCCCACCGCGTCCGGCCGGATGCCGGCGTGCCAGCGGTCCTGCCCGGGCTCGCCAGGGCGCATCCGGGTGAACGGCCGGGCGGCGCCGTCCGGGCCGCGCCAGACCACGTTGCAGCCCAGCGCGTCGTGGCCCTCGCGATAGGCCCGGGCCGCGACCGGCACCCACTCACCGACCACCGCCTTGGCGGGGTAGCGGCCGCACGAGACGACGGGGGAGACGTCTTCGATCGGGAACCGTCCAGTCACCCCGCCAACCTACTGCGTGTGATCCGCTTCCGCGCGGCTCAGCCGGCCGCTCCCACCGACCGGTAGACCTCCAGGGTCCGCGCCGCGATCGCGTCCCAGGAGAAGTGCTCGACCGCCCGGCGCCGGCCGGCCAGACCGAACTCGGTGATCCGTTTCGGGTCGGCCAGCAGCTCGTTCATCCGCGCGGCCAGGTCGGCGACGAAACGCTGCGGGTCCAGCGGCCGGCCGGACCCGTCGCCGGCCTGTTCGATCGGAACCAGCAGGCCGGTCTCGCCGTCGGCGACCACCTCCGGGATGCCGCCGGTGGCGGTCGCCACCACCGCCGTCTCGCAGGCCATCGCCTCCAGGTTGACGATGCCCATCGGCTCGTAGACCGAGGGGCAGGCGAAGAGCGTGGCGTGCGTGAGCACCTGGATCACCTCGTGCTTGGGCAGCATCTCGGCCACCCAGACGACCCCGGAGCGGTTCGCCCGCAGCTCGGCGACCAGACCCTCCACCTCCGCGGCGATCTCCGCGGTGTCCGGCGCGCCGGCGAGCAGCACCAGCTGGGTGTCCGTCGGCAGCTCGCGCGCGGCGCGCAGCAGGTAGGGCAGACCCTTCTGCCGGGTGATCCGGCCCACGTAGACCACGCTGGGCAGCGCCGGGTCGATGCCGAGCCGGTCCAGCACGTCGGTGCCCGGATCCGGCGCGTACTGCCGGGTGTCGATGCCGTTGTAGACCACCCGGACCCGGTCCGGGTTCACCGCCGGGTACGCGGTCAGCACGTCACGCCGCATCCCCTCACTGACCGCGATGACCGCGTCGGCGGACTCCACCGCCGTCCGCTCGCACCACGAGGAGAGCTCGTAGCCACCGCCGAGCTGCTCGGCCTTCCACGGCCGCAGCGGCTCCAGGCTGTGCGCGGTGACCACGTGCGGCACCCCGTAGAGCAGCTTCGCGGTGTGCCCGGCCAGGTTGGCGTACCAGGTGTGGCTGTGCACCACGTCGGTGCCCGCGCAGCCGGCGGCCATCTCCAGGTCCACACCCATCGTGCGCAGCGCGGCGTTCGCGCCGGTCAACCCCGGCGGTTCGGCGTACGCGGTGACCCCCGGCTCGCTGCGGGGCGCTCCGAAGCAGTGCACCCGGACGTCGGTGAGCCGACGCAGCTCCCGGGCCAGGTACTCCACGTGCACCCCGGCTCCGCCGTAGACCTCCGGCGGGTACTCGCGGGTGAGCAGATCGACGCGGAGCTGTCCGGTGGCCGGGGAGGAGTCGGTCATGCCCGCACCCTAGTGCAGAAGTGTGCCCGTACGAGTGGTGAAGTCGGACGGCTATGGATAGCGTCTGAGCATGGCTGCCAAGGTGCTCGCGATCGTCCTGGCCGGCGGAGAGGGCAAGCGCCTGATGCCGCTGACCACGGACCGGGCCAAGCCGGCCGTCCCGTTCGGCGGGATGTACCGCATGGTCGATTTCGTCCTCTCCAACCTGGCCAACGCCGGCTATCTCAAGATCGTCGTGCTGACTCAGTACAAGTCGCATTCACTGGACCGGCACATCACCAAGACGTGGCGGATGTCGACGCTGCTGGGCAACTACGTCACCCCGGTGCCGGCGCAGCAGCGCCGGGGACCGTGGTGGTTCGCCGGCTCGGCCGACGCCATCTACCAGAGCTTCAACCTGATCAACGACGAGCAGCCTGACTACGTGATCGTCTTCGGCGCCGACCACATCTACCGGATGGACCCCCGGCAGATGGTGGAGGACCACATCGCCTCCGGCGCGGCGGTGACGGTCGCCGGCATCCGGCAGCCGCTGTCGACGGCCGACCAGTTCGGCGTCATCGAGGTGGGCGAGGACGGCCGGCGGATCCGGGCGTTCCGCGAGAAGCCCACCGACGCGGTCGGCCTGCCCGACGCGCCGGACGAGATCTACGCCTCGATGGGCAACTACGTCTTCACCACCAAGGCGCTCTGCGAGGCGGTGGAGCGCGACGCGGCCGACAAGACCAGCAAGCACGACATGGGCGGCAGCATCATCCCGATGCTGGTCGAGCGGGGCGAGGCGAACGTCTACGACTTCCGCGACAACGAGGTGCCGGGCAGCACCGACCGCGACCGCGGCTACTGGCGCGACGTCGGGACGCTCGACTCGTTCTACGACGCGCACATGGATCTGATCAACGTGCACCCGGTCTTCAATCTCTACAACTTCGACTGGCCGATCTACACCGAGCAGCCGCCCTGGCCGCCGGCGAAGTTCGTGCACCAGTGGGGGGAGCGGGTCGGCCGGGCGGTCGGCTCGATGGTCTCGCCCGGCGCGGTGATCTCCGGCTCGCTGGTGGAGAACTCCGTCGTCTCGCCCAAGGTCAAGGTGCACTCCTGGGCGCACGTCGACGGCGCGGTACTCATGGAGGGCGTCGAGATCGGCCGGCACGCGGTTGTCCGTCGGGCCATCCTGGACAAGAACGTCTTCGTTCCGGAGGGCGCCGAGATCGGCGTCGACCTGGAGAAGGACCGGCAGCGCTACACCGTCTCCGACAACGGCATCGTGGTGATCGGCAAGGGTCAGCGCGTCGAGCCCTGACCGTTTCGAAATTCCCGAGGAGGACCCCGCAGTGACCCACGCCCGTGCCGGCCAGCCGGCCGAGCCCGCCGACTTGGTCGACGTGCCCCGGCTGGTGACCGCCTACTACGCCGAGCACCCCGATCCGCAGGACCCGGCGCAGCAGGTCTCCTTCGGCACCTCCGGCCACCGGGGGTCGAGCCTGCGCGGTGCGTTCAACTCCGACCACATCGTCGCGGTCACCCAGGCGCTCTGCGACTACCGGCGGGAGCACGGCGTCGACGGCCCGCTCTTCCTGGGCCGGGACACCCACGCGCTCTCCACCCCGGCCACCGTCGACGCGCTAGAGGTGCTCGCCGCCAACGAGGTGACCGTGCTGGTGGACAGCCGGGACGGCTACACCCCCACCCCGGCGCTGTCGCACGCCATCCTCACCCACAACCGGGGTCGGACCAGCGGGCTCGCCGACGGCATCGTGATCACCCCGTCGCACAACCCGCCGGACGACGGCGGGTTCAAGTACAACCCCACCCACGGCGGGCCGGCCGACACCGACGTGACGAAGTGGATCCAGGACCGGGCGAACGCCATCCTCGTCGGCGGGCTCGCCGAGGTCCGGCGCGTCCCGTACGCCCGGGCCCGCGCCGCCGAGACCACCGGGACGTACGACTTCCTCGCCAGCTACGTCGACGACCTGCCGGCGGTGCTCGACCTCGACGCGGTGCGCGCCGCCGGGGTCCGGATCGGCGCCGACCCGCTCGGCGGGGCGAGCGTGGCCTACTGGGGCGAGATCGCCGAGCGGCACCGCCTCGACCTCACCGTGATCAACCCTACCGTCGACCCGACCTGGCGGTTCATGACCCTCGACGGCGACGGCAAGATCCGGATGGACTGCTCGTCGCCGAACGCGATGGCCTCGCTGATCGCCGCCCGCGCCGACTACCAGGTCTCCACCGGCAACGACGCGGACGCCGACCGGCACGGCATCGTCACCCCCGACGGCGGGCTGATGAACCCGAACCACTACCTGGCCGTGGCGATCGGGCACCTGTTCCGGACCAGGTCGCAGTGGGGTCCGGCGGCGGCGGTCGGCAAGACCCTGGTCTCCTCGTCGATGATCGACCGGGTCGCCACCGACCTGGGCCGCCCGCTGCTGGAGGTGCCGGTCGGCTTCAAGTGGTTCGTGCCCGGGCTGCTCGAGGGCGCGGTCGGCTTCGGTGGCGAGGAGAGCGCCGGCGCCTCGTTCCTGCGTCGCGACGGGGGCACCTGGACCACCGACAAGGACGGCATCCTGCTCTGCCTGCTCGCCTCGGAGATCATCGCGACCACCGGCCGGACGCCCAGCGAGCACTGGACCGAGCTGGCCGAGCGCTTCGGCGCCCCGGCCTACGCCCGCATCGACGCCCCGGCGACCCGGGAGGAGAAGGCGGTGCTCGGCAAACTCTCCCCGGAGCAGGTGACCGCCACCGAGCTGGCGGGGGAGCGGATCACCGCCACCCTCACCACCGCTCCCGGCAACGGCGCGCCGATCGGCGGGCTCAAGGTGACCACTGAGTCCGGCTGGTTCGCGGCGCGCCCGTCCGGCACGGAGGACGTCTACAAGATCTACGCCGAGTCGTTCCAGGGGCCGGAGCACCTGACCCGGATCCAGCAGGAGGCGAAGGACCTCGTCGCCGAGGTGCTCAAGCAGGCCTGAGCGACGCGCGCCGCCGGCCTCCGCGCCGGCGGCGCCGGGCTCCGCCTCGCGCCGGCGGCGCCGGCCTGCCCGAAGCCTGTCGAACTGCTCCAGATTTGAACCGCGGCTCAGCGGGGTGGGGGCAGTTCCCGCCGGTTGAGCTGCTCGCGCAGCCCCTCCGGCAGCAGTTCGCGCAGCTGCTCCGGGAGCAGCGGCAGATCCAGCAGGCTGAGCTTGAGCTGGTTGCGCTCCTGGTAGCGGCGCGGGTCGAGGCGGACCACCAGCCCGGCCTCGCGGCGAAAGCTGACATCCAGGGTCCCCTCGGTCGCCGCCTCCCGGATCACCACGCCGTCCATCTCCACGGCGACCGGCGCGGAGTCCGGCTCCAGCTCCAGACGGATCTTCTCGTCGGGAGAGAGCACCACCGAGCGCGAGATGCCCGCCATCGGCGCGGACGGGGTGACCACCACCGCCTGCGCTGCCGGCGAGACCAACGGGCCGCCGGCGGCATAGCTGTACGCGGTCGAGCCGGTCGGGGTGCTGATCACCAGCGCGTCGCAGCGGTAGTAGCCGTAGCGCTGCCCGTTCACCGCCAGGGTGGCGTTGACGAAGCCGGCACCGGGATGGCGGACCAGCGCGACGTCGTTGAAGGCCACGATGTCGTCGCCGCAGACGTCGCAGACCAGGCAGCTGTGCGCCTCCACCGTGAAGTCGTGGTTGCTCAGCCGGTCCAGGGCCGCCGGCAGCTCCGGCGGCTCCACCTCGACCAGGAAGCCGAGCCGACCCAGGTGTACGCCGAGCACCGGCTTGGGATCACGGACCACCATCCGGAGCGCGCCGAGCATGGTGCCGTCCCCGCCGATGCTGATCAACGCGCTGACCCGCCGGGGCAGCTCGTCCTCGGGTAGCGCCTCGACACTCGCCGGCACCCGGTGCCGGTCCGCCGAGCGCACGGCGAGGCCCTTGCGGTGCCGGGCGGCCCAGTCGGCGATGATCCCGACGATCTCGGTGACGTCCCGCGTCGGGTGCAGCACCAGCCCGAGCAGGGTGCGGTTCATGTCTACAGCTCACCACATCCGGACGGGACCGGACGGGCGTACCGGCAGGTGCGCCGGCGGGCCGTGGAGCGCTGCCATCCGGAGCGGTCGTCGCCGCCACGGAGAGCCCGCGCCGTGCGGGTCCGTGACCTGTCCGTGATGTCCTCGTTGCGTACAGGTGAGCACATGCAAGCGGGACGTCGAGGGGGCGTCGTGACGCGCCCTGCCGGTGGGGTGTTGTCCAGTCCGGAGGGAACCGCCCGGGTGGGCGGTTTGGTGCGCCGAGGCCCTCGTTCTCCTTGGATGCCGGACCAGGGCCGGCACCGGGTAGGAGTCGCGGTCGGGCGGGGCCCAAACGGCGCCCGCCTGCGGGACTACTTTGCCGCAGTGCTGCGGCGTTATCCGGTGAGCGCCGTCGTCTTGGCGCCATACGCCGTGCTGATCGTGCCGACCGCGGTGGTTAACGACAACCCGGAGACCGGCTTCATCCTGCGCGTGCTCGCCCTGGCTCTGGCGGGAACCCTGACCCTGGAGACGTTCGCGCTCCTCGCGGCACGCCCGTCGCCTGGATGGCCGCAGGCGTTGCGGCGGGCCAACTCTCGATCTCCCCACATCTATCTGATCGCTCGGCTGGTGACGGTGGTCAGCATCGTCGCCGACCTCGCCGGTGCGTACGCCGGGCGGGGCACCATTGTGAGCCAGTTGGCCAGCGAGGGCTCCTCGTCGTCATTGGCGAGCCTCACGTCGCTGGTCGTCGGTTGGAAGTTCCTTGCCTTCGGGCTGCTCCTGGCGAGCTTCCTCGGCGGCCGGACCGGGCGCCGCGGCGTCTATGCCTGGACCCTCGCTCTGGTCGGCGCCCAAATTGCCGTTGCCTCGTTCACCGCGATCCTGGCCCCGATGCTCGGGTACCTCTTCTTCGTGGCGAGCGTCGGGGCGCTCTGCGGCCTGTTCCGCGCTCGTCTGCTGGTGGTCGTGGCCGTGGTGCTCTTCCTCGCCTGGCCGACCATGTTCGCGCTGCGCAACGATCTGCGCGAGAACCGCGGAGTTGCGGTCGCCCAGGAGAGTACGGCGACGGAACGGCTCCGGGTCGACATACAACTAGCTCAGGTGGCCGCCGTTGACGTGCCGGTCGACCTGCATCAGCCCAAGCTGGCGGAGTACGCCCGATATGGTCTCCTGCCCCGGCTGGTCGATCCGGACCGTCCACCGATCACCACCGGCTCGGACATCAACCAGTACCTTGGTGGCGGCGCCAACTCGTCATACAACTTCCTCGCGCTCGGCAACATCTACTTCTTCAGTGGCCCGGTTGGGGTGGTGGTCTTCCACGCCTGCTGGTCGCTCGTCGCGTTGGTTCTGTTGCGATGGCGGAGGGCACCCGGCCCGGCTCGGCTCTCCGTGCTCTGCTTCGCGATGGGTGGTCCACTGCTCTGGTCAAGCACCTACCCCGACACCATGATCGCCTTCATCCAGTACACAGTCTCGGCGTTGCCGGTGTTCGCGATGCTGTTTGCGACCCGGTCTGCCAAGGAGCCGGACGCCCGGCAGCGCAGGCATCTCGACCCAAGCAGGATGCCGGCCTGGCCGGCGCGATGACACCCGGGCTGCGTGCCCGGTCCGGCTTCCGGGCCCTGATAAGGCGGATCACCAGCGGACGGGCGTCCCGTGCCTTGGTCGTCGGTGGCCTATCCAGTGCGGGTAATCTCCTGCTCTCGGTGACCGTCGCCCGCCACGAGACGGTCGCCGGCGTCGGCTGGTTCGCACTCGCTTTCTCGGCGTACATCCTGGCCTCCGGCCTGACCAGGGCGGTGGTCACGGACTCCGTCCTCGCCGCCGCACCGGCGACCGCCGTGGCGCGGGACGGGTCGGCCCGAGCGCTCACGGTTGGCGGGCTCGCCGCGGTCCCCGTGCTGGCGGCGGGGCTCGCCACCGGTTCGCATTATCTGCTCGTCTCCGCTCTGGCCCTACCCGGCCTCGTGCTCTACGACTACACCAAGGCGGTCAGCCTGGGTATCGGCAGGCCGAGGCTGGCCTGCGTTCAGGAGCTGCTGTGGGCCGGCCTGACCCTGCTGGCCGCACTGCTGGGGCTGCTTGGGGTGGTCGGCCCGCTGGTGGTGTTTGCGATCTGGGCGGGCTCCGGAGTCCTGCTCGGCGGCGCCACGACGTGGTACCAGGGCCACAACATGAGGCCGGCGTGGCGGCTCGGTCGGGCGGAGACGAGACTCGCGGCGAGCTTCGGTACGCAGTTCCTCGTCACCACCGGGTCGGCTCACCTTGCGTTGACCGCGGTCGCCGCTGGCTCGGGCGCCGCTGTGGTCGGCGCTCTCAGTGCGGGGCGTACCGTCCTCGGACCGGTAAACCTGCTGTTGAGCACCGCCGGAGCTCTGATCATCCCCTACCTGGCTCGGTCGCTGGAGAAGCCCCCTGGGGTCAAGATCCGAGCCGCCGCGCGAGTGACGGCACTGGTCGTCGGTGGCGCAACCCCGCTTGCCGCGGCGGTCGTACTGCTGCCCGAAGAGGCCGGCCTACGGTTGTTGGGGCCGAACTGGGAGAGTGCTGACCCCCTGCTGCCGCTGCTGGCGCTGGAGAGCCTGCTGACCGTCGCGGCAACGGTCGGCTTCGCCGGACACCGAGTCGAACGCGCGGGTTCCCGCGCGCTGCTCTTCGGCACGTTGCTGGGACTGACGCGGGTGCCCGCGGTGCTGGCCGGTGCGCTCCTGTTTGGCGCCCGGGGTGCCGCCGTCGTGATGGTGGTGATGGCGCTCGCAAGCGCGGTGGTCTGGGGGTGCAGCTATGTAGTGTTGCTGCGACGAGGCCAGACCGCCCTCCGGCCCGTGCCGCAGCCGATCTGACCGCTCGCAGCCTGGCCGCTATCTCGCTCAGGCGAGCGTGTCGAGAGCTGCCCGTACCCGCTCGACGATCACTTTAAGGTCGGTGTCCGTGAGGTCGGCGTACGTGGGTAGGTTGATCCCGCGCCGACCCAGATCGGTGGAGACCGGCTGGCCGCTGCTGTCCTCGCCGTATGCGGGCAGCGCTGAGACCGGCACGAAGAAGGGCCGTGTCTCCACCCCGAGTCGACCGAGCGCCTCGGCGAGCCGATCCCGCGCCGTGTCGTCGCCCGCCACCAGGAAGGATGCCATCCAGGGGGCCCGCTGCACCGCCGACGCGATCGGCTGGCGCTGCAGTGGCGAATCCGCCAGCTCGCGTTCGTAAGTGCTAATCACCTGCTCACGCCGAGCAATGATGTCGTCAGCGCGGGTCAGTTGGGCAGAGAGCAGCGCGGCCGCGAGGTTGGTCATCCGATAGTTGAAGCCGATCACCGGAAACCAGTATCGGCGTTGGGGATCCATCCCCTGGTTGCGCAGCAGCCGCATGCGGTCGGCGAGGGCGCGGTCGGAAGTGGTGACGCAGCCCCCCTCGCCACAGGTGATCACCTTGTTGCCGAAGAAGGAGAAGGTGCTGGCGTCGGCCAACGAGCCGGTCGGCTGGCCGTTCAGGTATGCACCGAACGACTCGGCCGCATCAGCGACCAGCAGCAGACTGTGCCGGGAACAGATTTCCCGCAGCGCCGGATAGTCGGCGGGGTGGCCGTAGAGGTCCACGGCGATCACCGCGCGGGTCCGCGGGCCCACCGACGCCTGCACCTGCTCCGGGTCGATGCACCAGGTGTCGGGATGCACGTCCACGAACACGGGCCGCGCGCCGCAGTAGGCGACCGCGTTGGCCGTCGCTACGTAGGTCAGGGCCGGGATGATCACCTCGTCGCCCGGACCGATCCCGGCCGCCGCGAGCACCAGATGCAACGCCACAGTGCCGTTGCTGGTGGCGACGGTGTCCGTCACGTCGCAGCGGGCGCCGAACTCCTCCTCAAAACGGCGCAGGTACGGTCCCTGCGACGAAATCCAGCCGCTGCGTAGCGCCTCGAGCAGATGGCGCTCCTCAAGCGCCGAAAGGCTCGGACTGGCCACCGGGTACCGCTTCGCGTCACTCATTCTGGCTCCCCGCTGCCGACAGGGTCGGAAATGAAGGTTGATCGTGGGACCGGGCCCGGCGTGTCGGCCGCGACCCACTCCAGCACCGCGTCGTAGTCGCGGGCGGTGTCGACCCAGGTGCGTCCGGCCAGCCGGTGTCCGGCGCGCACCGAGGCCGCGGCGTAATGCTCTCGATCGGCGAGGACCCGCCGTACCGCGTTGGCCAGCGACACCGGGTCGGTGGGCGAGAACATGCCCGCCTCGCCGTCAACGAATTCCAGCTGCGCACGCAGTGGTTCGACGTCCGCGCAGATCAGCGGCAGTCCCCAACTGAACGCCTCGAAGGCGGGGCCGCTTGCCGCCTCCCACAGCGACGGCATGACCATCGCGGCGGCGCGAGCGTACAGCGTGTGCAGCTGAGTGGTGGAGACGTAGCCGGGGAAGCTGACCCGCCCCCGCAGCTCCGGCTCGGCGGCTCGCGCGAGCAGGCGTTGCGCCTCGGGCTGAAGTAATGGGCCGGGGCAGACCAACCGGAACTCGGGTAGGAGGGCCATCGCCTCCAGCAGAGTCCGATGGTTCTTGTGCGGACCGGTTGACGATGGGTACACCAGCAGGTCGGGCTCCGGCGCGGCGAGTGACCTGTCCGGAGCCGCCTGGAAGGTCGGCGGGGGAATCAACACTGTCTTGTCCCGTGCCCCGGGGAAAGCGTTGCACACCTGCCGATAGGGGTGTGGCCAGGACACCACGACGGCGTCGGCGCGAGCCACGTTGTCACCGATGACCGCCGCGTAGCCCGCCGAGCCGAAATCGGGGTGCAGGTGCCGAAGGTCGTGCACGACCACGACATTGCGGCCGCGCCCGATCGGCACGCAGTGAAACGGGTGCAGCGTCACGTCCGCGTCGTCCGGAGCGGAGGCCCGGGCGCGCTGCCGGATCATGTTGATCACTCGACGCATGGCCAGCGACGAGTGCACCCGCCGCGGGGTGCAGCGGCGCAGCAGGTCGCCTACCGGGTTGTCGGTACGCAACGCCAGGGCGGCTTCGGACCAGTCGAGTCGGGTGTCGGGAACCAACTGACGCCAACTGTCCACGGTGCCCTTCAGGGCGGTCACCGCCAGTTCATGCCCGGTGCCCTCGGCCAGGCCGTTGAGCAGACCGGTGGTGAACGTCGCGACCCCCGCCGAGTGCCCGGGGCGGATCGGGGTGGCGTCGACCCGGAGCCTCATCGATCGACCCGGACGAGCCGGCCCATCCGCTCGTCCTCAAGCAGCTGACGGTCCGCGTCCACCATGACCCGTACAAGATCCGCAAAGAGTGTCTTGGGAGCCCAGCCGAGCAACTGCCGCGCTTTGCGGCAGTCGCCGATGAGCGCGTCCACCTCGGCCGGTCGGAAGTAGATCGGGTCGGTCACCACGTACTGCTGCCAGTCCAGGCCGACGTGGTCAAACGCGGCCGCGACGAACTCACGCACCGTGTGCCCCTCGCCGGTGGCCACGACGTAGTCATCGGGCTTGTCCTGTTGGAGGGCCAACCACATGGCCTCAACGTATTCCGGCGCGTAGCCCCAGTCCCGGACCGCGTCGAGGTTGCCGAGATAGAGCTTGTCCTGAATCCCCGCCTCGATTCGGGCGACCGCTCGGGTGATCTTGCGGGTTACGAAGTTCTCCCCGCGTCGCGGGCTCTCGTGGTTGAACAGGATGCCGTTGGCGCAGTACATGCCATAGGACTCGCGGTAGTTCACCGCGGACCAGTAGGCATAGACCTTGGCGCAGGCGTACGGGCTGCGTGGGTGGAACGGGGTGCCCTCATGCTGTGGCGGCGGAGTGGAGCCGAACATCTCCGACGACGATGCCTGGTAGAACCGGCAGTCGATGCCGGCCACCCGGCTGGCCTCGAGCATCCGGATCGCGCCGACGCCGGTGACGTCCGCGGTGTATCCAGGGATGTCAAAGGAAACCCGCACGTGGCTCTGCGCACCGAGGTTGTAGACCTCGTCGGGGCGGATGTCGCGCAGCAGCGAGGTCAGTGAGCCAGGATCCGCGAGGTCGCTGTAGTGCAGGAACAGGCGCGCGTCCGGGTGGCGCGGGTGGACGTCCAGTTGATCGATGCGCTCGGTGTTGAAGCTGGACGAACGTCGTTTGATCCCGTGCACCGTGTAACCCTTGTTGAGCAGGAGCTCCGACAGGTAGCTGCCGTCCTGGCCGGTGATCCCGGTGATCAGTGCTACTCGTCCCATGCTGTGCCTCTCATAACTGGAATTTGACTCGGCTCCGGGGCGTCGTCCCGGACCTCTTCCGGGCGCAACTCCCTGGCCGGAACCCCGACGACGACGGCGCCAGCGGGTACGTCCCGGATGACGACGGCGCCGGCGCCGACCGTTGCTCCGGCCCCGATCGAGATTCCGTCGATGACCGTTGCTCCGGCCCCGACGGTCACGCCCGCCTCGATCCGAGTGCGCCCGGCTACGGTGCAGCCGGGCAGGAGAGTGACGAAGTCGCCGAGCGTCGAGTCATGCCCAACGCTGGCTTTCGTGCCGATGTGGACGTGTCGACCGAGCGTGACGTCCGTGGTGATGACCGCGGCCGGCCACAGCACGGTGCCCTCGCCGAACAGGTTCCGGGGGCCGGATGTCGCCGCCGGGTGTACCAGCGAGCCAGCTCGTCGGCCGTGTTGGCGGGCGGTCCGGTCCAGCCGCGCACGGATCCGACTGGAGCCGATTCCGATCACGTACCGCACATCGCCCGGGGCCTGCGCCAGCCAGTGGTCGTCTCCAAGCCATGGCACCGGCAGACGATCACCATCGGCTGGTCGGGGGCCGATGCAGCCGAGTACGCGGTGCCCGGCGAGCAGCTCGGCGATCGAGACCACTTCACGTGCGTGCCCGGAGGTACCGAGCACGACGAGATCTATGCTGCGGTCGCCGGCTGGGGGCATCGTGGTTGGGTGGCTGTTTCTGATCCCCATGTCTTCCTTATACCGGATGTAAACTGGGCGCAATGGACATTCATGTTGTTGCCCGGTTTAATATGGATAATCGGCCGGTTCGTGCGAACGCTCAGAGGAAGTCGAGGATCACGTCTGCGATCCGCTCACCAGCTCGTCCGTCCCACAGTGGCGGCGTAGCCGACCGGGTCGGACGCGGAGTTTCAAGAGCTGCTTGCACCGCTGCTGCCAAACCGGCTCGGTCGACCAGTCGATTCGTGCCGTGGGTGATGGTCACCGGTCGTTCGGTGTCTGGTCGGAGGGTGAGGCACGGGATGCCGAGCATGGTGGTCTCCTCCTGCACACCGCCCGAGTCGGTGATCACCACCGCTGCACCCCGCACCAGGCTCAGAAACTCCACATATCCCATCGGTTCGACCACCTGGATTCGGGGGTGGTCGAACATCCCAGCAGCCGCGAGGCTGGCCCGTCCTCGGGGATGGACCGGCATGACGACCGGCAGTTGATCTGCCGCCCCATGCACTGCTTTGGTCAACTCGGCGGCGTCGCCAGCGTCGTCCACATTGCCCGGACGGTGCAGGGTGGCGACGAGGTAGCGCTCGGGCAGCCGCAGCGCCGCGCGGACCCGCACCACATCGAACCGGTCAAGGTTCGCGAGGAGAGTGTCGATCATGGGATTGCCGACGAAATGAATCCGTTCCGAGGGCACGCCCTCACTACCGAGGTGCGCTACCGCGTCCGGGCTTGTGGCGAAGAGCAGGTCCGCCAGCCGGTCGGTCACCAGTCGGTTGATCTCCTCCGGCATCGTGCGATTGAAACTGCGCAAGCCGGCCTCGACGTGCGCGAACGGAATCCCCAGCTTGGCGGCAACGAGCGCGCCGGCCAGGGTGGAGTTGACGTCGCCGTAGACCACGACGAGGCGAGGAGGATCGTGCAGCAGGAGGCGTTCGAGCCCCCTCATGATCGCGCCGGTCTGGACGGCATGAGTGCCAGAGCCCACACCGAGATTGACGTCCGGCTCTGACAGGCCGAGTTGCCGGAAGAAAACCTCCGACATCCGCTCGTCGTAGTGCTGGCCGGTGTGCACCAACCGTTGGTCGACGCCGTGCTCCCGCAGTGAGTGGACGACGGGTGAGGCTTTCGGGAAGTTGGGCCGGGCACCGGTGACGTGCAGGACTCGGACCGACATGACATTCTCCTCGCTGTTGGCTCAGCCGTCAGGTGCCGATCAGGCGCTTCTGCAGCGGCAGCGTCTCGATCTCCCAGACGAACTCCGTGCGCCCGACGTGGTGGCAGTGCTGGGCGTGCGCCCGCACGGCCGGAAGGTCGGCGGCCAGGTCGATCAGGATGTCCCGGATCGGGCCGACTTCGACGGGACAGGTCCAACCCAACCGATGACGCGCGACCAGGGCGCGGTTCTCGGCGAGGTTTCCGGCGATCACCGGCCGGCCGGCCACCACGCCCTCGAAGATCTTGTTCGAAAGCGAGTCGTTGGCCGCGTCGACGGCCTCGTAGAGAGCGGTGCCGACATGAGCGCGCTGGTAGCAGGCGGCCACCTGATCGGCGGCGCAGGCTTCCTCCAGAGCGATGTACGCGCCGGCCTCCGCAGCGTCGATCCGCTCGCGGAGTGTCTGCCGGTACTCCCTGCCTGCCGGTCCGGTGATGGTCAGCTGAACCGGAGCTCCCGCCGTCCGCGCGGCGACCACCGCATCGATCAGCACCTCGACACCCCGCCCCGGATAGAGGCTGCCGACGCAAGCGACGCGCAGAGCGGGTCCTTCGGGCGGGGGTGTGAAGTCCGGGGCGAAAGACGCCAGCGGCACGTTGCGGACCACGAGCACGTCCTTGACCCCGAGTTCGCCAAACCGTGCGGCGTGGCTGTCGCACACCGCCACGACGGTGAAGGCGTGCCGACGCGCGGCTCGACGGATCATCCATGGCTCAAGGCGGGAGAACCAGGTGGCCAGGGAGCCCTTGGTGCGGATGCCGCCGGGAAGTTCGCGGCTACTGATGATCACCTCGCTGCCCCACCGCCGGCGGTGACGGATGCCGAGCCAGAAGAGCGCCACGTGGCCGACGAGGATCGTCCGGGCTGGTGTGCTCAGGACTCGCCGTCGCAGCCGCCAGAGCGCGGGCAGGTACCCCAGCAGTAGGTTGCGGACGGAGGCGGTGAGGTTCCGGCGGTCGTCGATCTCGCTCACGGGCAGCTGCTCGACCTCGACTCCGTCGATCTCGGTGCGACCTGGGCTGTCACTCATGCCCAGTCGACCGACTCGGGCCAGCGTGATCGCGCGGATTTCGCCCGGGCGGCCTGGCGCGACCATGGCGGCGATCTTGCGCGTCCGGGTCGAGTAGCGGAACGGAGCCAGATCGCACAGAAGCAGAGTGGTGCGGGTGGTCGTGGTCATCGTGTCTCTCTGGTCCCCGTCGGCGGGTGGTGGCCGGCTGAAGCCCGGAAACCGGGCGCGCTCGTCGTGGACGTCGGGCTGCCAGAGGCTCAACGAGGAATTGGGGGTCACGTCACGTGCTGTGACTTTTAGGCCACTGAACGCGCTGTTCGGCCGAGCGGCGGGTCACCCAAGCGCACGGCATCTCCCTGAACGGGTCCCGGCGACTCTCGAGGTGTAAAAGAGTGGCCGCGCTGGTCATCCGAACTCCTGTCGGCACGGTTCCTGGCCGCCTTAGCGCCAGCGGATCGGTGGTTTGACCGGATTCTCCGTTTCTCCGCCCCCGGCGACTCGTTGCCCGAGTGGGTGGCTGGTACCCGGACCTTCTGCGGGCGCGGCCGACCGCCCCTCAGCGACGAACGGAGTTTCAGTGACTTCAATGACGACCGGGCGCCGGGTGATGATTACCGGAGGCACCGGGTCTTTTGGGCAGACGATGGTGCGTCGGCTCCTCGACCGGGGAGTCGGCGAGGTGCGGGTGCTCAGCCGGGACGAGGCCAAGCAGGACGCCATGCGTCGGCTGCTCGGCGACGAGCGGGTCCGCTACTACGTCGGCGATGTGCGGGACTACGACTCGGTGCTCAAGGCCAGCCGAGGCATCGACTACATCTTCCACGCGGCCGCCCTCAAGCAGGTGCCCTCCTGCGAGTTCTTTCCGCTCGAGGCGGTCCGGACGAACGTGCTGGGCAGCAGCAACGTCGTCGAGGCAGCGGAGCGCAACGGGGTCGGTTCGGTGGTGGTGCTCAGCACCGACAAGGCCGTCTATCCGGTGAACGCGATGGGCATGAGCAAGGCGATGATGGAGAAGGTCGCCCAGGCGCACGCCCGGAACAACCCGAACAGCGCCACCACGGTCTCCTGCGTCCGGTACGGCAACGTCATGTACTCGCGCGGATCGGTGATTCCGCTCTTCATCGAGCAGATCAAGGCGGGTCGGGCGCCCACGGTGACCGACCCGGGGATGACCCGGTTCCTGATGTCGCTGGCCGACTCGGTTGAGCTGGTCGAGCACGCCTTCCAGCACGCCCGGCCCGGCGACATCTTCATCCGCAAGGCCGCCGCCTGCACCGTCGGTGACCTGGCCGAGGCGGTCTGCCAGCTCTTCGACGTGCCCGCCAAGCTCGACGTGATCGGCGTACGGCACGGCGAGAAGCAGGACGAGACGCTGGCCAGCCGCGAGGAGCTCGCCCAGGCCGAGGACTTCGGCGACTTCCTCCGGGTGCCACTCGACGGCCGCAACCTCAACTATGCGCTCTACGTCTCGGAGGGCGACCTCGGCGACGGGCCTGCCGAGGACTTCAACTCGGCGAACGCGCCGCGGCTCGGCGTACCCGAGATCATCGAGCTGTTGAAGACGCTGCCCGAGGTCCGCGCGGAGCTGGCCCTGCGGGATCCGGTGCTGGCGTGCTGAAGCTGGCCGTCACCGGCGCCGGCGGTTTTCTCGGCTGGCACGTCCGGGTGCTGCTGCGCGCGCTCGGCTGGCCGGAGCCGACCGTGCTCACCCGCGCCGACCTCGCCGACCCCGGCGTGATCGCCGCGAAGGTAAACGGGTTCGACCAGGTGCTGCACCTGGCCGGCGTGAACCGGGGGGAGCCGGCGGACGTCGCCGCCGGAAACGTCCAGCTCGCCGCGCAGCTCGCCGCCGGGCTGAAGCACTGCGCGAGCCCGCCGGCGCGGGTGGTCTACGCCAACTCGGTGCAGGCCGGCAACGGCACCCCGTACGGCGACGCCAAGGCCACCGCCGCCCGGGTGCTGGCGGACTCCGGCGTCGGCCTCGACGACGTGTTGCTGCCGAACCTCTACGGCGAACACGGCCGGCCCTACTACAACTCGGCGGTGGCGACCTTCTGCCGATTGCTCGCCGAGGGTGGACGGCCCGAGGTGCACGCCGACCGGGAGCTGAGCCTGGTGCACGTGACCGACGCCGCCGCCCGGCTCATCGGCATGCCCGCGGGCGGGTCGTGGGACCCGGCCATGCCGGCGCTGCGGATCGGTGTCCAGGCCCTGGCCGACCGGCTCACCGGGATGGCCGCGACGTACCGGACGGGGGAGATCCCGCCCCTGTCGGAGCGGCACGACGTGCGGCTGTTCAACACCTACCGCTCGCACTGCTTTCCGGCGCACTATCCGCTGCCGTTGCCTCGCCGGGCGGACGCCCGTGGTGAGCTGGTCGAGACGGTCAAGGCGCACGGCGGCGCCGGCCAGACCTTCTGCTCCAGCACGGTTCCCGGGATCACCCGTGGCGAGCACTTCCACCTGGCGAAGGTGGAGCGGTTCGTGGTCTTGCGTGGCTCGGCCGAGATCAGCCTTCGCCGGGTTGGCGATGCCGAGGTGGTGCGCTTCCCGGTGCGCGGCGACGAGCCGGTGCTCGTGGACATGCCCACGATGTGGGTGCACAAGCTGGTGAACACCGGCCCGAACGAGCTGGTGACGATGTTCTGGACCAACGAACTCTTCGACCCGGATCGACCGGACACCTGGCCCGAGCCGGTGGAGGCGGCCCGGCCGGCGCCGGTGGCGGTCGGCGCGTGAAGATCGGTCTGGTCAGCCAGTGGTATCCCCCGGAGGGGGTCTTCATTCCGGGCAACCTCGCCGACCAACTGGCCGACCGTGGTCACGAGGTCCGGGTGCTCACCACCTTCCCCAGCTACCCGCACGGCCGCATTTTTCCCGGGTGGCGGCAACGCTGGCGGCACCGGGAGAGCGATGGACCGGTCGAGATCCGGCGGGTGCCCGCCTATCCCAGTCATGACACCTCGGCCGCGCGGCGGGCCCTGAGCCACCTCTCCTTCGGCGCCAGCAGCGCGGCCGGGGTGCGGTGGCTCGCCGGCGTCGACGTCACGTACGTCTACCATCCGCCACCCACCTCCATCGCCGCCGCGGCGCTGCTGCACGCCGTCCGGCGGACGCCGATCGTGCTGCACGTCCAGGACCTGTGGCCCGAGTCGGTGGTGCACTCCGGGATGGCGCCCCCGGGACGGAAGGGGCGCGCCCTGGGAAGTGCGCTCGGCGGGCTGATGCGCCGCACGTACCGGATGGCGGACGCGGTGGTGGCGATCTCGCCCGCGATGGCCGAGCGGGTCGTGGCGCGCGGCGCTGACCCGGCCCGGGTACGGGTGGTCTGGAACTGGACCGACGACGCGCTGTTCCGGCCGGTGCCGGTCACCGCGGCGGCCCGCGCGGTGCTCGGTCACCGCGGCCGCCCCACCGTGATGTTCGCCGGCAACATCGGTCTGCTGCAGGGAATCGAGACGGCCGTGCGGGCGGCCGCCGCCGTCCGGGACCGGGTCGACGTCGTGCTGGTCGGCTCGGGCGCCGGCGAGGACGCCGCCCGCCGGCTCGCCGACGAGTTCGGCGCCGACAACGTGCGGTTCGTCGGCCGGCGTCCGGCCGAGCAGATGGCCGACCTGTACGCCGCAGCGGAGTGGCAACTGATCTGCCTGCGCGACGTGCCGGCCCTGCGCGCCGCCGTCCCGTCGAAGCTGCAGGCCGCGCTGGCCTGCGGTGTGCCGGTGATCGCGTCGGTGGCGGGCGACACCGCGAACCTGGTCCGGTCGACCGGAGTCGGCCTCGTCTGCCCGCCCGAGGACTGGCAGTCCCTCGCCGACCGGTTCGCGGAGGCGGCCGCCCAGCCGACCCTCGCCCGGGAGGAGATGGGCCGCCGGGCTCGACAGGTCTATCAGGAGCGGATGTCGCTGCGCGCGGGCGTCGACCAGTTCGAGGACATCCTGAGCAAAGTGGCAGCAGAGAGAGGACGGGCATGACCCGGATCATGACGGTGGTCGGCACCCGACCCGAAATCATCCGGCTCTCCCGGGTGATCGCCCGGCTCGACGACACGGTGGACCACGTCCTGGTGCACACAGGACAGAACTGGGACAGCACCCTCTCCGACGTCTTCTTCACCGAGCTGCGGCTGCGCCAGCCGGACCGCTTCCTACGGGTCGACACCTCCTCGCTCGGCCGGGTGTTGGGCGGCGTGCTGGTCGGCATGGAGGCGGCGATCGCCGACCTGCGCCCGGACGCGCTGCTGGTGCTCGGCGACACCAACAGCTGTATCGCGGCGCTGATGGCCCGGCGGATGCGGGTGCCGGTCTACCACATGGAGGCCGGCAACCGGTGTTTCGACCTCAACGTGCCGGAGGAGACCAACCGCCGGCTGGTCGACCACGTCGCCGACTTCAACCTGGTCTACACCGAGCACGCTCGGCGCAACCTGCTGGCCGAAGGGCTGCACCCGCGCCGGATCCTGCACACCGGCTCGCCGATGCGGGAGGTGCTGGAGCACTACCGTGCCGAGATAACCGCGTCGCCGATCCTGCGGCAACTCGAACTCGAACCGGGGCGCTACTTCATGGTCAGCGCGCACCGCGAGGAGAACGTGGACCAGCCGGCCCGGCTGCGGCAGCTGCTGGACTGCCTCCGGGCGGTTCACGACCGCTGGGGCTACCCGGTGCTGGTCTCCACCCATCCCCGCACCCGTAAGCGGCTGGAGGCGTTGGCGCCGGACGCCGCCGCTTTGGAAGGCATCGCCTTCCACGAGCCGTTCGGCCTGATCGACTACGTCCACCTGCAGACGAAGGCGTACTGCACGCTGTCGGACAGCGGGACGATCAGCGAAGAAGCGGCCATTCTCGGTTTCCCCGCGGTCACCCTGCGGGAGTCGATCGAGCGGCCGGAGGCGCTGGACGCCGGGGGCATCATCATGACCGGGCTGGACCCGGCGGGCGTGGTCGAGGCCGTCCAGGTCACCGTGGACCAGGTCGCCGCGCAGGGCGTGCCCTGTCCGGTCGACTACCAGGTCCCGGACACCTCCCGACGGGTGGTCGACTTCGTCCTCTCCACCGTCCGCCGGCACCACGACTGGGCGGGTATCCGCCGCTGATCCGCGTCGAACGAGGCCGGCGACCGCAACCGCGGTCGCCGGCCTCGACGTCTCTCCCGATACCGGTTCCCGCTCGTCGGCCGGGAACGGGATGAGGAAAAGGGGGCACCGCGCGCGGTGCCCCCTTTCCGACTGCTCCGCCCCCGTGGGGAGCGGGTGGGTCAGCGCGACGACAGCGGCACGCCCAGCGGACCGTGCAGCATCGGCCCGACCGGCTGGGCGGAGAGCAGCGCGAGCTGCTCGACGATCTTCGCCGGGTCGTCGTACGGGTCGAGCCCGCTGGCCTCCATCGGGTCGAGCGCCGGCACGGCCACGTGGGACACCAGGGGGTGGAACGGTCGGGTGTCGATCTCGCCGGTGCCGAGCAGGTCCTCGTGCAGCTTCTCGCCGGGCCGTAGGCCGGTGTAGACGATCGGCACGGAGCTGGACGCGTGCTCGGCCATCTGGCGGGCCAGGTCGTCGATGCGGACGGGCTCGCCCATGTCGAGCACCAGAGCCTCTCCGTCGCGCCCGATCTCGGCGGCCTGGAGCACCAGGTGGACGGCCTCCTGGACGGTCATCAGGTAGCGGGTGACCTCCGGATGGGTGACGGTCAGCGGCTTGCCGTCCTCGATCTGCCGCTGGAACGCCGTCACCACCGAGCCGCGGCTGCTCAGCACGTTGCCGAACCGGACGCTGAGGAAGGTCCCGGGGAACCGGGACGCGGCGTGCGCGGTCAACCGTTCGGTGATCCGCTTCGAGTAGCCGAGGACGCTGATCGGGTCCGCTGCCTTGTCGGTGGAGATGTTGACGAACTTGGCCACGTCCTGGCAGGCGTCCAGCACCGACAGGGTGCCCCAGACGTTGGTCTTGACCGCCTCGCCCGGGTGTCGTTGCAGCAGGGTCAGGTGTTTCAGCGCCGCGGCGTGGAAGATGATCTCCGGGCGGCGCTCCCGGATGATCCGCCGGATCTCCTCGTCGTCCCGCAGGTCGGCGAGGATCAGCTCGGGACCGTCCAGCAGGGCCCGTCCGGCGAGCGACATCTGCAGGCTGTGCAGGGCGGACTCGTCCCGGTCCAGCATCATCAGCTCACCCGGGTCCGCCTTCATCACCTGCCGGCAGAGTTCGGAGCCGATGGAGCCGCCGGCGCCGGTGACCAGGATCCGTCGGCCGGTCAGGCTGTTCGTGCTCAACGGCAGGTCACCGACCACCTGGCGACGGCCGAGCAGGTCGCTGATCTGCACGTCGCGGACGTCGGTGACGGTGATCCGATGATCGACCAGGTCCCGGACCGGGGGCAGCACCTTGAACGCCGCGCCGGCCTGGAGCGTCGCCTCGCGGATCTGTCGGATCAGCGCGGCGTCGGCGTTCGCCACCGAGAAGATGACCGCGCTGGCCCCGGTACGCCGGACCGCGGCGGCCACGTCGTGCCGTCCGCCGAGCACGCGTACCCTGCCGACGCGCAGGTCACGCTTGTCCGGGTCGTCGTCGAGCGCGCCGACCGGCAGGTACCGGCCGCGCGGGTCGCTGAGCAGGGCGCGCAGCAGCCCCTGGCCGGCGTCACCCATCCCGAACAGCAGCACGGGCGTGGACGACCGGACGTCGGGCCGCATGGCGAGATCGTGCCGGTGCCGGTAGGCGAACCGGGCGCCGAGCATGAACAGCAGGGCCAGCGCGCCGCCGACCAGCGGGGTGCTCGCCGGTACCGGCCGGTCGCCGGAGGGCAGCAGGCCGAGCAGGACGATCGCCGCCGTCATGATGGTGGTACCGGCGACGCCCTGGACCTCCTGAAGGCTGCCCAGCGGGTGCCGTCCGGAGTAGAGCCGGCGCAGCGCCGCCACCGCCACGTGCACGATCGCCGCGACCGCGCCGATCGCCGCGGCCCGGCCCAGCTGGCCCGGGGGAAGCTGGAACTCGAACCGGGTCCACACGGCCGCGACGAAACCGCCGATCCAGGCGGTGGTGTCGGTGGCGAGGAAGCCGGTGGTGCGGCGACGGGCCCTGGCCCGTCGCGTCCGCCGGTCCGCTTGTGCCGTCATCTCGGGGTGCTGCGGCATGTATTTGGCTCCCTGTTCCGTCTTTCGACCACTTCCGCCACGCGGCAGAAGGAGCTCTACGCTCTTTGTCCTTGTTACAGGCTCTTACGGCACCGGTGGGCGTTTTCGGGCTTGATGAGTCGAATATCCTGCCTGTCCTGGTTGGTGCGGACGGGCTACCCGGCGGCCCTCAACGGGCCGGTACGCCCTTGACGACCACCTGATCGGGCACATCCCGAACGACGCAGGCACCGGCGCCGACGGTGCTGTCGCGCCCGATCCGCAAGCCCTGAAGGACGGCCGCGGTGGTGCCGATGAGGACACCCTCGGCGAGGTGACAGTCACCGGAGACGGCGGCGAGCGGGTTGACCGAGACGAAGTCGGCGAGGGTGCTGTCGTGGCCGACCGTGGCGTTCTGGTTGAGATGTACGTGCCGCCCGAGAGTGACGTTCGTGGTGACCCGGGCCCCCGCGAAGGCCACGAACCCCGGCCCGTGCTCCGTGTCCGGCCCGATCGTGGCGTCCGGGTGGACCAGGCTCGCCGCCGGGACGCCGTACCCGTCGGTTCGCCGCCCGACCGCTCGGCGAATTCGCGGGTCTCCGATGCCGACGACGTGATGCACGCCCGGCGGGGCATCGCGCAACCAGGCCACGTCGCCGAGGTACGGCACGTCGAGTCGCTGCAACCGCTTGAGGTTCTCCTCGGTGGGTCGGTCGTCGACAACACCGAGCAGCTGCCAGTGCGGCTGTAGGACGGCCTCGTTGACCGCCCGGGCGATGGTCAGCACCTCCCGGCCGTGTCCACCGCAGCCGACCACCACAAGTCCCGTGGTCACGCTGCCGGGCCTCCCGCCCCGAGGGTGAGGAACTCGTCGATCGCGGCGAGTACCCGGCCGACCTGGGGCTCGCTCAGCGCGCTTCCGCTGGGCAGGGTGAGCCCGTCGGCGAACAGCCGCTCCGCGGCGCCGGTGAGCAGGCTCTCGGCTCCGGCGTGGACGGGTTGCAGGTGCATCGGTTTCCACACCGGTCTGGTCTCGATGTCCCGCTCGCTCAGGTGGGCTGCGAGGTCGTCCGCCCGCCAGCCGCACCGCTCCCGCTCGACGGTGATGACGGTGAGCCAGCAGTTCGACCCGGTGTCCTCGGCGCCGAGCAGCCGGACGCCCGGCACCGGAGCGAAGAGCTTGGCGTAGCGGTCGCGCAACTGGCGGCGCCGGGCGATCATGCCGTCCAGTCGTACCAGCTGGGCCCGGCCCAGCGCGGCCAGCAGGTTGCTGAGTCGGTAGTTGTAGCCGGTCTCGCGGTGTTCGTAGTGCGGCGTCGGCTCCCGGGCCTGGGTGGAGAGGTGACGGGCCCGAGCCAGCAGAGCGGCGTCGTCCGAGACGAGCATGCCGCCACCGGAGGTGGTCATGATCTTGTTGCCGTTGAAGGAGAGCGCGCCGACGCGCCCGAAGGAGCCGGCGGCCCGTCCCTGGTAGCTGGCACCGAGTGCCTCCGCGGCATCCTCCACCAGGGGAACTTCGGCGTCGACGCAGAGCGGTACCAAGGCGTCGTAGTCGGCGCAGCTGCCGAACATGTCCACCGGGACGACCGCGCCGACCCGCTCGCCGCGCGATCGCAGCCGCTCTATCAGCGCGGCCACGAGCTGCACGTCCACGTTGCCGGTCTGCGGGTCGCAGTCGACGAAGACCGGTCGCGCGCCGATGTAGCGGACCGCGTTGGCGGTCGCGACGAAGGTGAGTGTGGGCACGAGGACCACGTCGCCAGGCCCGACCCCGACGCCGAGCAGAGCGAGGTGCAGGGCGGCGGTGCCGGAGCTGACCGCCAGGGCTCCCGTGGTGCCGACCCGCTCGGCGATCTCGCGTTCGAACGCCTGCAGGTCCGGGCCGGCTGGCGCCACCCAGCCCGAGCGGAGCGCGGCGATCAGGTACGACTCCTCGAGCGGCCCGACGTCGGGCGGGGAGAGCAGGACTCGCCGGCTCGCCGGTCCGGCCCCCTGCAAGGTCGTCATGCCGGGGTCCGATCCCGCTGTGACAGTGCCGTGCGGTGCGGCGTACCCAGGAACTCCGGGGCGGTGGCCGAGCCCGCCGCGTTGATCCCGTCGCGGCGCAGCACGGTATGCACGGTCGCGAGGAGGATCGACAGGTCGAGGCGGGGGCTGCAGCTGTCCACGTACCGCACGTCGAGGTCCAGCTTCTGCTCCCAACTCAGACTGTTGCGCCCGCGCACCTGGGCCAGCCCGGTGACGCCGGGTCGTACCTCGTGCCGGCGGGCCTGCCAGGGCGAGTAGCGATCGAGGTACTCGGGCAGCAACGGGCGGGGGCCCACCAGGCTCATGTCGCCGCGCAGCACGTTCCAGAGCGTGGGCAGCTCGTCGAGGCTGGTGGCGCGCAGCCAGCGCCCGAGTGGGGTCAGTCGTGCGTCGTCGCCGACCAGGCCGCGGCTGGGGTTGGGCGGTCGCATGGTCCGGAACTTGACGACCTCGAAGGGCTGGCCGTGCAGGCCGATGCGGCACTGGCGGAACAGCACCGGGCGGCCGAGGCCCACGGCGACCAGGACCGCCACCACCGCCAGCACCGGCGTGACGAGCACCAGCAGTACGACCGCCACCGTCACGTCGACGATCCGCTTACCCCGATCGGGGCGGATCTGCCGTGGGGGGCGACCGGGGGTGTTCACGAGCGCAGCAGGTACCGGCACCGTTCCGACCTCCGAGGTAATGCGACAAAAAGTTCTTTAAGTGTTCTATCAGGCATAGACGCCGCAGCAGCTCCGAATGCTCACAGTCGGGCTGCTTCCTCCCGATCAACCACGAAACTCCGCACACGGACACGGCTCCACCGCCGAACCTTGTGCGGTCCGCGCAGATCAGCGCCCGAGCGGTACAGTCGCGACGGCCGGACGGGCAAGGGGAGAACCGCCGGTCGGGCGAGGGGGACGTGTGCTGCACCTGAGGGTGATCGCTCCGGCGGACCAGTCGGCGGCGGTGACCGAGCTGCTGACCGCCGAGCCCGGGGTCACCCACCTGGTGGTGCTGCCCGGCGCCGCCCGCCAGCCCCCGGGCGACCTCATCCAGTGCGACGTCGTCCGGGAAAGCGCCGACAGCGTGCTGCACGGCCTGCAACAGCTCGGCGTGGAGGCGCGCGGGGGTGTCGCCGCCGACGACGTCGAGCTGACCATCTCCGCGGCGGCCGACCGGGCGGCGGAGGAGGCGCCCGGCAGCGGCGCCGACGCGGTGGTGTGGGACGAGATCGCGGCCAAGACCGGCGAGCAGACCGAGCTTTCCGGCACCTACCTGGTGCTGATCATCGTCGCCACCATGATCGCTGGCATCGGCGTCCTGCTCGACCAGCCGATCCTCATCGTCGGCGCGATGGTGGTCGGCCCCGAGTTCGGGCCGCTCGCGGCGCTCTGCGTCGGGCTGCTACGCCGGCGAGTGGGCACCGTCCTGCGGTCGGTGCAGGCCCTGGTGGTGGGCTTCCTGGCCGCCATGGTGGCCACCGTGCTGAGCACCTGGGCGCTGACCGCGGTCGGCCTCGTCAGCCGGGAGATGCTGCTGGCGGAACGGCCGCTGACCGACTTCATCTGGCGGCCGGACGCGCTCTCCTGGGTGGTCGGCCTGCTGGCCGGGGTCGCCGGCATGCTCTCGCTCACCTCGAAGAAGTCCGGCAGCCTGGTCGGGGTGCTGATCTCGGTCACCACCGTGCCGGCCGCCGCGAACGTCGCCGTCGCCGGCGCCTACGGGGTCTGGGACGAGGCGGGCGGCTCGGCGCTCCAGCTTGTGATCAACATTGTCGCGATCGTGCTCGCCGGGCTGCTCACCCTGCTCGTGCAGCAGTTCTGGTGGTGGAACGTCAGCCGTCGGAACCGGCGTCGAGCCGGCGGGTGAGCAGCGTCCGCAGCGGGATCGACTCCCCGTCCCGGCCGCCCTCGCCGACGATCAGCGGCGGTGGGCTCGGTTCGGCCTCCGCGCCGAACAGCCGGGCTCGCAGGCTGCCCGGCACGGTCAGCAGGAAGAACCGGCCGTCCACGTCGACCGCCCGGCTGCGCGCCTGGTCCACGTACCAGCCGGTCAGCCCGGTCCGGTACCGACCGCGACCGTCGTAGGAGCGCGCGACCAGCCGGGTCGGGCGCAGCCCTCGCCGGTTGGCCTCGGCCACGAACCAGGTCACGATCTCCGCGGCCTCCGCGTGCGCGGTCGCCCGCCGTCGGGCGTCGGCCTCCGCATGGGCCCGCACCGCCCGCCGCTGCCGCTCCGGCCAGTCCAGGCCGTCGTCCTCACCCACGCCCCGACGGTACGCCGCTCAGCCCGGCCCCGATGATCCACCCGCACCCGCACCCGCACCCGCCGTTACGCCGCTCTCGCGCCGGCCGGCTCACCCCGCTTCCGCGGGATCTCGTGCTGCTAGGGCAAGGCAGACAACGGACGATCGGCGTCGGCCTACGGCGCGGCTCGGAAGGGCGGCCTGGTGGGTGTCCAAATCTGGGGCAGGTCGACAGCACGCGGCCCGACCCGTCGGGCAGCCTCGACGGCCGGCCGACGGGTCGGGTCGGTTGGTCAGATCGGGTTGCCCGAGGGTCAGGCCAGGCCGGCGCGGCGCAGCGCTTCGGCCATCGCGTCGTTGGCCGGCGGGGTCGCGCCGCCACGGCCCTGTCGGGCCCCGCCCCGGTCACCCTGACCGCCGCGCCCGTCACCGCCCTGGCCACGGCCGCCCTGGCCGCCGCGTCCGGCGCCGCGCTGACCCGCGCGCCCGCCACGGTCCTGGCCGCCGCCGCGACGGTCGGCGTCGGCGTCGGGCTCGTCCTCGAGCCGCAGGGTCAGCGAGATCCGCTTACGCGGTACGTCGACGTCGAGCACCTTGACCTTGACCACGTCACCGGACTTCACCACCTCGCGCGGGTCCTTGACGAAGGTCCGCGACATCGCCGACACGTGCACCAGGCCGTCCTGGTGCACCCCGACGTCGACGAAGGCGCCGAAGGCGGCCACGTTGGTCACCACGCCCTCCAGCACCATGCCCGGGGTCAGGTCGCCGATCTTCTCCACGCCCTCGACGAAGGTCGCGGTGCGGAACTCCGGCCGCGGGTCTCGGCCCGGCTTCTCCAGCTCGCTGAGGATGTCGGTGACGGTGGGCAGGCCGAACGTGTCGTCGACGAAGTCGGTCGCCCGCAGCCCGCGCAGGATCGCCGACCTGCCGATCAGTGAGCGCAGGTCCTGCCCGGTGCTGGCAAGGATGCGCCGCACCACCGGGTACGCCTCGGGGTGCACGCTGGAGGAGTCCAGCGGGTCGTCGCCGCCGGGGATGCGCAGGAAGCCCGCGCACTGCTCGAACGCCTTCGGGCCGAGCCGGGCCACCTTTTTCAGCTCCGCGCGGGTGCGGAACGGGCCGTTGGCGTCGCGGTGCAGCACGATGTTCTCGGCCAGCCCGGCTCCGATGCCGGAGACCCGGGTCAGCAGCGGGGCCGACGCGGTGTTGACGTCCACCCCGACCCCGTTGACGCAGTCCTCGACCACCGCGTCGAGCGAGCGGGAGAGCTTCACCTCGGACAGGTCGTGCTGGTACTGCCCGACGCCGATCGACCGCGGGTCGATCTTGACCAGCTCGGCGAGCGGGTCCTGGAGCCGGCGGGCGATGGAGACCGCGCCGCGCAGCGACACGTCCAGCCCGGGCAGCTCCTGCGAGGCGTACGCGGAGGCGGAGTAGACCGACGCCCCGGCCTCGGAGACCACCACCTTGGTCAGGTTCAGCTGCGGGTGCCGCTTGATCAGTTCACCGGCGAGCTTGTCGGTCTCCCGGGAGGCGGTGCCGTTGCCGATGGCGATCAGCTCCACCCCGTGCGCCCCGGCCAACCGGGACAGGGTCTCGATCGAGGCGTCCCACTGCCGGCGCGGCTCGTGCGGATAGATGGTGTCGGTGGCGACCACCTTGCCGGTGCCGTCCACCACGGCCACCTTCACCCCGGTGCGCAGACCCGGGTCGAGCCCCATCGTCGGCCGGGCGCCGGCCGGGGCGGCGAGCAGCAGGTCGCGCAGGTTGGTGGCGAAGACCCGCACCGCCTCCTCCTCGGCCGCCTGCCAGAGCCGCATCCGCAGGTCCGCGCCGAGGTGGATGAGGATCCGGGTGCGCCAGGCCCAGCGCACCGTGTCGGCCAGCCACCGGTCACCCGGCCGGCCCTGGTCGCTGATCCCGAACCGGCCGGCGATCACCGCCTCGTACCGGCTCGGGCCGGTCGGCGCCGCGTCGGCCTCGCCGCTCTCCTCCGGCTCCATGGTCAGGTCGAGCATGCCCTCCTTCTCGCCCCGGAACATCGCCAGGATGCGGTGCGACGGGAGCTTGGCGTACGGCTCGGCGAAGTCGAAGTAGTCGGCGAACTTCGCCCCGGCCGACTCCTGCCCGTCGCGTACCCGGGACACCAACCGGCCCCGTGACCACATCTGCTCGCGCAGCGTGCCGATCAGGTCGGCGTCCTCGGCGAAACGCTCGATGAGGATGGCCCGGGCGCCGTCCAGCGCGGCGGCCGGGTCGGCGACCCCCTTCTCCGGGTCGACGTAGCCGGCGGCCACGGCCCGCGGCTCCTGCGCCGGATCGTCGAGCAGCGACTCGGCCAGCGGCGCCAGCCCGGCCTCGCGGGCGATCTGCGCCCGGGTCCGCCGCTTCGGCTTGTACGGCAGGTAGATGTCCTCCAGCCGGGACTTCGAGTCGGCCGCCATGATCTGGGCTTCCAGCGCCTCGTCGAGCTTGCCCTGGCCACGGATCGACTCCAGCACCGCCGCCCGCCGCTCGTCCAGCTCGCGCAGGTAGCGCAGCCGCTCCTCGAGGGTACGAAGCTGGGTGTCGTCGAGCAGGCCGGTGGCCTCCTTGCGGTAGCGGGCGATGAACGGCACGGTCGCGCCGCCGTCGAGCAGCTCCACGGCCGCCCGCACCTGACGCTCGGCCACGCCGAGCTCCTCGGCGATCCGCTGATGAACAGAGAGGGTCACGATCTCGATCCGCCTTCGGGAGTGGTTTCCGCCCAGCATTCTGCCGCGCTAGCGTGGCGATCATGGAACCACCTGTGGAGCCGCGCGCTCGGCGGCTCTTCGGCGGCAGCGCCCGGGCCCTCGGTGACCTCGCCGCCAGCCCGTTCCGGGCCGACCGGGACCGGATCGTCGGCTCGCCCTTCTTCGCCCGGCTCGGCGGGGTCACCCAGGTGATCAGCCCGGTCGGATCCGGCCTGCTGGTGCACAACCGGCTCACCCACAGCCTGAAGGTAGCCCAGGTCGCCCGGGCGATCGCCGAACGGCTCACCGCCGACGGGCGCCAGCGTGACCTGCTGGAGAAGCTCGGCGGCTGCGACCCGGACGTGGTGGAGGCGGCGGCGCTCGCCCACGACCTCGGGCATCCGCCCTTCGGGCATCTCGGCGAGCGGGTGCTGGACCGGCTGGCCCGGCAGCGGCTCGGTCTCACCGACGGCTTCGAGGGCAACGCCCAGTCGTACCGGATCGTCACCAGCACCGAGATCCGCGGCGCGGCCACCACCGGGCTGGACCTCACCGCGGCGGTGCGTGCCGCGATGCTGAAATATCCGTGGACCCGGCTCGACCACCCGGATCCGCATCCCCGGCTGCTGGACCCGCCGCCGCGCGGGGCCACCCCGCCGCCGGACGACCCGGAGAGCGGCTCGTCGAAGTTCGGCGCGTACCGGACCGAGGTCGACGACCTGCGCCAGGCCCGCGAGCCGTTCGTCGGCCGGATCGCCGACTGGCAGCAGACCGTCGAGGCCTCCGTGATGGACACCGCCGACGACATCGCGTACGCCATCCACGACGTGGAGGACTTCTACCGGGTCGGGGTGCTCCAGCAGGGGGCGGTGGCCGCCGAGCTGATGGCCTGGCAGCGGGAGGGCGGGCACTTCCGTGCGATCACCGACGCCGCGCTGGGCACCTCGGCCCGGCGGCCCGGCGCGGCGATCGAACGGCTGCGCCGGCAACTGCACCGCAAGGACGCCTGGGTGGCCGACGACGAGGCGTTCGCCGCCGCCGTCGAGCACGTCCGGGAGGAGCTGGTGGACGGCCTGCTCGCCATGCCGTTCGACGGTTCGATCGAGGCCGAGCAGTACGTGGCCCGCTTCTCCGCGCGCTGGTCGACCCGGTTCGTCGAGGCGATCAGGGTCAGCGACCAGCCGTCGGTGCGCTCCGGCCACGTGCTGCTCGCCCCGGCGCAGTGGCACGAGGTGCAGGTGCTCAAGTTCGTCCACCACCGGTTCGTGCTGGCCCGCCCGGACCTGGCCCTGCACCAGCGTGGGCAGGCCCGGCTGCTGGGCACCCTGGTGGAGGCGCTCTGGGAGTGGCTGCTCGACCCGGAGGAGGAGTCGCGGCTGCCGCGGCGGCTGCACGACCTGGTCGAGCTGGCCGAGGCGGAGCTGCACCCGCGCACCGCGGACCGGATCGGCCGGGCCCGTGGTCGGGCGATCATCGACTTCGTCGCGCAGCTCACCGACAACCAGGCGGTGGCGTTGCTGGACGCGCTCTCCGGCCGCGGCGGCGCGCTCTGGACCGACGCGTTCGTGCTCTGAGCGCCGCTGCCGCCCGGGTCAGGCGACCGACTGCCACCAGCCGTCGACCGCCGGCGGGTCGTCCACCACCACCCGCTCGCCGGGCCGTGGCACGGCCAGCCGGACGTCGCGCGCCTTCGTCTCGGCCCAGAGCCGGTCCACCGGCTCCGACCAGTCGTGCAGGGCGAGGTTGAACGTCGCCCAGTGCACCGGGATCAGCAACCCGCCGCGCAGGTCGAGGTGGGCGGTGACCGCCTCCTCCGGGTACATGTGGATGCTCGGCCAGGCCCGGTCGTACGCGCCGATCTGCACCAGCGTCGCGTCGAACGGGCCGTGCTCGGCGCCTATGGCGGCGTAGCCGGCGAAGTAGCCGGAGTCTCCGGTGTAGAAGACCTTGCGGTGCGCCCCGGCGACCACCCACGAACTCCAGAGCGTGCCGTCGCGGCGCAGCCCCCGACCGGAGAAGTGCTGCGCCGCGGTCGCGGTGATCTCGAGGCCGCCCACCCGGTGGCTCTCCGACCAGTCCAGCTCGATGATCCGCTCGGCCGGCACGCCCCACCGGTCGAGGTGCGCGCCGACACCCAGCGGCACCACGAACGGGGCGGACTGGCTGGCCAGCAGCTCCCGCACGGTGGGCAGGTCGAGGTGGTCGTAGTGGTCGTGGGAGATCAGGATCGCGTCCAGCGCGGGCAGTTCGTCGAGGCGGACCGGCGGCTCGTGCAGCCGGCGGGGACCGACCAGCGCGGACGGTGAGCAGCGCTCGCTCCACACCGGGTCGAGCAGAACCCGGCGGCCCTCGATCTCGATCAGGGCCGAGGCGTGGCCGTACCAGATGATGTTCAGTTCCCGGCTCTGGTCGGTGCCGCCGGGCGCGTCGGCCGGCCGCAGCAGCGGCACTGCCGCGCTCGGGCGGCGCTTCTGCTTGCCGAAGACCAGCTCCCAGAGCAGGTTGCGGCCCGGCTCGGGGACCATCGTCCGGGTGCTGGCCGGGTTGTGGAAGGCGCCGTCGCGGAACCGTGGCGACCGGGCCGCCCGCTCGGCCCGGGCCCCGGCCAGCCGGCCACCCAACGCCAGCGGCACGTCGCGGGCCACCCAGGCCAACCCGGCCAGCGCGGCCACGCCGACGAGTCCTCCCAGCCGCCGGCCGAGGGCCCGCTCGAACTGCGGTCGTTCCGCTGGTGCGCCCATGGTTGTCCCTTCCAGCCGTCTCCCGCAGTACACCGTAGCCACCGAGCGCCGCCACGCTCCAGCGAACCCGGTGCGCGGCGGCGCCCGGCCGCGGACGCGCTGCTCAGCCGCCGTTGCTCGGTCGCTGAGTGGTCAACCGCAGGCGCGGGCCGGCACCGGCGAGCCGGGCGGTCGCGGTCAGGAAGAACCGGCCGAGCCGGGCCCGGGCCTGCACGGCCGGGTGGGTGGCGCCGAAGTCGTCCGGGTCGGCCTGCCCGTCGGCGAAGAGCGCGTAGGTCAGCAGCGGGGCGCCCGCCGGGTCGAAGATCACCCCGGCCTCGTGCCGCGCGCTGTCGAACCAGCCCGCCTTGGTGGCGACCCGCGCCCGCTCGGCCGACGACATGACCCGCCGGATGCCGTCGGTGTAGGCGATGGGGGAGCGCAGCAGGTTGAGCAGGAACGTCGTGGCGGTGGGGGAGAGCAGGGCGCCGGCCACCAGCGCCCGCAGCAGGTCGTGGGTCTCCCGGGGGGTGCTGGTGCCGAGGAAGAACCGGTTCGGGTTGGCGACCGGCTGGACCTGGGTGTTCGGGAAGCCCTTCGCCACCAGGATGGCGTTCAGCTCGAGGGCCGGGCAGACCAGGCCGCAGAGCCGGACGGCGGTGTCGTCGGAGACGGTGAGCAGGGCGGCCAGCGCGTGCCCGAGGGTGACGGAGCTGGGGTAGGCGCCGTCGAGGCTGAAGATGCCGTCCCCGCCGGGCACCACGATCGACTCGGTGACGTCGAGCCGCTGGTCGAGGGCGAGCAGACCCCGGTCGACCTTGTCGAGCACGGCGACGGCAACGGCGATCTTGTTGACGCTGTACGCCTCGAGGCGCTGGTCGGGGGAGTCCGCCACGGCCACGACCGGCGCGCCGGCGGCGTCGGTCACGCTGACGTACGCCTGCCAGTTCCCGCCGGCCTGCGTCGTCGCCCGCTCGTAGGCCCGGGCCACCCGGGCGGCCACCAGCTGGGCGGTGGCGGCCGGAGCGGCGTCGGTGTCCACCGCGTCGGCGTCCACCGCGGCGGCGGCCGGTGAGGTGGTGCCCAGTACGGTGCCGGCGGTGGCCACCGTGCCGAAACCGAGCGCGGTCCTGCGGTTCACCCGGATAGTCAATCGTCTCTCCCGTCGTGGTGCGCCGGAGTTGTCTCCGGCCCACCACCCTAGGCGAACCGATAGATCCCGGTGATCCCGTGGACGCCTCACCACAGGCGTTGCCACAACCGGGAACCGAGCGTTCCGGGCAGCCCGACGGCGACCCGCAGCAGGTGGGCGGGGTCGGGCAGCCAGCCTCCGCTCACCGCCTCGCTGGCCGGGTCGGGGACGAAGAGCACCCCGTCGTGCGGGGCCACCGGCCGGTCGCTCAGCCCGAGCCGGCGCATCAACGGCCCGACCAGGGCGTCGTAGAGTCCTGGCAGCACGGTGAAGCCGACCCGCATCAGCGGATTGAGCCGGCCCACCGAGACCTCCCGGCGCGGCCGGTCGGCGCAGCCCACGATTGCTCGGGCCACCCGCTGCGGGGTGGTGATCGGTGGCGGTGGCCGGCCGACGTGGCCCAGGTGGTTCGCCGCGCGCTGGTACACCGGGGTGTCCACGCTGCCCGGGTTGACCAGGCAGACGTGGATGTCCGGGGAGTCCCGCAGCTCCTGCTGGAGCACCCGGGTCAGCCCGGCCAGCCCCCACTTCGCCGCCACGTAGGCGCTCAGGTAGGGCGCGGTGATGTGCCCGAGCACCGACCCGGTGAGGATCAGGGTGCCCGCCCCGGTGGCCCGGAAGTGCCGCAACGCGACCCGTGCGGCCTCGGCGGCGGCCAGCAGGTCGGTCCGGACCACCTGCTCGAAGATCTGTCCGGGCAGCTCGTCGAAGCGCCCGTACGCGGTGACCGCGGCGGCGTGCACCCAGACGTCGATCCGGCCGAAGCGGTCGACGGCCGCGTCGGCGAGCGCCTGCAACGTGCCGGGGGTGGTGACGTCGGTCGGCACGGTGAGCACCTCGGCGGCGGCCGCGCACTCCGTTCGTACCTCGGCGAGGGTCTGCGGGGCGCGGGCGGCGAGGACCAGACGGTCGCCGCGCCCGGCGAATGCCCGGGCCGCCGCCCGCCCGATGCCGCTGGTGGCGCCGACGACCACCACCACCCGGCTCACGGCGCGAGCACGACCTTCACGCACCCGTCGCGCTTCTGCTGGAACATCTCGTACGCCTCCGGCGCCCGCTGCAGCGGCAGCCGGTGGGTGTGCAGGTCCTCGACGCCCAGCGGGTCGTCGTCGCCGCTGAGCAGCGGCATGATCTCGTCGACCCATTGGCGAACGTGGCACTGGCCCATCCGCAGCTGGATGCCCCGATCGAACATCTCCATCAGCGGCATCGGATTCTGCTCACCGCCGTAGACCCCGGAGATCGAGACGGTGCCGCCCCGGCGGACGGCCTTCACCGCGGCGTGCAGCACGCTGAGCCGGTCCACCCCGCCCCGGTCGATCACCGGGCGGGCCAGCCGGTCCGGCAGCAGCCCGGCGGCGGTGTGGGCGAGCTTGCCGGCGGGCGCCCCGTGCGCCTCCATGCCGACCGCGTCGATCACCGCGTCCGGGCCGCGCCCGTCCACCAGGTCGATCAGGGCGCCCGGCACGTCGTCGAGTTCCCGGACGTCGAGCACCTCCACGCCGTACCGGCGGGCCAGCTCGAGTCGCTCCGGGACGAGGTCCAGGCCGATCACCCGGCCGGCGCCGAGGTGCCGGCCGACCCGGGCGCAGAACTGCCCGACCGGGCCGAGTCCGAAGACGGCGAGGGTGCCGCCGGGCGGGGTGTCCGCGTACCTCACCGCCTGCCAGGCGGTGGGAAGGATGTCGGAGAGGTAGAGCCAGCGCTCGTCCGGGCCGTTCTGCGGGACGGTGATCGGGCCGAAGTCGGCGTGCGGCACCCGCAGGAACTCGGCCTGCCCGCCGGGGACCGAGCCGTAGAGGGAGGTGTAGCCGAAGAGCGCCGCGCCCTTGCCCTCGCTGCGCACCTGGGTCGTCTCGCACTGGGCGTAGAGCTGCCGGCGGCACATCCAGCAGTTTCCGCAGGCGATGTTGAACGGCACCACCACCCGGTCGCCCGGCTTCAGCCTGCTCACCCCGGAGCCGACCTCCTCGACGATGCCCATCGGCTCGTGCCCGAGCACCTCGCCCGGCTTCAGGTACGGCCCGAGCACCTCGTAGAGGTGCAGGTCGGAGCCGCAGATGGCGGTCGAGGTGATGCGCACGATCGCGTCGGTGGGCTCCTCGATCCGAGGGTCGGGCACGTCCTCCACCCGCACGTCCCGTTTGCCCTGCCACGTCAAAGCCTTCATGCCCGCGTCCTCCCCTGGAAGTCCTCCTCGGGGCTGCTACCCGGGTTGAGGGACTTGAACCGGAAGTACCCGCAGGTGCTGCCGATCGGCCTCGGGTGGGGGCAGGTCGGCAGGGCCGGCGGGATCCTCGCCGGGCGGGCGGCCGAGGGCCGTCAGGTCAGCGCGGGGGCGGCGTCGCGCGCCGGACCCGCAGACGGGCACGGGCCGCCGCCTCCCGGGCGGGAGGGCGGCGGCCCGTGGTGCGCAGTGACCGTCAGGAGCCGGGGGTGTTGTCGCCCCGCTTGGTGGTGGTGGCCGCGAGGAAGTCCCGGTTGAGCCGGCCGATGGTGTTCAGCGGGATGCCCTTCGGGCAGGCCACCGTGCACTCACCGGCGTTGGTGCAACCGCCGAAGCCGGACTCGTCGTGCGCGTCGACCATGCCGATCACCCGGGTGTACCGCTCGGGCTGGCCCTGCGGCAGCAGCGAGAGCTGGGTGAGCTTGGCGGCGGTGAAGAGCATGCCGGAGCCGTTCGGGCAGGCCGCCACGCAGGCGCCGCAGCCGATGCAGGCCGCCGACTCGAAGGCGGCGTCCGCGTTGGCCTTGGCGACCGGGGTGGAGTGCGCCTCGGGCGCGCTGCCGGTCGGCGCGGTGATGTAGCCGCCCGCAGCGATGATCTTGTCGAAGGCGCCCCGGTTGACCACCAGGTCCTTGATGACCGGGAAGGCCCGGGCCCGCCAGGGCTCGATGTCGATCGTGTCGCCGTCGGAGAACTGCCGCATGTGCAGCTGGCAGGCGGTGGTGCCGCGCTGCGGCCCGTGCGCGTTGCCGTTGATCATCATGCCGCACATGCCGCAGATGCCCTCGCGGCAGTCGTGGTCGAACGCCACCGGGTCCTCGCCGGCGAGGATCAGCCGCTCGTTGAGCACGTCGAGCATCTCCAGGAACGACATGTCCGGGGAGACGTCGTCGACCTGGTAGGTCACCATCCGACCCTTGTCCTCGGGGCCGGTCTGGCGCCAGATGCGCAGGGTCAGGTTCACTTGTAGCTCCGCTGCGTGGGGTGGACGTATTCGAACTTCAGGTCTTCCTTGTGCAGCACCGAGGGCTCACCCGTGGCGGTGAACTCCCACGCGGCGACGTACGCGAACCGGTCGTCGTCGCGCTGGGCCTCGCCGTCGGAGGTCTGGTGCTCGGCCCGGAAGTGGCCGCCGCAGGACTCCTCGCGGTGCAGGGCGTCGATGCACATCAGCTCGGCCAGCTCGAAGAAGTCGGCCACCCGGCCGGCCTTCTCCAGCGACTGGTTGAGCCCCTCACCGTCGCCGACCACCCGGACCCGCTGCCAGAACTGCTCGCGCAGCGCCCGGATCTCGGCGATCGCCTTGCGCAGCCCGGCGTCGCTGCGCTCCATGCCGCAGTGCTCCCACATGATCTGGCCGAGCTCGCGGTGGAACGAGTCCACCGTCCGGTCGCCGTTGACCGCGAGCAGCCGCTGGATCCGGTCCTCGACGTCGGCGCGCGCCTCGACCGCCGCCGGGTGGCTGGCGTCGACCTTCTCCAACGGGCCCGAGGCCAGGTAGTTGGCGATGGTGGTGGGCAGCACGAAGTAGCCGTCGGCCAGGCCCTGCATCAGCGCGGACGCGCCGAGCCGGTTGGCGCCGTGGTCGGAGAAGTTGGCCTCGCCGATCACGAACAGGCCCGGGATGCTCGACTGGAGGTCGTAGTCGACCCAGAGCCCACCCATCGTGTAGTGCACCGCGGGGTAGATCCGCATCGGCACCTCGTACGGGTCCTCGCCGGTGATCCGCTCGTACATCTCGAAGAGGTTGCCGTACTTGGCCTCGATGGCCTTGCGGCCCAGCCGGTTGATGGCGTCGGCGAAGTCGAGGTAGACGCCGAGCTTGGTCGGCCCGACGCCCCGGCCCTCGTCGCAGACGTTCTTCGCGGCGCGGGAGGCGATGTCGCGGGGGACCAGGTTGCCGAAGGAGGGGTAGATCCGCTCCAGGTAGTAGTCCCGCTCGTCCTCGGGGATGTCGCGGGGGCTGCGGTCGTCGCCCTTGGCCTTCGGCACCCAGACCCGGCCGTCGTTGCGCAGCGACTCGCTCATCAGGGTCAGCTTCGACTGGTGGTCGCCGGAGACCGGGATGCAGGTCGGGTGGATCTGGGTGTAGCACGGGTTGGCGAAGTACGCGCCCTTGCGGTGCGCCCGCCAGGTGGCGGTGACGTTGCAGCCCTTGGCGTTGGTGGAGAGGTAGAAGACGTTGCCGTAGCCGCCGGAGGCGAGCACCACGGCATCGGCCATCTCGGTGCTGATCTCGCCGGTGACCAGGTCGCGGACCACGATGCCCCGGGCCTTGCCGTCCACCACGACCAGCTCGAGCATCTCGTGCCGGGCGTTCATCTCCACGTTGCCGAGGCCGATCTGCCGCTCCAGCGCCTGGTACGCGCCGAGCAGCAGCTGCTGGCCCGTCTGGCCCCGGGCGTAGAAGGTGCGCTGCACCTGGGCGCCACCGAAGGAGCGGGTGTCGAGCAGGCCGCCGTACTCGCGGGCGAACGGCACGCCCTGCGCCACGCATTGGTCGATGATGTTGACCGAGACCTCGGCGAGCCGGTGCACGTTCGACTCGCGGGAGCGGAAGTCACCGCCCTTGACGGTGTCGTAGAAGAGCCGGTGCACCGAGTCGCCGTCGTTGCGGTAGTTCTTCGCCGCGTTGATGCCGCCCTGCGCAGCGATCGAGTGCGCCCGGCGCGGGCTGTCCTGGTAGCAGTAGGACTTGACGTGGTAGCCCTGCTCGGCCAGCGTGGCCGCGGCCGAGCCGCCGGCCAGACCGGTGCCGACCACGATCACCGTCATCTTCCGGCGGTTGGCCGGGTTGACCAGCTTGGCCTCGAAGCGCCGGGTGGACCAGCGCTGCTCGATCGGGCCGTCGGGAGCCTTGGCGTCGGCGATCGGGTCGCCCTCGGTGTAGAGATCCATGTTCAGGCCACCAATCCGGTGAGTACGGCGAACGGGACCACCAGGAAGCCGGCGCAGAGCGCGACGGCGAAGACCAACGCGGCGGTGCGGGCCCGGCGCTCACCCTGCGGGGTCTGCTGCCCCAGGCTGCGGAACGCGCTGAACGCCCCGTGCCGCAGGTGGAAGCCCAGCGCGACGATCGCCAGGGTGTAGAAGAGCGTGACGTACCAGCGCTCCGGCGCGAAGTCGGCGACGACGTTGGCGTACGGCCTGGTCGGGTCGCCGACCGGGTTCAGGTGACCGGTGGTCAGGTCCAGCAGGTGGTAGATGACGAAGAGCAGGATGATCACCCCACCCCAGCGCATCGTGCGGGCCGCGTAGCTGCCCCGGACCTTCGCCCGGTGGGCGTACCGGACCGGTCGGGCGGCCCGGGCCCGTAGGGCCAGGGCGGTGGCGGCGGCGATGTGCCCCAGCACGGCGACGGTCAGCACGCCACGCTGGATCCAGAGGAACCAGACGCCCGGCAGCAGCGGCTTGCCGATGTCGCGCAGCCAGTGCGCGTAGTGGTCGAACGAGGTCTCCCCCGTGAACACCTTCAGGTTGCCGAGCATGTGCAGGATGAGGAACAGCACCAGGATGATGCCCGTCACCGCCATGACGGCTTTCAGGCCGACGTTGGAGCGGATGGGCGACCGGGTTCTCGTGACTACCACGCGTTCGACGCTAAAAGCACTTTGATCAGTCGTCCAATGCATCGACCCCGCAGTCTTGATAGCCGTAGGCTATGTAGATGCAGCTCCATCAGCTCAGGTACTTCGTTGCGGTGGCCGAAGTACGACATTTCACCCAGGCGGCCGACATCGTCGGCATAACCCAGCCGTCGTTGAGTAAGCAAATTCACGCCCTGGAGACCGACCTGGGAGCCCCGCTCTTCGAGCGGGTAAGGGGCAACATCGCGCTCACCACGGCCGGCGAGGTGCTGCTGCCGTTGGCCAAGCGGATCCTCGCCGACGTCGACACCGCCACCCGCGAGGTGCAGGAGCTGGTCGGGCTGCGCCGGGGCCGGGTACGCCTCGGCGCCACGCCCAGCCTGGCCACCTCGCTCGCCCCGCCGGTGCTGCGCCGGTTCCGCGACGCGCATCCCACCGTGGACCTGCGGGTGGAAGAGGGCGGCTCACAGGACCTGGTCCGTGACCTGCTCCGCGGCGACCTTGACCTGGCGCTGATCATCATGCCGGCCCAGGGCGCCGACCCCGGGCTGCGCGTCGACCCGATCCTGCGGGAGAGCCTGGTGGTCGCCTCGGTGGCCGGGCTGCCCGCCGCCGCCACAACCGGCGAGCTGCGCATCACCGACCTGCGGGACCAGCCGATGGTGATGTTCCGGGAGGGCTACGACCTGCGCGACGCCACCATCCAGGCCTGCCGGGAGGCCGGTTTCGAGCCGACCTTCGCCGTCGACGGCGGAGAGATGGACGCGGTGCTCAGCTTCGTCGAGGCCGGTCTGGGCATCGCGCTGGTGCCGGGCATCGTGGTCGCCCGCCGCCCGGGGGTGCGGATCACCCGGCTGGCCCCACCCGGGGTGACCCGGACCATCGCCGTCGCCCGACGCCGGGACGTGGTGCCCACCCACGCCGGCCGGGAGTTGCGCCGCATCCTGCTCGACTACGTCCGCGACGCCACCTCCACCGGCGAGCTTCCGCCCGGCGTCGAGCCGCTGTAGGGGGTCGCCCCGGCCGTCCGACCGGTCGAGACGTCCCAGCTGCGCGACGAGCAGCAGCAGGCAGACCTCGCCGAGGCAGACGAGGCGTTCGATCAGACCCACGAACGGGCGCAGCGGGGAGCCCACCAGGTAGGCGGCCACGAAGGGGGCCATCGCGACCAGGCAGGCGATCGCACCCAGGCCCACCGCGCGGGCGAGCCGCCCCCGATGCCGTACGGCGGTCAGCAGCGCGCCGACCGGCAGCCCCGACAGGGCGGCGACCGCGGCCCAACGGTGGATGTCCCCGGTCGTCGTCACCGCGGCGCCGACCGGATCGCGCGGGAAGACGACCAGGACCACGAGCCCCAGGCACCAGGCGCCCAGTCCGGCCGGTCCCACCGCCGACAGGAGCCGAACCCGCCCGCCGGCGGCCCGCCCGACGGACCGGGCGACCGGGGCGAGCAGCAGCGCCGACCCCACCGCCAGCGCGACGATCGCCACGTTGAACAGCCACCCGTGGCGCGACAGCGCGTAGTCGCTGACCGTTTCCCGGACCGGATCGACCGGGCTCCCGGGCAGGTGCAGGACGCCGATCAGCAGCAGCGCCAGCCCGGCGACGAGCAACCCCACGAGGCGGGCGACGGCCCTGGTGCGGGCCGGCCGGGGGCGGCCGGCGACGGCGCTGCCCGGGACGGCTCCGGGGACCACAGGGGCAGTGGGCACGGATCGGGCTCCTCACCGCGGTGGCGCGCCCGGTCGGCACGCGAGGGCGAGGCGTCTTCCCGATCTGCCCCGCGCCACACCACCCGGTGGGGACCGGCGGGGTCCGGCGCGGACTCGCCGGACCCGCCCCGGTCCCGTCGGCTCAGCGCCCCTCGGCGTCGTCCATCGCCCGGTAGATGCGCTGCTCCGACACCGGGTACGGGGTGCCGAGCGCCTGGGCGAAGACGTTCACCCGTAACTCCTCGATCATCCAGCGGATCTCCCGTACCGCGGCCTCCTGCCGGCGGGCCGGTGACAGCGCGGCGAGCATGTCGTCGTACTCCTTGCGCACCGTGGCGACGCGGTCCTGCTGCTGCCGGTCCCGCTGCGGGTTCTGCGGCAGCCGCTCCAGCCGCCGCTCGATCGCGGTCAGGTAGCGCAGCAGGTCGGGCAGGCGGGCGTACCCGGTCTCGGTGAGGAAGCCGGCGTGCACCAGCCCGGAGAGTTGGGCGCGGATGTCGGCCAGCGCGGCCACCACCGACAGGTTCTGCGTCCGGCCGAGTCGCTGCTCGACCGCGTACCCCGCCGCGAGCACCCGGCGGGCCCGCTCCATCACCTCGACGACGGTGTCCACCAGGTCGGCCCGGACCCGCTCGCGCAGCGCGGCGAAGCCGTCGGCGTCCCAGGCCGGGCCGCCCGCGTCGGCGATCAGCTTGTCGATCGCGGCTCCGGCCGCGTCCTCGATCAGCGCCGGCACGCTGCCGTGCGGGTTGCGGCTGAGCGCCAGCTTCGCCTCGTTCGACAGCCGCCCCTGCAGGAACTTCGCCGGCGACGGCACGGTCAGCCGCAGCAGTCGCCGGGTGCCGGCCCAGTGCGCCGCCTCCGCCTCGGCGGCCGAGTCGAAGACCCGTACGCCGACCGTGCTGCCCTCGTCCACCAGCGCCGGGTACGCGGTCACCGCGTAGCCGGCGCGCACCTGCTCGATGCTGCGCGGCACGGTGTCGATGCTCCACTCACGCAGCCCGGTGCGGGCCACGTCCGGCGCGGCGGCCGCCACCACCTGGCGTACCTCCCGGGTGAGCTGGCGCTGCAACGTCGGCAGGTCCTTGCCCTCGGCGACCGGCTGGTCGTCCTCGCCGAGCACCCGGAACGTCACCCGCAGGTGCGGTGGCAGCTTCGGCACGTCCCAGGCCTCCCGGGGCACGGTCACCCCGGTCATCCGGCGCAGCTGCCGGGTGAGCGCGTCCAGCAGCGGCTCCTCGCCGGCCGGCATCGCCGCGAGCGCGGCCCGGGCGTAGTCCGGCACCGGGACGAAGTTGCGGCGCAGCGCCTTGGGCAGCGAGCGGATCAGCGCGATCACCAGCTCCTCGCGCAGCCCGGGCACCTGCCAGTCGAAGCTCTCCGCCGGCACCTGGTTGAGCAGCGGCAGCGGGATGTCCACGGTGACGCCGTCGGTCGGGGTGCCGGGCTCGAACCGGTAGGTCAGCGGCAGGGCCACCCCGTCGGCGCGCCACTCGTCCGGGTAGTCGGCCTCCTCGACCCCACTCCGGCCGGCGTTCACCAGCAGCTCACGGGTGAAGGTGAGCAGCTCGGGCCGCTCCCGGCGGGTCTTCTTCCACCAGGCGTCGAAGTGCCGGCCGGAGACCACGTCGGCGGGGATCCGCTCGTCGTAGAAGCGGAACACCGTCTCGTCGTCGACGAGGATGTCCCGCCGGCGGGCCCGGTGCTCCAGCTCCTCGATCTCGGTCAGCAACCGCTGGTTGTCCTGCCAGAACTGGTGGTGGGTCTGCCAGTCGCCCTCCACCAGCGCGTGCCGGACGAACAGCTCCCGGCTCAGCGCCGGGTCGATCCGACCGAAGTTGACCTTCCGGGAGGTGACCAGCGGAATGCCGTAGAGGGTCACCTTCTCGTACGCCATCACCGCCGCCTGCTTCTTCTCCCAGTGCGGCTCGCTGTAGCTGCGCTTGACCAGGTGTTGGGCGAGCGGCTCGACCCACTCCGGCTCGACCCGGCCGGCGATGCGGCCCCACAACCGGGACGTCTCCACCAGCTCGGCGGCCATCACCCAGCGCGGCGGCTTGCGGAACAGCGCCGAGCCGGGGAAGAGCCCGAACTTCGCCCCCCGGGCGCCCAGGTACTCGTTCTTCTGCGGATCCTTGAGCCCGACGTGCGACAGCAGCCCGGCCAGCAGTGACTGGTGAACCTTCGGGGTGTCGATCTCCTCCGGCAGGTCCGCGCCGACCCCGCGCCGCTGCCCGGCGTCCGGGCCGCCGTCGGCGTCGCGCGCCGCTCGCCCGCCGCGCCCCCCGCCACCTGATTCGGGGGTACGCAGCACCTGGCGCAGCTGGCTGACGATGTCCTGCCACTCGCGGACCCGCAGGTAGTTCAGGTACTCGGCCTTGCACATCCGGCGGAAGGCGCTGGAGGAGAGGGCTCTTTGCTGCTCCCGCAGGTAGCGCCAGAGGTTGAGCAGCGCGACGAAGTCCGACTCCCGGTCGGTGAACCGGGCGTGCGCCTGGTCGGCCTGGGCCTGCTTGTCGGCCGGCCGTTCCCGGGGATCCTGGATGGAGAGCGCGGCGGCGATCACCATCACCTCGGTGGCGCAGCCGTTGCGCTCGCCCTCCACCACCATCCTGGCCAGCCGGGGGTCGACCGGCAGCTGCGCCAGCCGCCGCCCCAGCGAGGTGAGGCGCTTCGTCAGGTCGGTCTCGGTGGGGTCCAAGGCGCCCAGCTCGTGCAGCAGGTTGACGCCGTCGGTGACGTTGCGCCGGTCCGGCGGGTCGATGAACGGGAAGGCGGCGATGTCGCCGAGCCCGATCGCGGTCATCTGGAGGATGACCGAGGCCAGGTTGGTCCGCAGGATCTCCGGGTCGGTGAACTCGGGGCGGGAGAGGAAGTCCTGCTCGTCGTAGAGGCGGATGCAGATGCCGTCCGAGGTGCGTCCGCAGCGCCCCTTGCGCTGGTTCGCCGACGCCTGGGAGACCGGCTCGATCGGCAGCCGCTGCACCTTGAGCCGGCTGGAGTAGCGGGAGATCCGGGCGGTGCCCGGGTCGACCACGTACTTGATGCCGGGCACGGTCAGCGAGGTCTCCGCGACGTTGGTGGCGAGCACCACCCGGCGCGCGGTGTGCGCGGCGAAGACCCGGTGCTGCTCGGCGGCGGAGAGCCGGGCGTACAGCGGCAGGATCTCGGTGCCGAGCAGCGCGCGCTTCTTCTGCACCAGCTTGCCCAGCGCGTCGGCGGTGTCCCGGATCTCCCGTTCACCGCTGAGGAAGACCAGGATGTCGCCGGGGCCCTCCGCGGCCAGCTCCTCGACCGCGTCGCCGATCGCCTGGATCTGGTCCCGGACGTTCTCGCCCTCGCCGTCGTCCTCCTCTTCCTCCGCCTCGTTGACCTCGACCAGCGGCCGGTAGCGCACCTCGACCGGGTAGGTCCGGCCGGACACCTCGACGATCGGGGCGGGCCTGCCCTCGGCGTCGGCGAAGTGCCGTGCGAAACGGTCGGTCTCGATGGTCGCCGAGGTGATGATCACCTTGAGGTCGGGGCGGCGGGCCAGCAGTTGCCTCAGGTACCCGAGGATGAAGTCGACGTTGAGGCTGCGCTCGTGCGCCTCGTCGATGATCAGGGTGTCGTACTGGCGGAGCATCCGGTCGGTCTGCAGCTCGGCCAGGAGGATGCCGTCGGTCATCAGCTTGACCAGGCTGCGGTCGCTGACCTGGTCGGTGAAGCGGACCTTGTAGCCGACCACGTCGCCCAGCTCGGTGCCGAGCTCCTCGGCGATCCGGTCGGCGACGGTGCGGGCGGCCAGCCGCCGGGGCTGGGTGTGCCCGATCAGCCCGTGCACCCCGCGCCCCAGCTCCAGGCAGATCTTCGGCAACTGGGTGGTCTTGCCGGAGCCGGTCTCGCCGGCCACGATCACCACCTGGTGGTCCCGGATCGCGTTGGCGATGTCGTCCTTGCGGTCGCTCACCGGCAGGCCGGCCGGGTACGTGATCACCGGTACCGCGGCCCGCCGGTCGACCAGCCGCTGCTCGGCCCGGGCGACCTCGGCGGTGATCTCGGTCAGCGCCGACTCCCGCCGCTCGGGGTCGCGCAGCTTCCGGACGCCGTCCAGCCGTCGCTGGAGGCGGCGCTGATCGCGGAACATCAGGGGGGAGAGGCGGCGGTGCAGCTCACGGAGCGAGTCGGACGCGGCCGGTGCGGCTGGATTCTGCATGTCGTCGCCAAGAATAGGCAGGCGCGGGCGGCGCCGCCCCTGGGTTACCGGCGGCCGGCCCCTCACCGGTCCGCAGCCATCGACGCGTCGCCGCCCGCGGTCGCGGAACCAGTGGAGGAATCCGACCGGGCTAGAGTTGCCGCCGACCGAGCTCGACGAGGGGACGCCGATGACGATGCGGGACACCGACCGGGCGCTGGTGCAGGCGGCCACGGCGGTCGCCAAGCTGCGCTGCCGTGGTGAGAACCACACCGTCGCCGCCGCGGCCCGCAGCGCGGACGGCCGGGTCTTCACCGCCGTGAACGTCTACCACTTCACCGGCGGGCCCTGCGCCGAGCTGGTCGCCGTCGGCGCGGCCGCCACCCAGGGCGTCGGCGAGCTGGAGACCATCGTCGCGGTCGGCGACCGGGGTCGCGGGGTGATCCCGCCCTGCGGCCGGTGCCGGCAGGTGCTGCGGGACTACTACCCGTCGATCCGGGTGATCGTCGGGCCGATGGACGCGCTGCGCGTCGTGCCGGTCGGCGACCTGCTGCCCGAGACGTACGTCTGGGCCGACCACCAGATCGACGCCGCGACCCCGGCACCCGCCCCTCGCAGCGGCGCGCAGGGCTGACGGGCGCCCCGGGTCAGTCGCCCGCCGCCGCCTCCAGCATCGAGCGCGGCATCGGCACGCTCTCGAACCGGACGTTCCCCTCGGGCACCATCCAGTTCATCACCTGCACGACGAGCCGTCCGGCCCGTACCGCCGGGTCGTTGCGGTAGAGCTCCCGTGCCCGGTCGCGATGGACGGCGAGCACCACGAACCCGCGCAGCCGGTCGTCGTCCGCGTCGACGAACGGCCCGGCCGCGAGGACGAGGCCCTGTTCCACCAGGCCCGCCTGGTGGGCCAGGTGGGCGTCCTGCAACCGGTCGGCCGCCTCCGGCGGCAGCTCCGGGGCGTCCGGCGGGCGGACCAGCAGGACGACCGTGTGCTGGTCGAATCGCATGCCCTCACCCTAGGGGCGCACGACGCCCACCGTCGCCGGTCCGCCGGGCTGTCCGCCCAGCTCAACGAGGTTCGATGGACGACCGCCGGTGGGGCCCGTCGCACGAGGTCGGCTAAGGTAAGGCGAACCTAAGCGCGTACCCGCAGGAGACTCGTGACCACCCTCGCCAGCCGGCCGGTTGCCGCCGGCCGCCGCAGCAGCGCCCGTAACGGGCGTCGACTCGCGGTCACCCTCGCGGCCGGGCTGTTGCTGCTGCTCGCCGTGCTGGCCAGCTTCGCCCTCGGCAGCCGGCCGCTCGCGGTGGACCAGGTCTGGCACGCGCTGGTCGCGCCCGACGGCGGCGAGGCGAGCACGATCGTCCGCGAGCTGCGGATGCCGCGTACCGCCCTCGGCCTCGCGGTCGGTCTCGCGCTCGCGGTGGCCGGGGTGCTCTTCCAGGCGCTCACCCGCAACCCGCTCGCCGAGCCGCGGATCCTCGGCATCAGCGCCGGCGCCTCGTTCGGCGTGGTGCTGGCCATCTCCGTCTTCGGCGTCGGCACGCTCGCCGGGTACGTCTGGTTCGGCATCGGCGGAGCGCTGCTGGCCGGGCTTTTGGTCTTCGCCGTGGCCTCCCGGGCCCGCGAGGGCGCCAGCCCGGTCACCCTCGCGCTGGTCGGCGCCGCGCTCGACGCCAGTCTCGCCTCCGGGGTGTACGCGCTGCTCAGCATCGACGCCCGGACCTTCGAGGAGTACCGGTTCTGGGTGGTCGGCGGGCTCACCGGTCGGGACCTGTCGGTCTCCGCGCAGGTGCTGCCCTTCGTGCTCGCCGGGCTGATCCTGGCCGCCCTGGTCGCCCGGGGACTGGACGCGCTCGCCCTCGGCGACGACGTGGCCCGCGGGCTCGGCCACCGGATCGGCCTGGTGCGTCTCGGCGGGGGCATCGCCGCCGTGCTGCTCACCGGCGCCGCCGTGGCCGCCGCCGGACCCATCGCCTTCGTCGGGCTGGCCGTGCCGCACCTGGCCCGGGCGCTGGTCGGCGCCGACCACCGGTGGACCCTCGCGGTCTCCGCGCTGCTCGGGCCGGCGCTGCTGCTCGGTGCCGACGTCGTCGGCCGGCTGGTCGCCCCGCCCGGCGAGATACCGGCCGGCATCGTCACCGCGCTGATCGGCGCGCCGCTGCTGGCCTTCCTGGTCCGTCGCGCCCGGGTGGTGACCGCGTGACCGCCACCACCGACGCCTCGCCGGCCCTGGGCACGGCGGGGCTGCCCGGCCGCTCGCTGCTGCGGCTCGGCCCGGTCAGCGTCCAGATCCGGCGCCGCTCGGTGCTGGTCGCCGCCGTGCTGATCGTGCTGCTGGCGGCTGCCGTCGTGCTGAGCCTCTCGCTCGGCACCCCGTACGTCGCCCCGCGCGACGTGCTGCGCTCGCTCTCCGGCGTCGGCACCCCGTACGACCTGGTCGTCCTCGACCTGCGGTTGCCGCGCATCGTGCTGGCGGCGGTGGCCGGCGCGGCGTTCGGGGTGGCCGGGACGATGATCCAGAGCGTCGCTCGCAACCCGCTCGCCAGTCCGGACGTCATCGGCATCACCCAGGGCGCCGGGCTCGCCGCGACGGTGACGCTGACCAGTGGCGCCGCCGCGGTGCTGGTCGCGCCCGCGGCGCTGGTCGGTGGGCTGGCCGCCGCGGTCCTGCTGCTCGCCCTCGGCGCGCGGCACGGGCTGGCCGCGCAGCGGTTCGTGCTCGCCGGGGTGGCGGTGGCGTTCGCGCTGCGGGCCCTCACCGAGGTGGTCATGCTCACCGCGGACCCGATCGACGGGCTGCGCGCGCAGATCTGGCTGATCGGCACCCTCGCGGGCAAGGGCTGGACGGAGACCCTCTGGATCGCCGGCACCCTGCTCGTCCTGCTGCCGGTGCTGGCCTGGGCCGGCTGGGCGTTGAACAGCACCGCGCTCGACGACGACACGGCGCGTGGCATCGGCTTGCGCCCGGTGGCCCGTCGGATCGGGCTCGCCGGCACCGGCGTGTTCGTCGCGGCGATGGTCACCGCCCAGGTCGGCGCGGTCGATTTCGTCGCCCTGGTCGCGCCGCAGGTGGCCCGGCGGCTGGTCCGGGCCGAACGGCCGCCGGTGTTCTGCGCCGCGCTGCTCGGCGCCCTGCTGCTGGTGCTGGCCGACCTGGCCGGCCGCCGACTCTTCGCGCCCACCCAGCTGCCGGCCGGCGTGCTGACCGCCGCGATCGGCGGCCCGTACCTGATGTACCTGCTGCTGCGTGGCCGCCGGCGGACCTCGTGACCACCGCCGCCACCCGCTTCTCCCTCCACCCCTACGAGGAGGCGTGATGCTCTCCACCCGCGACCTGGTCGCCGGCTACGACGAGCGGACCGTGCTGGACGGGCTGGACCTGGACCTGCCCGCCGACGCGTTCACCGTGATCGTCGGGCCGAACGCCTGCGGTAAGTCGACGTTGCTGCGGACCATGGCCCGGCTGCTCACCCCGCGGCGCGGGACCGTGCTGCTGGACGGCGCCGCCATCCGGGAACTGCCCACCCGGGAGGTGGCCCGCCGGCTCGGCGTGCTGCCGCAGAGCCCGCTGGTGCCCGAAGGCGTCACGGTCGCCGACCTGGTCGGCCGGGGCCGGCAGCCGTACCAGCGCTGGTGGCGGCAGTGGTCGGAGGAGGACAGCGCCGCGGTGGACCAGGCCATGGCCCTGGCGGACGTCACCGGCCTCGCCGACCGGCCGGTGGACACCCTCTCCGGTGGCCAGCGGCAACGGGTGTGGATCGCGATGACCCTCGCGCAGGACACCGACGCGCTGCTGCTGGACGAGCCGACCACCTTCCTCGACCTGGCACACCAGGTGGAGGTGCTGGACCTGCTGCACCGGCTCCGCGCCGAGCGGGGCCGCACCGTGGTGGCCGTGCTGCACGACCTCAACCAGGCCGCCCGGTACGCCGACCACCTGGTCGCGATGCGCGCCGGAGCCGTGGTGGCCGCCGGACCGCCCCGCGAGATCCTCACCGCGGACCTGGTCCGCGAGGTGTTCGGGCTCGACTGCGTGGTGGTGCCGTGCCCGGTCACCGGCGCGCCGCTGGTGGTGCCCGCGCTCACCAGTCCCACCCTGGCCGGCGGATCGTCCGTCGTCGCCACCCCCGTCGGCACCGACCCGACCAGCGCCGGTTCCCCCGCCGCCGGTCCGTCGGGTGCCCCGGCTGCCGGATCGTCCGGCGCCACCCCTGCCGCCGGCGCACTCGCCGGCTCGTACCCCTCGGAAGGAATCTGATGCGTCGTCTCGTCGCCGCTCTCGCCGCGGCCGCCGCCCTCGGCGTCGGACTCACCGCCTGTGGTGAGAGCGACCCGGTTGCCGGCACCACCGGCGGGGAGACCCGGGAGATCACCCACGCCATGGGCACCACCAAGGTGCCGGCCGAGCCCAAGCGGGTCGTCGTCCTCGACACAGACAAGATCGACACCGCGCTCTCGCTCGGCATCACCCCGATCGGCGCCGCCACCGCGGGCGAGGCGAGGAGCTGGCCGACGTACTTCGGCGAGGAGAAGCTCGCCGGCATCAAGGAGGTCGGCGTGCTCACCGAGCCCGACCTCGAGGCGATCAACGCGCTCAAGCCCGACCTGATCCTGGGCAGCAAGTTCCGCCAGGAGAAGTTCTACGACGAGCTGGCCGCCATCGCGCCGACCGTCTTCACCGACAAGGTCGGCATCACCTGGAAGGAGAACTTCCTCCTCGACGGCAAGGCGCTCGGCAAGGAGCAGCAGGCGCGTGACCTGCTCACCGCCTACGAGACCAAGGCCAAGGAGTTCGGCGCCAAGCTCGGCGACGCCGCCAGTCGCAAGATCTCCATCGTGCGCTTCCTCCCGGGCGCCATCCGGGTCTACGGCCCCGACTCGTTCTCCGGCATCGTGGTGGGCGACACCGGCCTGGGCCGGCCCGAGCGGCAGCAGCTCGCCGCCAAGGAGGACAAGCGCTTCGACGTGGTCAGCCCCGAGCGGATCAACGAGGTCGACGGCGACGTCATCTTCGTGACCGCGTACGGCGACAAGGCCGCGGCCGAGCAGGCCAAGGTCACCGGCGGCACGCTCTGGAAGGGCCTCTCCGCGGTCAAGGCGAACAAGGCGCACGTCGTCGCTGACGAGGTCTGGATGACCGGCATCGGGGTCGGCGCCGCCAACAAGATCCTCGACGACCTCCAGAAGTACCTCACCGCCTGACCCACCCGCGTACCGCGCCCCACAAGATCGCGCTGTAGCAGTGATGTAGTGGCCTCCCCGACGTGGGGAGGCCACTACATCCGTGTTGTGGCGCGATCTTCGTCAGTGGGTTCGGCGATAGCCACGGGAACGCAGGGCGGCCCGGACCTCGGCGAGGAAGCCTTCGAAGTCGTCGCGTAGCCGCTTCGCGGTGAGGTGGAGGACGATCCACTCCGCACCGAGGAGGCGATTCAGCCGACGGCGATCGCGGTGGAACTGCTCCGAGTCGTCGTGCCAGAGGCCGTCGTACTCGATCGCCACCCTGAACTCGGGCCAGGCCAGGTCGAGCCGGGCGATGAACCGCCCAGCCTCGGCGACGACGAACTGCGTCACCGGACGGGGGAGGCCGGCCAACACCAGCCGGACCCGGGTCCGTGACTCCTGCGGCGATTCGGCACCCGGATCGGCGAGCCGTACGGCGTGCAGCAGCGAACGCCAGCCTCTCTGGCCGACCCGGGTGAGCGCGTACTCGCGCAGAGCCGTCACGTCCGTCAGCCGGCGGGAGAGCAGTGCGTCGATGATGACCACGGCCTCTACCACGTCCAGCCAGCGGGCGAGATCCCAGCAGGTACGGGCCGGTGACGTCACGAGAATCCCGGCCCGGTCGACGACATCCCCGGGTTGGATCGCGCCGTGATGCACCCGGACTCCGGCGACCGGGCTCATCCGCGGCCGAGATCGCCCGACAGTCGACCGGTTGGGCGGCCGGTCCGACGCGGCCCGTCCACCCCGACGGGCCGACCTCGCGCAGGGCCCGGTTTCGCCATCTACGGCCGACGCCCCAGACGATCCCATCGGCGGCATTGCGCTCGGCTCCGATCCTGGCGTGGTCTCCTCCGGGCGCGCATCCGGAACCGCGCCGGTCGGCACGAGCACATCGACGGGCTGGTCCAGCGGTACCTCGGCCACGCCGTACAGGGCTGCGGCAGACGGTCCGGCGATGGCCGCGGATGGCGGGGCCAGCCAGCGACCGACCGCCAGGCACCTCATCCGGTGAGTGACCGGAAGCTGTGCGTCGGTGTAGACGTCGCGGAACAGTGGGCGCCAGGCGGAGCTGCGGAGGTCGTTGCGGGTGAGCAGTCCGCGCGAGACGGCGGCGGAGCCGCGGAAGATCCGACCGCGCAGCTCTGGCGGACGGCGAGGGGCCTTCGGCATGGGTCAACGCTGCCGGATGTGCCGTGGTCCCGGGGACCCCTGTGGACAACACCCTCAAGATCGCGCTCGAACACGGAAATAGTGGCCTCCCCGACGGGCGGTTTCAAGCGGCTGTTGCAACGAGGTGCTTGTTGAGTACCTCGGCAGGATTCTGCCAGTCGAGGGTTTGGCGGGGTCGTCCGTTGAGTT